>CAKRPS010000014.1 GCA_934385475.1 uncultured Lachnospiraceae bacterium | reverse complement strand
TTGATGAGTATTTTTAGAAAAATCCTGTAAAGGCGTGAAAATGTGGACATTTCGGTGTTCACATTTTTTTCACAAAATAATTAGCACTCACCTCTTGACAGTGCTAATAATGCGTGTTATAGTACAACTAGAACAAGGGAAAGGAAAAGAGATAATCGAAAGAGAGTTGATTTCCCAGAGTTCACAGCAAATGTAAAAATAATTTTTCAGATGGCGTTAGCGTCACAAATAGAATGGAGGAATGACTTATGTTAATGCCCAGCGTATTTGGTAATGATATTTTTGATGATTTTATGGATTTCCGTTTCCCGGATATTGACAAGGAGCTTTACGGAAAACATGCAAAACATGTTATGAAGACTGATGTCAGAGAGAAAGAGGATGGCTACGAAGTCATCATTGATCTGCCGGGATTCAAGAAAGACGAAATTGATGTCCAGCTTGAAAATGGCTACCTGAATATTTCGGCAGCCAAGGGACTCGACAAGGATGAATCCGATAAGAAAGGCAAATACATCCGCAGGGAGCGTTATGCAGGTTCTATGAGCAGAAGCTTTTATGTCGGTGACGATATCACGGAAAATGATATCCATGCCAAATTTGAAAACGGTATTCTGAAGCTGGATGTTCCGAAGAAGGAAGCGAAGGCGGTTGAAACCAAGAAACGTGTAGCGATTGAAGGCTGACAATCATTTCCGCCCCGGAGCTTTTCCGGGGCGGCTTTGTATTATGGAGGCGGCTGCCGGACAGTTGCTTTGAAATAATGGTGAGAGTTGACAGGAGACAGGGAGAAGGTGAATGACATGGCAAAGAAACGAGACTATTATGAGGTTCTCGGAGTTGACAAGTCAGCGGATGAGGCATCGATTAAGAAGGCCTACCGTAAGCTGGCCAAAAAGTATCATCCGGATATGAATAAAGATGATCCTTCTGCAGAGGAAAAGTTTAAGGAAGTCACAGAGGCCTATAATGTGCTCAGCGATCAGGAGAAAAAGAAGCTTTATGATCAGTTTGGCCATGCAGCCTTTACAGAGGGATTTGATCCCGGAGCCGGAGCCGGTCAGGGAGCTGGCTTTGGCGGTGGAGAATTTCATTTTCATGGAAATCCAGGCGGTGGATTTCATGAATTTCATTATACAGGTGAAAATCTGGATGATATCTTTGAAGGAATTTTTGGTAATACTTCTAAGGGGCATTTCAGAGGAAGTGCGCAGGATGGCTTCCGTGGTGCGTACCACAGCGGTTTCGGCGGTGGCTACGAGGACTTTTTCGGCGAGGCAGATTACAGAGCGGAAGGCGAAGATATGCTTGCCAGGGTGGATGTCAGCTTTGAGGAGGCAGCACTTGGCGCAGATAAGGTGATCAGCTTCCGGGCACCGGATGGCAGAGAGGAATCCTTGCAGGTGCATATTCCGGCGGGAATTGATTCCGGACAGAAGATCCGGCTCAAAGGCAAGGGCAGACCCGGAAGGAATGGCGGCAGTGCAGGCAATCTGCTGCTCGAGGTTCAGGTAAGGCCGAAGGCCGGATTTGAACGGAAGGGCATGGATATTTACACGACCGTCAACATTCCGTTCCAGACAGCGGCACTCGGTGGAGAAGCGATCGTTCCAACCTTGAATGGAAAGGTAAGCTGTAAGATTAAAGAGGGAACACAGTCCGGAACCAAGATCCGGCTGAAAGGAAAAGGCATCGTATCGATGAAGAATCCGTCTCAAAAAGGCGATCAATACGTAGTCGTCCAGATTCAGGTGCCGAAGCATCTGAGTGCGGACGCGAAGAAGAGGTTACAGGAGTTTGCTGCGGTGGCGTCATAAGCGTTGAGACATGACACCGCTGATAGCAAAAGATACAAATTATTTAGCACTCACCTCTTTACAGTGCTAACAATGAGTGCTATATTTCAAGATAGAGAACAAAGAAAGAAAACATGAGTGGCCGGTCACAGGGCATTTGCAAGTGGAAAATGTCAGGCGGCAGAAGGGAGAGCTTATGAATATCAATAAATTTACCCAGAAATCCGTGGAAGCGGTTCAGGGCTGTGAGAAGATTGCCAGCGAGTACGGCAATCAGGAGATTGAACAGGAGCATCTGCTGTACAGTCTGCTTACCATGGAGGATAGTCTGCTGTTGAAGCTTCTGGAGAAAATGGAGATCAACCAGCAGTATTTCGTAAATAAAGTAGAAGAGATGATAGAGAAAAGGCCCAAGGTACAGGGCGGACAGCCGTATATCGGGCAATATCTGAATAAAGTGCTGATCTCTGCTGAGGACGAGATGAAGGTGTTCGGAGATGAGTATGTTTCCGTGGAACATCTGTTTCTCGCCATGATCAAGTATCCCAGCAAGACAATAAAGGAGCTGTTCCGGGAGTTCGGAATTACAAGAGAGCGTTTCTTACAGGCATTGTCAACGATTCGGGGCAACCAGAGAGTGACAAGCGACAATCCGGAGGCAACCTACGATACGCTGGAGAAATACGGACAGGATCTTGTGGAAAAGGCAAAGGACCAGAAGCTTGACCCTGTGATCGGCAGGGATAACGAGATCCGGAATGTGATCCGTATCCTTTCCAGAAAGACCAAGAATAACCCCGTGCTGATCGGTGAACCCGGTGTCGGTAAGACGGCCGTGGTAGAAGGACTTGCACAGCGTATTGTCAAAGGAGATGTGCCGCAGGGCCTGAAAGACAAGAAAATTTTTGCTCTGGATATGGGCGCGCTGGTAGCAGGTGCTAAATACCGGGGAGAATTTGAGGAAAGACTCAAGGCGGTACTGGAGGATGTGAAGAACAGCGACGGACAGATCATTCTGTTTATCGATGAACTGCACACGATTGTCGGCGCAGGCAAGACGGACGGCGCACTGGATGCCGGAAACATGTTGAAGCCTATGCTGGCAAGAGGTGAACTGCACTGTATCGGTGCGACCACACTGGATGAATACCGTCAGTATATCGAAAAGGATGCTGCACTGGAGAGAAGATTCCAGCCGGTTATGGTGGAAGAGCCTACGGTGGAGGACACCATTTCCATTTTGCGTGGATTAAAGGAGCGTTATGAGGTATATCACGGTGTCAAGATTATGGATAACGCGCTTGTAAGTGCGGCAGTTCTCTCCCACCGTTATATTTCCGACCGTTTCCTTCCGGATAAGGCGATCGACCTGGTGGATGAAGCCTGTGCACTGATCAAGACGGAGATGGATTCCATGCCGACAGAGCTGGATGAACTGAACCGGAAGATTCAGCAGTTGTCCATTGAAGAGATTGCACTGAAAAAAGAAGAGGACCGGTTAAGTCAGGAGAGACTGGAGGATCTGCAGAAGGAACTTGCAGAACTTAAAGATAAATTTAATAATCAGAAAGCGCAGTGGGAAAACGAAAAAGCCTCTGTAGAAAAGCTTTCCAAGTTACGTGAGGAGATCGAGGCTGTCAATGCACAGATCGAGAAAGCGCAGCGGGAAGGCGATTATGCGAAGGCGAGTGAGTTGAACTACAGCACCCTGCCGGGATTAAAGAAACAGCTTGCCATCGAGGAGGAACAGGTAAAAGATAAGGATCTTTCCCTGGTGCATGAGAGTGTATCGGAGGAGGAGATTGCCAAGATCATCTCCAGATGGACCGGCATTCCGGTGGCTAAACTGACAGAGAGTGAGAGAAACAAAACTCTGCATCTGGATGAGGAGCTGCACAAGCGTGTCATTGGGCAGGATGAAGGTGTCACCAAGGTTACGGAGGCGATTATCCGTTCTAAAGCGGGAATCAAAGACCCTACGAAGCCGATCGGTTCCTTCCTGTTCTTAGGACCTACCGGTGTTGGTAAAACAGAGCTGGCCAAGGCACTTGCCGCCGCCCTGTTTGATGATGAGAGCAATATGGTCCGTATTGATATGAGTGAATATATGGAGAAATATTCTGTGTCAAGACTGATCGGAGCGCCTCCGGGATATGTTGGCTATGAAGAAGGTGGACAGCTGACAGAGGCCGTCAGAAGGAAACCTTACTCGGTTGTACTGTTTGATGAGATCGAGAAAGCACATCCGGATGTATTCAATGTGCTGTTGCAGGTGCTTGATGATGGACGTATCACAGATTCACAGGGCAGGACCGTGGACTTTAAGAATACGATTCTGATCATGACCTCGAATATCGGTGCATCCTATCTGTTAGATGGCATTGATGAGCAGGGAAATATCAGTGAGCAGGCAGAAAAGCTCGTTATGGATGATCTGCGGGCACACTTCCGTCCGGAGTTTCTGAACCGGTTGGATGAGACAATCCTGTTTAAGCCGCTGACCAAGGACAACATCGGAGGCATTGTGCGTCTGATCATCGAAGATCTGAACACAAGACTTGCTGACCGGGAGCTGAAGGTGGAACTGACACCGGAGGCAGAGCAGTTCATTGTGGACAATGCCTATGATCCGGTATACGGAGCAAGACCATTGAAACGGTATATCCAGAAATATGTCGAAACACTGTCGGCAAAACTGATCCTGGCTGATCAGGTAGCGACGGGTGATACGATTGAGATTGCCGTGGAAAATGGTGCGCTGGTGGCGAAAAGAAAATAAGTGTGATAAAATCTCCTTGAGGTGAAAACCTCAGGGAGATTTTTTTGCGTAAGAGGAGCAAACTTTTTTAAAGGGAGATTTAATTTATGAGATATCCGAAGTTTTTGCAGCCGGGAGGTACGATCGGCTTTGTTGCACCATCGTTTGGCTGTGCCACAGAACCGTATAAGTCGGCGTTCCTGCATGCACAGGACAAGTGGAAGGAGCAGGGCTTTACCTTAAAGCTTGGCCCGAACTGCTATGTTGCGGAGGGCGTTGGGATCAGTAACCTGCCGGAAAAGTGCGGGAAAGAGCTGACAGAGTATTATTGTGATAAGGACAGCGACTGCCTTATTTCCTGTGGCGGTGGAGAACTGATGTGTGAAATCCTTGATCATGTGGATTTTGAGCAGATCGGGAAGGCATCGCCGAAGTGGTACATGGGCTATTCAGACAATACGAATATGACCTTCCTCCTTACAACGTTGTGTGATACGGCTTCTGTTTACGGCCCATGTGCAGGAACCTTCGGCATGGAGCCGAGACATTCTTCCGTGGAGGATGCCATGGCACTTCTGCAGGGCCGGAAGCTGACAATGCAAGGGTACGATATGTGGGAGAAGGAATCATACAAAGATGAAGAAAACCCGCTTGTGCCGTATCATCTGACGGAGCAGTCAAGGATCAAATATATTTTGCCGGATGGGACGACAAATGTTGAGAGCCTGCGAAGCGGAAAGAATACGGAACAGGGGAGAGCATCCATTCAGTTTTCCGGAAGACTTCTGGGCGGGTGTATGGACTGCCTTGGAATCCTGACTGGCACCCGGTATGACCGTGTGCAGGAGTTTTCAGAGAAATATAAGGACGACGGCATTCTGTGGTTTTTGGAAGCCTGCGACCTGAACCTGATGGGAATAAGACGTGTGATGTGGCAGATGGAGCATGCAGGATGGTTTGAGCATTGCAGCGGTTTCCTGATTGGACGTCCGCGCATTGGAATGGATGTGGAGGAGTTTGGCATCGACCACTATCAGGCAGTCTATGAGATGCTCCGGAAGTATCAGGTGCCGGTGCTGATGGATGTGGACATCGGACATTTGCCGCCGATGATGCCCCTGATCTGCGGAAGCATGGCAGAGGTACAGAGTGATGGGGAACACTATACAGTGGAAATGAATTGTGTTTGATATATTATATATAGACAAATCCAATAACCAGCAAGGACGCGCTTTCGCTCCGTTCCAGACGCAGTGGTACATAAGTGGCCGGAATACAGCCACTAAGTACCAGCGTCTTCCAAGGGTCCTTAGCTTGGTTATTGATTTGTCAAATAAGATAACTAATTATAGGAGGACAGAACATGATACCACAGGATCCGGTGATGTTGTTGAGTTTTGTGAATTTGAAGTTGCGTGACTATTACGGAAGTCTGGCAGCGATGTGCGAGGACCTGGATGTGGGGCAGGCGGAGATTGAGACAAAGCTGGCAGGAATAGACTATCATTATGATGCGGAGAAGAACCAATTTGTCTAAGGAAATTCAGGTAACGGTTATAAAAAGAACGGATGTTACGAATGGCAGAACCGTGGTTGCCTCAGGGGACGAAAAACAGACCGGAGAAGTTGTTCTGGCACATGATATCACGGAGACACTTCTGACAACTCTGTTGAAAAACGGTCTGGCAGATTCTGCTTTCTGCGGAGGAAGGGGAGAGTGCGGGAGATGCTTTGTGCAGTACCGGACACCAGCACCGATGCCTACGGCACTTGAGAGAAAGCGGATTGCGCCGCAGCAACTGCGGGATGGCTACCGCCTGGCCTGTGTGAGCAGACCAAAGAATAACTGTACCATCCGGGTCGCGTTTGTGGAGACACCATCCACTCCGATTGTGACAAAAGTGATAAATCTGTCAGAAAAGAATGATGGTTCTGTTCCATATGAGAAGAAACCGATAAATTGGGAAACCTATGATGCAGAGAAAAAAGCGTTTGAGGGCATAATTGCGGTAGATCTGGGGACGACGACGATTGCCATGCAGCTTCGGGACAAGTGTTCCGGTGAGGTGGCGGATACCTACTGTGAACTGAACCCACAGCGCAGCTACGGAGCCGATGTGCTTTCCAGAATACAGGCATCCTGTGCCGGGGAGAGGGACACATTGCAGGCGCAGGTCAGGGGAGTGCTGGAGCGTGGAGTCAGACAGTTCCGGGAAAACCTCCATAAGATAACAAGTGTTACTTTAAATATTTCCTGTATGTGTATTGCAGGAAATACGACGATGGTGCATCTGCTGATGGGCTTTGATGTCTCGACTCTGGGGAGAAGCCCTTTTGCCCCGGTGACGCTGGAGCTGCTTACGGAAAACAAAGAGGGAGAATTCCCGGTCTATATTGTTCCGGGGATCAGCAGCTTTGTGGGAGGAGATATCGTAGCCGGACTGTATGCGCTTTCCATGCTCAAGGATAATTTTGCCGGAAACAGCATGTTGATCGATCTGGGTACAAACGGAGAGATTGTTGCAAGGGCGGGTGACAGGATGGCAGCTACGGCGACGGCTGCCGGTCCGGCTTTTGAGGGCGGTGCGAGCGCAAACCTGATAGGAACCGATATGGTTGCGGTTATGGATCGTCTGAGACGGGAACATATCATAGATGAAACAGGACTTATGTGTTCTCCGTACTTTGAAGAAGGAATAAAGATTTGTGAAAACAAAACTGCGCAAGGCATAAAAGCAGGGGAAGAAGGGCAGTTTCTGCTACAGAAAGAGGATGTGCGCAGACTACAGCTCGCGAAGGCCGCTGTGCGTGCCGGAGTGGAGATTTTGTGGGAAATATTGGGACAGACCACCTGCGATCAGATATGGCTGGCCGGGGGATTCGGCTATTATCTGGATGTGGAGGCCGCATTTGAGATAGGTCTTTTGCCAGGGCAGATGCGTGGCAAAGTGAAGGCGGCCGGGAATACTTCCCTTGAAGGAGCATACCGGATCGGACGTGACCTTCTGGACGGCATAATTTCCAAAGAAAAATTTGAGGAAATCCTGAGGAAGATCAAGGTGATAAATCTGGCGCAGGAGGATGCATTTGCGCAGCTGTATGTCAGGTATATGAATCTGGAGGAGTCTTAAATAGTTTTTGTGCTTTAAGATTGTGTTAAGATGAGACGAGGTTAAGTTTAATGTGTGGGTGTTATCCTTACGATATCAGTTCAAGAGGAGGTAAACACTATGTGGACGAGAAAAGAATTAAAAGAGAAAGCCAAAGTGGCTTTAAGGAGAAACTATTGGAAAACAGTACTGGTGGCGATGATACTTGCCCTGATTACCGGAGGAGGTTATGCCTCCAGCGGCAGTTTTGCCGGAGGAGGAACGGAAACTGAGGTGACACCAGCACCAGCGGTTGCGGAAAATGCTGCCCAGACCATGGATAAAACGGATATGATCATTGTAGGTCTGACCATTGCGATATTTGTGCTTGTGTTTGTGGTTCTTGCACTGGCCATCGGACTGGCTGTCAATGCTGTTCTGATCAATCCACTTGAAGTCGGTATACGGAAGTTCATGCTTAAGGGAGTGGATGATACGGCAGAGGTTAAGGAAGTGGCATACGGTTTTGATCATTCCTACAAAAAGATTGTTAAGACGATGTTTTTCAGAGATCTGTACACTGTTCTCTGGGCACTGCTCTTTATCATTCCCGGTATTTATAAGTCCTATCAGTACCGTTTGGTTCCTTACATTATGACGGAGAATCCGGAGATGGACTATAAGGAGGCGTTGCAGCTGAGCAAGGATATGATGGAAGGTCAGAAATGGAATACCTTTGTACTGGATCTTTCCTTTATCGGATGGCATTTGCTGTCATTGCTGACCTGTGGTATTCTGGCGGTATTTTATGTAGCACCTTACAAGAACCTTACGGATGCGGCATTGTATAAGGCAATCAAGGGAAGCAGAGAAGAGGAATTCGTTGATGGGATATAAAATACTGATCGCAGATGATGAACAGGAAATCAGGGATGTTCTGCGTCTCTATCTGGAAAAGGATGGCTATGAGGTGACGGAGGCACAGGATGGACTGGAAACAATGAAACTTCTCGGGGAGCAGGAATATGACCTGCTCCTGTTGGATATCATGATGCCGGGGATGGACGGTTACCGTGTGCTCCGCAATATTCGGGAGAAGAACAATGTTCCGGTGATCATGCTGTCCGCTAAGGGAACAGAATCGGATAAGATATTGGGCCTTGATCTCGGTGCAGACGACTATATCACAAAGCCGTTTGCACCGCTTGAGGCTGTTGCGAGAGTCAATTCGAATATCCGCAGATTTTATGCACTTGGTGCAAGAGAGCAGGTGCAGAAGGAACTGCAGGTGCAGGATCTGAGTCTGGATATCGAAGGGTGTCTTCTCTATCGGGGAACAGAGCCGATCGAACTGACTTCTGTGGAATTCCGCATTATGAAAATGTTTATGGAAAATCCGGGCAAAGTCTTTACCAAGCAGCAGATTTTCGAGCAGGGCTGGGAGGATGAATACATTGTGTCGGATAACAGTGTGATGGTCTGCATTTCCAAACTGCGTGCCAAGCTGGAGCATGATGGCAGGGAATATCTCAAGACGATCCGCGGACTCGGATACCGTCTTGAAAAGTAGCGCATAAGAACCGGTTGCGGAGAAAAGAAAGTGAAGGATAAGAAAATAGAAAGCTCAAAGGAATTAAAATGGTTCCTGATCAAAAGGTTCATACTGATCATGGCAGGAGTGTATGTAGGCTCTGAGTTGATTTCCATGCTGTATCGTAATGTGGTGCTGCCGGTGTTGTTTTCCCTTGTACAGCAGCAACAGATCACGATCGAGAGACAGACCGGAATCCCGAAGGTGCTCGTTGGAGGAATCCTGTATCTGCTTTTGGATTTTCTGCCGGAAGGAACAGCAGGAGTTCTGCGGGGATGGCTGGGAAGCACTATGGAAAGCTCCCTGCATATCCATATAAATACGGTACCGCTTACGGGAATATGGGGAACCTTTCTGAAAGTAGTTGTGTTTGTGGTTTTTGTAGTGCTTTTGTTTATCACTCTGCTGCCGTATCTGGTGGGGGCTTTTGCCTACTATCGGATGGTAACCGGGAAGGTGAATGAATTGATGGAACAGGAGCAGGAGCAGCAAAAGGCCTATGCAAGGCAGCGGAACCTTCTGCTTTCCGATATTGCACACGATATCAAGACACCACTCACTACGATTTGCGGATACAGTAAGGCGCTTTCCGACGGGATTGTCAGAGAGGAAGAAAAGCGACAGGAGTATCTGGAGGCAGTCTATGCAAAGTCCATGCGGATGAGTGAGCTGCTGACCCTCTTGTTTGAATATGTCAAGCTGGACAGCGAGGGATATGAGCTTCATCTGGAAAAGGGCGACTTTGCGGAACTCGTGAGAGAGAATACGGCACTTGTCTATAAAGATTTCGAGGAAAAGCAGATGGAGCTGAATGTGGAGCTCCCGGAGGAAGTGGTTGCTTATGAGATGGATAAGCTGCAGATGGGAAGAGCCGTTATGAACCTGCTAAGCAATGCAGCCCGCTATGGGAAGACAGGAGGAAGGGTGTTGGTCCGGCTGGAAGAACGTGTCCTGACGGTGGCGGACGATGGACTGGAGATCGAACCGGAGTTTGCAGAGCATATTTTTGAACCGTTTTCCCGTGCGGATAAGGCGAGGAGCACCAGCGGAGGAAGCGGACTTGGACTTAGCATTGCTGCCAGGATCGTGGAGATGCATGGTGGAAAACTGGAACTGGACTGCCACAAAATGGATGGTTATACCAAGGCGTTTGTATTGCGGCTTGAAGCTGAAAATAAATAGGGAATCCTTGATTACCCCGGTAACAACAGGCATATATATAGTAGGAAGAGATTGAGAAATGGATAACTCTTGTTATGAAAAGAAAAATGTACTGCCTGATGCTACTGGGGATTTTTATGTTGTTTATAAATATAATCGTAATTAAACATATGAACGATGAGAGGACAGAAGCTGTTATTGCAACAACACAACAGGAGGGCGGAGCAGAGAAGAAGATAGCCATTACCTTTGACGACGGTCCGCATCCCCAATATACCCCGCAGCTTCTGGACGGTCTCAGCAAAAGAGGTGTGAAGGCCACCTTTTTTGTCACGGGTGAGGCAGCAGAACAGAATCCGGAGATTGTCAGAAGAATGCATGAGGAGGGACATCTGATTGGAAATCACACCTACAGCCATTTGCAGCTGAATGCAGGGAATGAAGAGATTTTCAGACAGGAACTGATTCGGACAAATGAGATCATCGGGGAGCTTACGGGGGAGGAGGTTCCGTATGTCAGGCCTCCGTACGGAAGCTGGAATAAGCAGTTTGAAAAGGAGTTGAACATGATCCCGGTTCTGTGGACGATCGATCCGCTGGACTGGTGCAGTGGCAACGCGGACTGTATCACCCGGAAGGTATGTGGGAAGGCGCAGGAGAATGCTATCATCCTGATGCATGACCAGTATAAGTCCTCCGTGACGGCGGCGCTCAGGATCATTGATATCCTGACAGGGGAAGGCTATGAGTTTGTGACGGTGGAAGAGATCCTGTTTGACTGAGATTCGCTCTTTCTCTTTTGGGGATTTTGTGATAAAATGCAGGGGTCATACTAGGCTCAAAAGATGAAAAGAATGAGAGGAATGAGGAAATGTTTGAAACAATCAACAAGGTATTGGGTATCATTGACGATTTTGTCTGGGGTATCCCACTGATCGTACTGATCCTGGCAGTAGGTATCTTTCTGACTGTGCGTTTGAAGGGACTTCAGATTACAAAGCTGCCACATGCCATAAGGCTGATCCGGGCGAATGAAAAATCCGGCGAACACGGAGAGGTTTCCAGCTTCGGAGCACTCTGTACTTCACTTTCTGCGACGATCGGAACCGGAAATATCGTCGGTGTGGCGACAGCACTTGTTGCAGGAGGCCCGGGGGCACTGTTCTGGATGTGGATTGCAGCGCTGCTCGGTACGGCAACCAAGTATTCCGAATGTCTGTTGGCGGTCAAGTACCGTGTTGTAGCAGAAGACGGACATATTATCGGGGGACCTTTCTATTATATTGAGAAAGGAATGGGACCTAAGTGGAAATGGCTTGGCAAAATTTTCGCCTTCTTCGGTGTAGGCGTTGGCTTATTTGGAATCGGCACCTTCACACAGGTAAACGGAATTACCAGTGCAGTGAAGGGATTCTTTGATCCGGACAGTCAGGTTACCGTGCATCTTTTTGGCATGGATTACTCGATTGCTGTTATCATAGCGGGCATTATTCTGACAATCTGTGTAGCCCTTGTTATCATTGGAGGACTGAAGAGAATTTCCAGGGTTGCAGAGGTAATCGTACCGTTTATGGCAGTTTTATATGTAGTATCTGCCCTGATTATCCTTATTTGTAACATTACCAAGATTCCGGATGCAATCGTACAAATCGTGCAGGGAGCTTTTGGTCTTCGTGCAGCAGCAGGCGGTATGCTGGGAGCGATGGTGGTCGCCATGCAGAAGGGCATTGCGAGAGGTATCTTCTCCAATGAAGCAGGACTGGGAAGTGCGCCGATCGCTGCAGCGGCAGCTCATGTAGAGGAGCCTGCAAAACAGGGTCTGGTTTCCATGATGGGAACGATCATCGACACGTTGGTTATCTGTACGATGACAGGACTGTGCATTGTCATTACAGGAACCTGGGATATCGGTCTGGAAGGAGTGGATGTCACAACCAGAGCGTTTCAGACGGGTATGCCTTTCCCTGATAAGGTTTGTGCCTTTATCCTGATGGTTTGTCTGATCTTCTTTGCGTTCACAACCATTTTGGGATGGGATTACTACAGTGAGAGATGTCTGGAATATCTTTCCGGTGGAAAGCAGAAGGTTGTCAAGGTATATCGTTGGCTGTATATTCTGGCTATCTTCATCGGACCGTTCATGACAGTTAAGGCAGTCTGGACGATTGCGGATATCTTTAACGGACTGATGGCAATTCCGAACCTGATCGCTATGGTAGCGCTCAGCGGTGTGGTAGTTGCTGAGACAAAGAAGTATCTGGATCAGATTAAAAAGTAAAAATTAAAAATTCATTGCGGATATGTTACAAAAATGTTATGATTAAATGTATTCCTATGTATATTATGAATAGCGGAAAAGAGCAAAATGGATATATTTGAGTATATGAGAAGCACAAATCAAGAGAAAGAGTCGCCTCTGGCGGCCAGGCTGCGCCCCAGAACACTGGATGAAGTGGTGGGGCAGCAGCATATTATCGGTAAGGATAAGCTTCTCTATCGTGCCATCATGGCAGATAAACTCAGTTCCATTTTGTTTTATGGACCGCCCGGAACCGGTAAAACAACTCTGGCGAAGGTGATCGCCAACACGACCAGTGCGCAGTTTACACAGATCAACGCGACCGTTGCCGGCAAGAAGGATATGGAGGAGGTCGTGAATAAGGCGAAGGAATTGAGCGGGATGTATGGAAAGAAAACCATCCTGTTCATTGATGAGATCCATCGCTTTAACAAAAGTCAGCAGGACTACCTGCTTCCGTTTGTGGAGGATGGTACGCTGATCCTGATCGGAGCCACAACAGAGAATCCTTATTTCGAGGTGAACAGTGCCCTGATCTCCCGTTCAATTGTCTTTGAACTGCAGCCGCTGTCTAAAGAGGATATCAAAACTCTGATCCAGAGGGCTGTTTATGATCGGGAACGTGGAATGGGAGCCTATGAGGCGGAGATTGACGGGGATGCACTGGAATTCCTGGCAGAGCTTTCCGGGGGAGATGCAAGACATGCCCTCAATGCGGTGGAACTGGGTGTTATGACGACCAACCGGAGCGAGGATGGAAAGATCCATCTGACGCTTGAGGTTGCGCAGGAATGTATTCAGAGGCGGGTACTTAGGTATGACAAGACCGGAGACAACCATTATGACACCATATCGGCTTTTATCAAGAGCATGCGTGGCTCTGATCCGGACGCAGCGGCCTACTATCTGGCCAGAATGCTGTATGCCGGGGAGGATGTTACCTTTATTGCCAGAAGAATCATGATCTGTGCCGCAGAGGATGTGGGAAATGCTGATCCGATGGCACTGAATGTTGCTGTCAGCGCATCGCTGGCGGTGGAGCGTGTGGGAATGCCGGAGGCGCAGATCATTTTATCACAGGCAGCTACCTATGTGGCCTGTGCGCCTAAGAGCAATGCGAGCTGCGAAGCAGTATTTGCAGCGATGGATACGGTGAAAAAGTCCGGGAATCTGCCGATTCCTGCCCACTTACAGGATGCTCACTACAAAGGGGCGGCGAAGCTTGGGCATGGAACCGGTTATAAGTATGCCCATGATTATAAGAATCATTATGTACAGCAGCAGTATCTGCCGGATGGACTGGAACAGGCAGAATTTTACAAACCGACAGATAACGGCTATGAAGCAGATATCAGGAATCATTTGAAGAGAATAAAGGAAGAAGCAGCCCGTGATGGAGAAGGATAACAACGAAAAGCTGAAAAAAAAGAAAAGACGAAGACCGGTGGACAAGGAAAAGCTTGCAGAGAACAAACGCAAGGCCAAAGCCAGAAAGAAGCGTATGAAGGATCAGATGAAGGCCGAAAAGAGCCGCATCCGTGAAGAAAAACGCCGCGGCAAGGTTCTGGAAGAGTCGGTGACAGTCGGCGAATCCGTGACCGTCAACGAAAGCGGTGCTCTGGAGCGTACGATCACGGTGGAGGAAACTTATACCATCGAAGAACACGAACAGAATGGCACTCCCAAAGCAGACAGGAAAAAACTTATGAAAATAGTTCTTGTCTGTCTGGGAGTTTTCGTCGTGGCGGGAAGCATTTCCGGTTACTTTCTCTATGGTCATCTGACCAGAAAGGCTGCTGAGAACGCGGCTGTTGAGGCTATGGTGCACAAGACGGCTGTGGAGCTGTCAGAGTACAGCACAACGCAGCACAAGAAGGAAACGCTGCGGGAAAATGCAGGAAAAGACACGACACAGACTCTGGTAGATGCAGCCGGCTATATGCTGGACGGCATCGGCAACAGACCGCCGGAGGTCAGACTTACGGCGGAGAATGCGGAAGATTTTGCAGAGATTGAAAGCTGTGTGATCAACACGGAGACCGGCAAGGTAGACATCTCCATGAGGACGGACAAGCTTGCCCTCAGTGATGACGGATATTATTATCTGTTTGCCCTGAAAAGCTATCAGGATGCCATCGAGGATGACGAGTATATCATCGAGGAGGAGAAGGATACGGAGTTAACCTTTTCCGTGAATCTGAATTACAATACGGTCAGTTCCAGACTGTTCTCCAAGTTTGTGATCGCCATTAAGCAGAATGGAGAGTACTTGGCGGTCAGCAAGCCGCACTATATAACGAACCCGCAGGCGATTGCAAAGTATAATCCGTCCTTTATCAGCACAAACTCCAAGAAGGGAATTCTGGTAGACCCGGAGAAGCTTCATGGCTCCGAGCTGGACGATCTGGGCGTGAAACATGCAGCTTATAATATCCCGCTCAGCCGTATCCTTGGAAATACAACCAATGCGTATTATCCAACGGTTTATTATACTTATAATGGAAGAACCTATTCTTTTAACGGACAGGTGGTTGCGGAGTATGACTTTATCTTTTCCACACTCAGCAACAAGAAGATAACCACAACCGGTATTATCCTGAACGATATCAATCCGGGCTATATGGAGCTGATCCACCCGAAGGCCAGAGATGGCGGCGGAAACTCCCAGTACTATGCCTTTAATGCGACAAACTCTGAGGGCGTGGAATATATCGCCGCGGTTGCCTCTTTCCTGACGAGCAGATATTCCGGAGGAGGACACGGAACCGTTATGAACTGGGTCATCGGTAACGAGATCAATGCCCGTAATGAGTGGAATTACATCCAGCATCTGGATACTGCAAGCTACGCGAAGGAGTATGCTGACGCTTTCCGTGTATTTTATAATGCGATCCGAAGCATCAATGGGAATGCGAGGGTGTACATATCACTTGATCAGCAGTGGGGCAAGAGTCTGTATTCCAACAATGGATATGGTTCGAAGGAAGTTCTGGACGCTTTCAACAAATATCTGAAAGAATACGGGAATATTGACTGGGGCGTAGCCTATCATCCATATAACTATCCGCTCACAAGCGCGAAGGCATGGAGTACATCCGGCAAGGCGGGATCGTATGTGCTGGATTCGGAGACATCGCCGGTCATCACGATACGGAATATCCATGTGCTGACAGATTATCTTCAGAAGGAAGAATATCTGACAGAGGATGGAAATATCAGACATGTCATTTTGAGTGAGATGGGTTACACTTCGTCCGCAGGACAGGATTTACAGGCAGCTTCGTTTGTCTATGCGTATAAGATCGTGGAGGCAAACAGCCATATTGACAGCATGCTGTTCACAAGACAGACGGATGCAGCGTCCGAGGTGGCGCAGGGACTTGCCCTTGGAATCAACACACAGGGCGGTGCCCACAAGTCTATCTATAATGCTTATAAGTATGTGGACACACCACAGTCATCCGCATACACAGATTTTGCATTGAAGGTGATCGGAATATCAAGTTGGAGTGAAGTGATCAGAAACCATTAAATTTAAAGAGAAGGTACAGACTAGAAAAGACGGGAAACCAGATATTGATAGATATCCTGGTTTTCTGTCTGCCAGTTGGCGCAGATAGAAGAGGCAGTAGCCTCATCAGGGACGGACAAGGTGATTTCCACCATTGTCACGTCCTTTTCTTTTGCGATAAGATGCGCTTCGTATTCGCCGGAGGTTGCCTTGTAGTAATCGGCGCGGATCGCTACTTCGTTGCGCATTTCCATTTCGTTTTCGGCAAAAAAATGGTCGATATCTTTTTTGATGGAGCTGCTGATACGCCCACCAAAATAGGTAAGGGTGTCGTGTCCCTCGGAGGTGATCTCAAGATAGGTACGGTTGCGGCTGGTGTGTGTGGTGATCAGATCAGCATCTTCCAGTTCGGCAAATGCCTGTTGGAGTGTCATGAAATTGGTATATTCACGCTCCAGGATAAAGTCGCTGATCTGCGCCTTGGTCAGGGAAAAGGTCACGCGGTCCAGCATATATAAAATAATCAGCTTATATAAAGTAAGTGGTTCTTTGGTCATGATAAAGGCCTTTCCATCAGGAATACAGGCATCCCTGATATACATTCTGTTGTTTCAGCCGGTGATGCAGAGTGTTGAGCACATCACGTTTGTTCCGGCTCCACATAGGAGCAAGGAGAAGGTCAGAAGGTCCGTCGCCCGTTACACGATGGATCACGATTTCGGGAGAAAGCCTTGCAATGCAGGCGATGACATCCTCAAGATAGGTATCCTTGTCTAGGGGCTGGTACTGACCATTCTGATAAAGGGTTCCCAGATCGGTGCCGTCCAGAACATGCAGGAGCTGGAGTTTGACACCCCAGGTACCGATCCTGTTCATGTGTTCGATCGTTTGCAGGAGCATTTCCGGATTTTCGCCGGGAAGCCCCAGAATCAGGTGCGTGATAACAGGAAAACCGGCAGCTTTTAGACGGAGGACAGCATCGTCATAGACGGCAAGAGGGTAGCCACGCCGGATAAAACGGGCGGTCTGTTCGTGGATCGTCTGCAGTCCCAGCTCAATCCAGATGAATTTGTCCGGAAAATCCTGTCTGACATGTACTAACATGGTCATGATGTCTTCGGGAAGACAGTCGGGCCGTGTGGCGATAGAAATACCTGCTACGGTTGGCTCGGCAAGCGCTTCCCGGAAGAGAGGCTGCAAAACCTCTGCCGGGGCATAGGTATTCGTGTAAGCCTGAAAATAGGCAATGAAACGGTTGCCGATTTTCTTGTTATGAAAAAAGGTAATTCCGGTCTGTAACTGATCGGATATGGAGTGCTGCAGACTGTAGTCAACGGCAAAATCACCGCTTCCGCCTGCACTGCAAAAAATACAGCCGCCGGTGCCGGAGAGACCATCCCGGTTGGGACAGCCAAGTCCGGTGTTGACAGCTATTTTATAAAGCTTCTCACCATAGGTGTTTTTGCAGTAGGCATCGACAGAGTAATAGGGTTTGCCATGCCAGTCTGTCTGATCAAGGTTACGTTCCATTATTTCTGGGCCTGCGGAATATGGGATTTCACGGCCTGTGCAACAACCTCTGCCACCTGTGGGTCAAAGGCCTCCGGCATGATATTGTCCTCGTTCAGTTCTGACTCCGGAACAAGACCGGCAATAGCCTTGGCGGCAGCAAGCTTCATTTCTTCTGTGATCTGTACAGCGCGGCCTTCCAGTGCTCCTTTGAAGATGCCGGGGAAGGCGACCACGTTATTTACCTGATTGGGGAAATCGGAACGGCCGGTTCCAACCACACGCGCACCGGCGGCCTTTGCAACATCCGGCATGATCTCCGGAACCGGATTGGCCATTGCAAACAGAATAGAATCCTGATTCATGGAAGAAACCATTTCCGGAGTTACGATGTTGGGGGCAGATACGCCTACAAAAATATCAGCTCCGCGAAGGGCATCGGCGAGGGAACCTGTCTCGTTGTTCGGATTTGTCACCTCGGTCATTTTCTGCTGCATCCAGTTCATGCCTTCCGTGGTCTTGCTCACGATGCCGACCTTATCGCAGAGGATGACATTGGGGAATCCGTACGTCAGGAGCAGTTTGGTGATGGCAATACCGGCGCTTCCAGCACCGTTGACAACCACCTTACAGTTTTCTTTCTGTTTTCCGACAACTTTAAGACCATTGATGATACCGGCAAGAACGACGATGGCAGTTCCGTGCTGGTCATCGTGGAATACCGGGATATCCAGAATTTCCTTAAGTCTTTCTTCTATTTCAAAGCAACGTGGAGCACTGATGTCTTCCAGATTGATTCCGCCAAAGCCCGGTGCGAGATAGGTGACAGCCTTGATGATCTCCTCGGTGTCCTGCGTATCAAGACAGATTGGAACGGCATTGACACCGCCAAATTCCTTGAAGAGAACCGCTTTTCCTTCCATGACAGGCATGGCGGCATAGGGACCGATATTGCCAAGTCCCAGAACAGCGCTTCCGTCTGAGACAACAGCTACGGTGTTGGATTTCCAGGTGTAGGTATAGGCAGCTTCTTTGTCCTGCGCGATCACTTTACATGGCTCGGCTACGCCGGGAGTATAGGCAAGGGAGAGATCCTCTCGTGTTTTTACAGGAGTTTTGGAGACGGTCTCCAGTTTCCCGTGCCATTTTTCGTGTAATGCTAATGCTTTTTCATTCGTTGTCATCTGCTTACCTCATTTCTATAGGATATCATATCTTATCTTTATTTATCTCTATCTATCATATAGTATTTATTTTTTTACTGCAATATCCAAAAAAGATACTTCCTATTTGGAAAAATTTAGTGTATAATAATCGACATACACAGTTACGATTTCTAAGTCATATCAGGTAATAAAACCCCTAGACGAAAGAGTTAAGTATTAAGAAAGATAGATGGTAAAGAAGGAAACCGACGGTATTTGTCAGTGACCGTAAATCAGGGAGGAATGTTAATGAGAGAAAAATACGAGTCGCTTGCCCTTGCAGATCTGAAAGAGATTGCAAAGGCACGTGGAATCAAGGGGACATCCACGATGAAGAAGGCTGAGGTTGTGGAGGCGATGCTGGCGCAGGACGAGAAAGACAAGGCGGAAGGCAAAGAAGCTCCGGTCAGAACTTCGGCACCGGCAGGAGCCAGAAGAGAACATCCAAGGCGCGAAGAGGGAGCACCGAGAGAGGAAGGAGCATCCACTTACAGAAAACAGGAAAGTGCGGCTGCGGACGAGGACAAATTCCCGGCAGAGCTTGACAGTGGTGTGACGGCAAAGGGAATCCTGGAGGTTATGAGTGACGGATTTGGATTTATCCGTTGTGAAAATTATCTTCCGGGTGAGAACGATGTCTATGTGGCACCGAGCCAGATCCGCCGTTTCGGGTTGCGGACAGGCGATATTCTGGAGGGAAATACCAGAATCAAGACCCAGAATGAGAAGTTCAGCGCCCTTTTGTATGTGAAATCCATCAACGGCTATTCGCCCGAGGTGGCTATGCGGCGTGTCAGCTTTGAAAATCTGACACCTATTTTCCCGAATGAAAGACTGAAGCTGGAGACACCGGGCGCATCCGTTGCCATGCGTATTATGGATCTGATGAGCCCTGTCGGTAAGGGACAGAGAGGTATGATCGTATCGCCCCCGAAGGCAGGTAAGACCACTCTGTTGAAAGAAGTTGCAAAGTCGATTACCAAAACAGCACCGGATGCACATCTCATCATTCTTCTGATCGATGAGCGTCCGGAGGAAGTTACGGATATCAAGGAAGCGATCGAAGGGCCGAATGTGGAGGTTATCTATTCTACCTTTGATGAGCTGCCGGAGCATCACAAAAGAGTATCAGAGATGGTGATCGAGAGAGCCAAACGTCTGGTAGAGCACAAGCGGGATGTGGTGATCCTGTTAGACAGCATTACCCGTCTGACAAGAGCCTACAATCTGGTAGTGCCGCCAAGTGGACGTACTTTGTCGGGTGGTCTTGACCCGGCATCCCTGCATATGCCCAAGCGGTTTTTCGGTGCGGCGCGTAATATGAGAGAGGGCGGAAGCCTGACCATTCTGGCGACAGCGCTGGTGGAGACCGGAAGCAAGATGGACGATGTCGTCTACGAGGAATTCAAGGGAACCGGTAATATGGAAATCGTCTTAGACCGTAAGCTGTCCGAGAAGAGAGTGTTCCCGGCTATCGATATTCCAAAGTCCAGCACCAGAAGAGAGGATCTGCTGCTGACACCGGAAGAACTGGAGGCAATCAACATTATCCGTAAGGCATTAAACGGCTTGAAACCGGATGAAGCGGTTGAGAAAGTTCTGGATATGTTTGCCAGAACGAAGAACAACTTTGAATTTGTCAACATGGTAAAGAAGATGAAGTTTATCTGATGATGCAGAGACTCTGTTCTGAACGGGTGAAATAGTTGTAAATTGATTGTAAATTTACGAATTAGGTCTTGCATACATTGAAACGCTGTGCTACAATGTAAAAGCTGTCGGTTTAAGACGGCGTGGGATGAGAAACAGATTGTGGCGTAACACGTCTATTTACTTTTGAATACTAGAAGAGGTGAAAGAGATGAAAGAAGGAATCCATCCTGAATATTATCAGGCAACAGTAACATGTAACTGCGGTAACACATTCGTAACAGGTTCTACCAAACCTGAAATCCACGTAGAAGTTTGCTCCAAGTGTCATTCATTCTACACTGGCCAGCAGAAAGCGGCACAGGCACGTGGACGTATTGATAAGTTCAATAAGAAGTACGGTGTGGAAAGCAAATAAATGTGATTTGAAAAAGGTTGAGGTGAAGATCTCAACCTTTTAGTTGTTAGGGAGAAATGTATGAGCAGAAAGCAGAATACAAGATATTCCGGAATCGGTGGCCAGGCGGTGCTGGAAGGCATTATGATGAAGAACAAGGATCAGTATGCCGTAGCAGTCAGAAAACCGGACGGTGAGATCGAGGTGGAGATAGAGCACTACCAAGGAATCCTGCATGGAAATAAGCTGATGAATGTACCGTTTGTACGTGGTATTTTTCAGTTTATCGATTCGCTGGTTCTTGGGATGCGGAGCCTGAATTTCTCTGCTTCGTTCTATGAGGAGGAGGATGCAAAGGAGACGATCGCGGACCGCGCCTTTAACAAGCTGTTTAAGGATAAAGCGGAGAAGGTGTTCAGCGGGATTGTAATGGTGCTGTCCCTGCTTATGGCAATCGGTATCTTCATGGTACTACCTTACTTTGTGACTTCAAAATTTGAGAATTATGTCCGCAATGCGTCGTTGCTTGCCATTCTGGAGGGCGTCCTGCGTATTGTGATTTTCGTCCTGTATATTCTGGCAATCTCCATGATGAAAGATATAAGACGCACCTATCAGTACCACGGCGCGGAGCATAAATGTATCAACTGTATTGAGAAGGGACGCCCGCTGACCGTGAAAAATGTCATGCGCAGTTCCAGACTGCACAAACGCTGCGGAACCAGCTTTTTACTGTTTGTTATGCTGGTGAGTGTTGTGTTGTTTTTCTTTATCCGTGTACAGAATCCGGTCTATCGTGTGCTGATCCGTATCGCGCTGGTGCCGGTGATCGCAGGAATATCCTATGAGATCATCCGCCTGGCAGGAAAAAGCAACAATATCCTTGTAAGAATTATTTCCTCTCCGGGTATGCTTTTACAGAAGCTTACCACGAAGGAGCCGGATGAAAGTATGGTGGAGGTGGCCATTGCCGCCGTGGAAGCTGTATTTGACTGGAAAAAGTATCTGTATGATACCTTTGGCTATGAAGTGGACGATTCCTGGCTGGTGGATGATGAGCCGCAGGAAAAAGAAGAGGAATTATGATATACCGCGAAGTTTACCGGGAGGGGAGCAGCAGACTGGAGCAGGCCGGAATTGAAGAGGCGGTGCTGGATGCCAGACTCCTTCTGGAGTATGTGTGTGAAACAGACCGGAATACGTTGCTTGCGCACGGGGACCGCGAGGTCACACAAGAGGAATATAAGAGATATCAGGAGCTGCTGGAGAAGCGGGCGGCTCATGTTCCCTTGCAGCATTTGACGGGACATCAGGATTTTATGGGACTGGATTTTCTGGTAAATGATCAGGTCTTGATCCCGCGGCAGGACACCGAGATTCTGGTCGAAGAGGTTCTGCGCAACCTGCATGATGGTATGCGTATACTGGATATGTGTACCGGTTCCGGATGCATTTTGCTGAGCCTGCTGCAATACTCCAACGACTGTGAGGGTGTCGGAGTTGATCTGTCGGAGGAAGCTTTGCAGGTAGCCAGAGCCAACTATGATAGACTGAAAAGAGAGAAGCCGGAGATGAAGGCAGTTTTTGTTAAGAGTGATCTTTTCAGAGAAGCTGCGGAGTTTTCCGGTGAAGATAAGTTTGATCTGATCGTGTCGAATCCACCTTATATCCGGACAGACGTTGTGGAAGGTCTGATGCCGGAGGTGCGGGATCATGAACCACGGATGGCTCTGGATGGACTGGAGGATGGGCTGCATTTTTACCGTGAGATTACAAGAGAAGCAACAAAGTATCTGGTAAACGGTGGCAGCCTGTATTATGAGATTGGATACGATCAGGCAGAAGCGGTCCGGGATATTATGGAACAGGAAGGATTTACGGAAATTCAGGTTGTGCAGGACTATGCGGGACTGGACCGTGTCGTGTACGGAACTTTATTGAGGAGGTAGTTATGTTTGATAAACTAGATGATCTGCTTAGAAAATTCGAGGAAATCATGAATGAACTGAGCGAGCCGGATGTGGCAAACAATCAGGAGAGATTCCGTGCATTGATGAAGGAACAGAGTGATCTGACACCGATCGTGGAAGCCTACAAGGAATATAAGCAGAAGAATCAGGATATAGAGGACAGTCTTGCCATGCTCGAGGAAGAGTCTGATCCCGATATGAGAGAGATGTTAAAAGAGGAGCTGAATACAGCCAAGAAGCGTGTACAGGAGCTGGAACGCGAACTCAAGATTCTTTTGCTCCCGAAGGATCCGAACGATGATAAGAACGTAATCGTGGAAATCCGTGCCGGAGCGGGTGGCGACGAGGCAGCCCTTTTTGCGGCAGAGATTTACCGTATGTATGTACATTATGCGGAGAGCCGTCACTGGAAGGTTGAGACCGTGGAGGCCGAGGAGATCGGTATTGGCGGTATGAAGAGTGTTACTTTTATGGTGACCGGACAGGGCGCTTATTCCGTGCTCAAATATGAGAGTGGAGTACACCGTGTACAGCGTGTACCGGAGACAGAGTCCGGCGGACGTATCCATACCTCGACGATCAGCGTGGCTGTTATGCCGGAGGTCGATGATGATATTGATATTAAGATCGAAGATAAGGATATCCGTATTGATGTCATGAGAGCATCGGGAAATGGTGGACAGTGTGTTAACACAACAGACTCGGCGGTGCGTCTGACGCATTATCCCTCCGGTATTGTGGTGTATAGCCAGACAGAGAAATCCCAGATTCAGAACAAGGCGAAGGCGTTCGCCCTTCTGCGTGCCAAGCTGTATGATATCGAGCAGCAGCAGCGTCATGATGCAGAGGCAGAAATGCGACGCAGCCAGATCGGTACCGGTGACCGTTCCGAGAAGATCCGCACCTACAACTTCCCGCAGGGACGTGTGACAGACCACCGGATTAACCTGACTTTGTATAAGCTGGATAAGATTATGAATGGCGACATCCAGGAAATTATTGATGCCTGTATCGCAGCTGACCAGAGTGCGAAGCTGAGCCGCATGCAAAATGAAGGCTAAAACAAAAATATGACAGAAAAACAATAAAAATGTGGAAAAGATGAGTTGGGATATATGTTCCCTCTCATCTTTTTTTATGTGAGTTTTGACAGGTTTTCAAGGATATGTAATTGTAGAATGCATATAATTATGCTAGAATAAAAACCTATTTTTTATTACTAAGAATGGATATGGTGTTTTAGTTGTTATGAGTATAGAAACTTATGAACAGATTGTTGAAACACAGACTATTGATAATGCAATTTCAGAAGCTGAAGAAGAATATGATGAAAGGTAAAATGCATTGGGTTATGTAATGTATCCATCAATATGAAGCATGATGCGGCACAGAGGCTTCATGTGGATGCAGAAAAACTGGACTGCCGGTTCATCGGATTAAACCATTTGAGTGTCATGGACCATGCTTTTTACCAGGGGGCAGACAGGATAGAAGATGTACTGGCTGTTTCCAAACAGGGAGAGGTGTTTGCCATTCCACAAATTCCGGAATGGGAACATTTCGGGCTGCAGGCATACCTGGAGAAAGTATGCAGCCGGAAAGTAATGGTAATGAACGATATCAATGCGGTTGCCATGGGATACATGGCAGGGGAAAGGATGAACGGTCCTTATACCGGTGAGGATGGGAAGTTACCCGTCCGGAACCTGGTGCATCTCCATGTGGAAGGAACCGGACTGGGAGCCGGCATTATCATAGACGGGAGACTGTATTCCGGCTGCAACAGCTTTGCAGGAGAAGCCGGTTATATGCAGATTGGCTGTGACAACCTGGAAAACCAGTTGACCGGTGCAGATACTGCAAAGCGGGAAATAATTTTAGCAAAAGTACTGGTAAATCTTATCTGTATCCTGAACCCGGAGAAGATTGTTCTGGGGGGAGAGATAACAGAAAAGATGACACAGCATATAAAGAAACAGTGCTGTCAGTGGCTGCCTATGTGGGTAGTGCCGGAGTTTGCCCTCATACCAGACAGCATGGAACAGTACTTTATGGGGCTTGGACAGTCGGCACTGGATTTACTGGATAACCAGATTAGGCTGCATTAACAGGTCGGATATTGGAGAGAGGAAAAGGGAGGTATCCATGAAGATTATTAGGGCAAAAGATTATAAGGATATGAGCCGTAAAGCGGCAAACATTATTTCTGCACAGATTATTATGAAGGCAAACTGCGTGCTGGGACTGGCAACCGGTTCTACACCAATCGGAGCCTACGAACAGCTTGTGGAATGGTACCGGAAAGGGGATTTGGATTTCTCTGAGGTGACTACCATCAATCTGGATGAATACAAAGGCATTTCCAGGGAAAACGAGCAGAGCTACTATTATTTCATGAATGAAAAGCTGTTTGATAAAGTGAACATCAATAAGGACAATACCTACCTGCCGGATGGAATGGAACCGGACAGTGAAGCAGCCTGCAGCAAATACAATGAGATTATCCATTCCATAGGCGGGGTAGACCTGCAGCTTCTGGGACTGGGACATAATGGACATATCGGGTTTAACGAACCGGGGATTGCCTTTGAGAAGGAAACCCATTGTGTAAACCTTACCGGGCAGACCATCAAGGCAAATATGCGTTTCTTTGCAGAGGAAAAGGACGTGCCAAGGCAGGCTTATACCATGGGAATTAAAACCATTATGTCGGCACACAAGATTCTGGTGGTAGTATCTGGCGAGGACAAGGCACAGATTCTGAAAGATGCCTTTTTCGGACCGATTACCCCGGCAGTACCGGCTTCCGTATTGCAGCTTCACAATGATGTGACTGTAGTGGCTGACGAAGCGGCGCTGGGAAAGCTGTAAAGTTGCCTGTTAAGAAACATTGACCCAACATAATCTTGAAGCCCCATGCCGTTTGTG
The DNA here is from genome assembly GCA_934385475.1 of uncultured Lachnospiraceae bacterium. Lineage (GTDB taxonomy): Bacteria > Bacillota > Clostridia > Lachnospirales > Lachnospiraceae > UBA3282. The sequence goes on along the minus strand of CAKRPS010000014.1, from coordinate 32,589 downwards.
CTATTCTGTACTATATAGGATAGGAGTATTATAAACATAAAAGGGGCGGAAAAATGAATAGTAGAGAAGAACAGTTTAAAAAGAGTGCCAATCAGAAGGCGTTTGCAATCTGGCTGTTGTTAAACGTGATCTTATCGGTGTCCTATGCCATTGAAATTGTGAAGGGATTGAGGACCGGTGGATATTATGCAGCCTTTATGTTGATTGCCTGGATACCATTTATTGTAGGAATTTTGACATTAAGGATCAAAGGGCGTTCAACGGACATCTATAAGGAGGTTGTGGCAGTAGGCTACGGAATATTATATCTGTTTGTACTGTTCACCACACAGTCCGTGTTGGCATTCGTATACATTCTTCCTATGACCAGTATGCTGATTCTGTATAAGAACAGAAATTATATGCTGCGCTATGGAATTTACACAATGCTTGTCGTAATTGCAGCGATGATCAAAAATATGATACTTGGAATGCGGACGGCTTCCGATATCACTTCCTATGAAATACAGATAGCCAGTGTGTTCATGTGCTATGTGGGATATATTCTGTCAATCAATCATCTGAATTTTACAGATGGAACCATGCTGCACCTTGCAGAGGATAACCTCAAGAAAGTTATCCATACGATTGAGACGGTGAAAGGTGCGAGCACGGAAGTAGTAGATGGAGTTACCGTTGTCCGGGAACTGACCGATGAAAATAAGACCAGTGCAGACGCGGTAGTGGAGAGCATGAATTCGCTGGCACAGAACAATACCGTATTGCAGGACAAGACATTATCTTCCCTGGATATGACTCAGAAGATCAGCACACAGGGAGCTAATGTGGCAGATCTTATTGAGAAGATGGTGGAGCTGACGGATGAATCGATGGTACATGCAAAGAGCAGTACTGATGAACTGACGGATGTGGTAGAATCCACCAATACGGTAGCTGGCCTTGCCAATGAACTGGAGGGAATCCTGAAAGAATTCCGGGAGCAGTTTGATATGGCAAAGAAAGAGATCGGAACGATCGATGGGATCAACAACAAGACCAATCTTCTTGCACTCAATGCTTCCATCGAGGCAGCCAGAGCCGGAGAAGCCGGAAAGGGTTTTGCTGTTGTAGCGAATGAGATCCGGGAACTAAGCCTTGGAACCAAAAATTCTTCCAACAGTATCTGGACAGCCTTAGAGCATCTGGAAGAGACATCGGAGAAGATGACCGATTCCATCACACAGACGATAACACTGATCCATGCCGTGCTCGGGAAGATCACGCAGGTTAATTCCAGCGTAGCCAGTATCGCAGATGACTCTACGCAGCTTGGCAGCAGTATTCAGGTAATCAAGGACTCCATGACAGAGGTCGAGGATTCTAACAAGAGCATGGTGGACAACATGAAGCAGATCTGTGATGTTATGGAGGTTATGACATCCAGCGTGCAGAAAGCTGATCAGAATACCCGTGTCATGAGAAGTAAGTACGATGAGACAATGCACAGTGTCGGCAAGATTGAGGAGACTGTCGGCGGGCTGATCGAAGAACTTGGCGTCGGTGGCTTTATGAGTCTTGAAGATATTCGTCCCGGTATGTGGGTATCCGTTATTGACGGACAGAACCCGGATAAGGAATATAAAGCGTCTATTCTGGAAGTGACCGGTCAGTATATTATGACAGGAAAGCTGACGGCTATGGGAGCAGTTCTGGAACCGCAGAAAACAAAGAAATACGGTCTGTTTATCGTTGTGGACAACATGCTCTATAAATGGGAGAGTATTGCAATATCGATGACGAAGGATGAACGGTTTAAGATTCAGATATCAGGAACGCCTACCGTACATAACCGAAGAAAATATCCCCGTATGCCGTTGAGAAATGCCTGTGAAGTAAAACTAGCATCCATGACGACGACCTATGACGCACGGATGGTAAACCTTTCGGCAAATGGATTTGCCATAGCAACCAGATCATCTGAGATTGGTCATGCAAAGGGCAGAGATATCAATATCAAGATCAAGGATTTCCCGCTGTTGCAGGATAAGGTGCTGAGCGGATATGTAATCCGGATCAGTGAGAATGATGGAGAATATATTCTTGGCTGTCGTATGCCGGAGGATTATCTGGAAATCCGGGATTATGTCAAAGCAAATTACCGGGGACAATAAAAATACATATTGCAGCATAGTCAGAAGAGCGGCTCTGGAATCGTGGGATTCCGGAGCCGTTTTTGCACATATAGTCGGCTTCCTCCAGATAATGTGTTGTGCTGCTTCCTATAGGATATATGGAACCCGGAGCAATAGCAAGATGTTAATAGAGAATTAAACCACGGAATTAATTTTGAGAAACGTTAACTTTAATCGCGGATTAAATTAATCTGTACTTGATTAAAAATTAGCTTGCGTTATAATATGGTATAGAAAGATTGAGTTTGAATCGTACAAAATAGACAAAAAGCACAGCTCAAAACTGAGCACATTGACAAAACTAGGCATATTGACATGAAAAATATAAAATTACACCATAAAAATATAGAAAGTGCATAAAAAACCCCCGATAAGACGAAAGTTTCCCCCCTTATTGCTTTCGTTTCCATTTGCTATACTTTAGAAAACAAAGCGAGGGAAGCAGGTGATATGGAAATGAATGAAGTAATTGTCTCCATGGACAATATATGCAAAAGCTTTCCGGGCGTAAAAGCTCTGGATCATGTAAAGTTTGAACTTCGCTCCGGTGAGGTCATGGCGCTTTTGGGAGAGAACGGTGCAGGAAAGAGTACACTGATGAAGATCCTGAGTGGTGTCTATACCAGAGATGAAGGAAGAATGGAGATTTTCGGAAAAGAATACGGAGATCTGACACCGAAGCTGGCACAGGAAGCGGGAGTAGCGATCATTCACCAGGAATTAAATATGTGCAGACATCTGAGCGTTTCGGAGAACATGTTCCTAGGAAGAGAGAAGTGCAAAGGGATTGTCCTGTCGAATGCAGAGATGGACGCAGAGGCAGCAAGGATCCTGGGTGAACTGAAAATCGACATCAATCCGAAGCAGACGGTAGGAGATCTGCCGGTATCCAAACAGCAGATGGTAGAGATTGCGAAAGCTCTTTCCACCAATGCAAGAATCCTGATCATGGATGAGCCGACATCGGCACTGACAGCCAAGGAAATAGATGATCTGTTCCGTATTATCAAGGATCTGAAATCCAAGGGATGCGGAATTGTATACATATCGCACAGACTGGAAGAACTTGCACATATCGTAGACCGGGTGACGATCATGAGAGATGGACAGTACATCACAAGCATGAACTTCAAGGATACGACAATGGATGAGATTATCGCAGGAATGGTCGGAAGAGAGATCAAAGAGAAGTTCCCGCGTGTCTCCTGCAAGGTTGGAAAGAAGATTTTTGAGGTAAAGAATCTGAACGCTGGAAAGATGGTGAGGGACATCAATTTCTCGCTGTATGAGGGAGAAATTGTAGGCTTTGCAGGTCTGATGGGTGCAGGAAGAACAGAGACGACAAGGGCGATCTTCGGGGTAGATCCCAAAGAGAGCGGCGAGATCTATCTGGATGGCAAGGAAATCCATATTTCCAAGCCGAATGATGCGATCCGCGCAGGTATCGTACTTGCACCGGAGGATCGTAAGAAGGACGGCCTTTGTACGAAACTGAGTATCCGCCATAATATAGCACTTCCGAATCTGGATCTTCTGTGCAACAAGCTGGGCGTTGTAAGCAAGAGCAAAGAGGATGCCATGTGTGCACAGGCAGTAAAGAATCTCAAGATCAAGACACCGGATGTGGAAGTGAATGCAGGAAATCTTTCCGGAGGAAATCAGCAGAAGGTTGTTGTAGGTAAATGGCTGGCAAGAGATTCCAGAGTGGTAATCTTCGATGAGCCTACACGAGGAATCGATGTAGCGGCAAAGGTCGAGATCTACAACCTGATGAATGAATTGAAAAAACAAGGTATTGCGGTTATGTTTGTCTCTTCGGAGATGCCCGAGGTAATGGGAATTGCAGATCGTATCATTGTAATGTGTGACGGTCGTATCACTGGCGAACTGGATGCCAGAGAGACCTCACAGAATGAGATTTTGACACTTGCGACCAGATTTGAGAAAAAGATAGCCGGTGGCGAATAATAGGAGGGAAACAGAAATGAATCAGAAAAAGCAAAGTCTGCTGAAAAGACTTTTGGCAATTAAAGGAATGGGAGGAGCTCTCACAGCGTTTGTTGGTCTGGTGATCATTTATATTGCCTTCGGTATCATCAATCCTACCGTGTTTTCCGGACAGAATGTGACGAACCTGCTCAGATCCATGTCCAAATACCTGATCATCGGTATCGGACAAAGTTATACATTGATTACTGGTAATATTGATCTGTCCATGGGTTCTGTTGTGGCAATGAGTGCCATGATCAGTGCTACCCTGATGGCAGCAGGCGTGAATCCGTGGCTGGCAATCCTGATCGCATTTGTAAGCTGTATGCTGATCGGCGTAGTTAACGGTGTTCTGGTTGGTAAGTGCCAGCTCCCGCCTTTCATCGCAACACTGGGTACAATGTTTGCAGCAAGAGGTGTTGCTTACATGGTAAACGGCAACAGAAATACAGATGCCATTGCATCCGGTATCCCGAAGGAGCAGGCAGACGCATTCCAGAACATTTTCTACTATGGTAAGACACTTGGAATTTACAATACTTTCTGGATCGCTATTATCCTGTTTGTAATTTTCTTCTTTGTTTTATCGAAGACAAGAACAGGCCGTCATATTTATGCGATCGGTTCTAACGTGGATGCAGCGAAGCTTTCCGGTGTAAGTGTATTTGCAACAACAACCAAGACCTATCTGGTAAGTGCATTCTGTTCCTTTATCGTTGGTCTGATCCTCTGCGGACAGGCGGGTATGGGAAATATGGAAGCCGGAAATATGTACGAGATGTACGGTGTAGCCGCAGGCGTTATCGGTGGTGTCTCTCCTCTGGGAGGAACCGGTATTCTGCTCGGTACTCTGGCAGGTGCAGCTGTATGGCAGACACTTGAAAATGGTCTGAACATGATCGGTGCACAGGTTGGTATCCAGAGACTTGTAATCGGTGTTATCGTAGTATTCGCCGTACTTCTTGATGTAGTTGTCAGAAACGGTATGTTCAAAAAGAAAAAATAAACTGAATTAGTCGCCAATGGCGCTAAGATAAAACACATTTAAATCTAAGGAGGGTTTTAAAATGAAGAAGTTTTTAGCAGTAATGAGTGCAATGTGCATGTTTACCGCAATGCTGACCGGCTGTGGAGCACAGGAGACGGCAGCAGACACAACAACAGACGCAGCAGCTACAGAGGAAACAGCAGCTGTAGAAGAGACAGCGGCTGATACCACTACAGAGGATACGGCAGCAGATACAACAGATGCAGCAGCTACTTCTGATTATAAGATTGCACTGATCACAATGGATTCTATCGATCAGCACTGGGTTACCCTGAATGAGGGTGCACAGGAGAAAGCAAAAGAGCTTGGTGTTACTGTAACATTTATGTCCCCTAATACAAAGGATGACGCACAGCAGATCGAGTGTGTTAACAACGCAGTAGCAGGTGGCTACAATGCCATTATGGTAGCTGCAAACGGACCGGATGCCATCTCTTCCGCACTGAAGGAAGCAGCAGATGCCGGTGTAAAGATTGTATACGTAGATTCCCCTGCTAATGTAGAGGCAGAGGCAACCTTCTCTACAGACAACAAGGCAGCAGGTAAGACAGCCGGTGAAGAGATGAAGAAAGCTCTGGAAGCAGCTGGTGTTACAAGCGGAACAATCGGTATTATCAATGTAAACGCTGCAACAGATTCCTGTGTAGCAAGAGAAGAAGGATTCCGCAGTGCATTTGAAGGAACAGACTTTGAACTTCTTGAAACACAGTACGGCGAAGGTGATGCAGCAAAATCCCAGAGTATTGCAGAAAACTATATTACACAGGGCGTTGTAGGTATCTTCGGATGTAACGAAGGTTCCACAACCGGAGCAGGAAATGCGATCAAGGCTTCCGGCAAAGATGGAATCATCGGTGTTGGTTTTGATAAGTCTGATGCGATCATGGGACTGATCAACGATGGATGTCTCCTTTGTACAATGGCTCAGAACCCGGATGTAATGGGATCTATGGGGGTTGAGGCATGCGTAAAGGCTCTTCAGGGAGAAGACCTTGGCGGTGCAGTTACCGACACAGGAGTTTCCGTTCTTACAAAATAGCTTTTACCTTTATCCTAATATTAGACAGGGACGCCGGACAACACCGGTGTTCTTGTCAACTTCTGTTTTCGGGAATTTTTTCGGCCTTATGAAAAGAAAGAGGACTTGATACTTATGTGGAAAGTGATAATTGCGGACGATGAAAATCTGATCTGTAGGCTGGTGCAGGCACTGGTGGACTGGGAAGCACTCGATATGCGGGTGGAGGCTACGGCTGAAAATGGGCCGGATGCACTGGAAAAGATAAAGAAATATCACCCGGATATTCTGATCACGGACATCCGGATGCCCGGGCTGAATGGGCTGGAACTGATCAAGCAGGCCAAAGAGATTGCTCCGGAACTGGAATTTATCATCATAAGCGGCTATGCCCACTTTGAATATGCACAGAATGCCATGTCGATGGGTGTTCGGAATTATATCTTAAAGCCTATCAAGCAGGATGAGCTTTGCGGCGCATTGCAGAGTGTGATCAAGTGCCTGAAAGAGAACAGAAGAGAAAACGATCTTACAGATTCGGAATCCGGACAGAGAGAAGGAGAGAGACAGCTTCTGCGCAGAAAACTTATTCTGGAGCTCAGACAGGGACAGACCTGTATGACGAAGGAGAAGCTGGAGAACCTGTATGGCTTTACGGCTGGGGGCGACTGCCTGCAGGGCTTTACGCTGAAAATGGATATGGACAGTGGGCAGATGGATATGAATGCCCTGAATCTCCTGCGGGAAAAGGGGAGAGAAACGTTTGGAGATTGTCTGCAAAGATGGTGTGAGGATTGCGAAATTTGTTTTGAACAATATACGGGATATGGTATTCTGAATTATAGAGAGCAGAACAGGGAACATGTAAGATTTCAGCTTCGGGATTTTCTGAGACGGATGGAGGCCAAAAAGAGTCTGTTTGGCGAAGTGGACTTTACGCTTGCGCTTGGTGGGGAGACAAAGCAGGCGTCAAAGCTGGAGGATTCGTTGCAACGCTCGACACAGATCATTGAGGAAAGACTGGTGGAAGGCTGCGGAAAGATGTTGGAAGGGATGCCGCAGCAGTCCGGTATCCAGAAACAGGTTTTGCTGGAGCATTTTGCAAAGGAGACAGAGCATGCACTGGAGGTGCTGGATGTCGAGGAAGCACGCAGGGCAGCACAGAAGCTGAAACAGGAAGTGCTGGAGGTACCCGATGTGCGTGGGGCGGAAATCCTGGATATTGTGCTGCAGGCGGGACAGTTTTTCCTGTTCCGGCTTGGAAATGAGCAGAGCGAAAAGCTACAGCAGGTTTTCACCGGAAATTGTATGCACAGAGGCAGCGTGGACGGACTTTTTGAGGAGCTGGAAAAGCTGCAGCAGATTATTTTTGCGGAGATGATGGAAAACAGGGAAAATGATGTATCCCGTCCCATCCGGATGTCCAAACAGTATATCAAACAGAATTACAAGAAAAATATCACCTTGGATGAGGTGGCGGAGTATGTCGGATTCAGTGCAACCTATTTCAGTGCCTTTTTCAAGAAAGAGACCGGAGAAGGATTTGCCAAATATCTGACCAGGATCCGTATTGAGGAGGCGAAGGAGCTTCTGCGTGAGACGGGACTTTCCGTTGCGGAGATCTGCGAGGAGGTCGGGTACAGTGACCGGAAACACTTTACCTATACGTTCCATAAAATGACCGGAGTCAATCCGGCGCAGTACCGTAAGTTGTACGGTTGACAGACGGAGAAAGGGAGCTGAGAGGACTGATGAAGCGAAAACTGTATTTTTTATCGGGAAGAACCTTTTTGCTGGCGGGGCTGGTCTCTGTACTGATTGCCTTTCTTATGGGAACGTTGCTTGTGAATTATCTGACGCAGGATGTGCCCCTGTGGCCGGTCGTGGCTGGTGGTATCTTTCTGGCAGGAATTATTTGTCTCATGGTGCAGTGGATTTTGAGACCATACTGGAAAATCGAGAAAAATATCAAGCTTTTTCTGGAGGGCTATACTTCCTCAGAGTCGCTGAATGCGAATGAGGCGGGGCTGACCCCTGCGGGAGATCAGATGAGGGAAAAGCTGCAACAGATCATGGATTCCTCAGAACTGCTCAAGCTGAACAAGAGACAGGCGCAGTACCTTGCCCTGCAGAATCAGATCAATCCGCATTTTCTGTACAACACGCTGGAGAGTATCCGCAGTGAGGCGCTTATTTCCGGCCTTGACAGTGTGGCAGATATGACGGAGGCTCTGGCGACATTTTTCCGGTACACGATCAGTAAGGTGGAAAATCTGGTATCGGTGGAAGAAGAGCTGCAAAACTGCGAGACATATTTTAAGATTCAGAGGTATCGTTTCGGAGACCGTCTGCACCTGTCTGTGGAATATGATCCGGAGGAGAAGGATGAGATTTTCTGCTGCAGGATTCCAAAGCTGACGATGCAGCCGATTCTGGAGAACAGTATTATTCATGGAACCGAATGTAAGGTGGACGGAGGACATTTGAAGATTGTTCTGGAGAAGAGCGGAGGAAGGCTTCTGATCCGCATATCCGACGACGGAGTGGGAATGAGTCCCCAGAAGCTGGCGGACATGAATGAGAGACTGCAAAAAAGCGCGGGCGCTTTTGCATCAGGAGAGTCAGAGGCAAAAGGCGGAATTGCCCTTGTCAATGTCAATAACCGGATTCATCTTCTTTTCGGGGAAGAATACGGAATGCACGTCTTTTCCATGCAGGATATCGGAACGGATGTGGAAATCACGCTGCCGGCGATCACAAGCGACAGAGAGGTGACCGGCAGGGTATCTGTGGGGTGAAAGGTCCTTGAAAAAAGAAACGCTTCGCATGGAGAGAGTGACCTATATGGAACAGGGTGTGGTCTCTCTGGACAATTTTAATATGACCATCTGGGAAGGCGAGATTTTCGGACTGGTCCCGGTAAACCATTATGGACTGGGGGAGCTGTTGGAGCTGTTAAAGCAGAACCTGCCGCTTTATTATGGGTATGTATATTATCAGGAGCATCTGATCAATAAGTGGCAGAAGGCTTCTGTCCGGGAAAACAGGATCAGCATTATCCAGAACAAGAGCTGTCTTGCGGAGGACCTGACTGTCGCAGATAATATCTTTGTACTGCGCTCCGGATTCCGGCAGAGCCTGATACGGCCACGTCTTCTGAGGCAGCAGTTAGCCCCCTTTCTGGAGGAGATCGGCATGGATATTCCGGCGGGTGCCTATATCCGTGACCTGACGCCGTTTGAACGTTTTGTGGTGGAGCTTCTCAAGGCTGTGGTGGCGGGACATCACCTGATCGTTCTTGCGGATATCAGTACCTTTATCAGTGAGAGCGAGTTGATCAAATTCCAGCAGATCATAAGGTACTACGCGGCGAAAGGTTTTTCTTTCCTGTACATTGCCGCCCATTTTGAGGAGGCGAGACAGATCTGCGGAAGGACGGCACTCATGCTGAACGGACAGATCATCAAGTGCTTTTCAGCCCAGGACAAGACGCCGGGAATGTTTGCACTGAAGGGAATTGAAGAGTACGATAGATGGGTCAGACAGCAGATGGATCAGGGGACCGGTGGAACCGGGCAGGATGCCGTTATGGAGATGCGGGATGTTTACTATGGCAATATCCGGGGGCTGTGCCTGAATGTGCGACCCGGGGAATGTGTTGTCCTGCAGGATATGGATAATTCCATTCTGGAGGATTTTACAGATCTTCTGGAGGGTGCAAGGCCGGAAGCAGGAAAGGTTCTGATAGAGGGCGGAAAATGCGGACGGAGAGAACGCCGCGTAGCCGTGATCCAGGAACTGCCGACGCAGACCATGATCTTCCCGGGACTGGGGTATCTGGATAACCTTTGTTTTACGATGGATCACCGGGTAAAGGGTGTATGGCTTCTGGGAGGCGTAAAGAAGAGTGTACGGGCAGAGCTTGGGGAACAGCTTGGAGAGGGAGTGTTTGATAAAAAGATCGATGAGCTTACCAAACAGGAGAAGTATGATCTCGTGTACACCCGGATCCTGCTGCAGAATCCCAAGGTGGTGGTATGCGTGCAGCCCTTTAAAAACGCAGAGGTTTCCATAAGAAGCCATATCTGGGAGCTGATCGAACGCTTTCAGAAAAGAGGGATCGCAGTGGTGATCTTAGCACTTAATCTGGCGGATTCCCTGGCACTTGCCGACAGACTGGTGCGCATTAAGGACGGCCGGGAGGAGGAAATCTACGACAAGTCCGAATTTATCAAGCTGCCGGTCAATACACCGTGGCTGTACTTATACCAGGAAAAATATGCACCAAAAAGTAAAGAAAATAGACAATTGCAAACTAAAAATTTATGATGAAAGTGTGCAAGTATCCTTTGCTTGGTTATTGATTTGTACACTTTAAGGCAAAGATATATGGGTTTCGCAAATGTCTGGTAAAGATAAAAATAGAAAGGAAAAAATAACATGAAACTAGGAGCTTTAGAGGCAGGCGGAACAAAAATGGTCTGTGCAATCGGAGATGAAAACGGACAAATATTTGAGAGGGAATCCATCCCGACTGAATCACCGGAAATAACAATGCCAAAGCTGATCGACTTTTTCAAGGATAAGGGCATTGAGGGGCTGGGAATTGCAAGCTTTGGACCGGTAGAACTGGATGAGAAGGCACCAAATTACGGTTCGATCACGACGACCAACAAGGTGAAGTGGAGAAACTATAATATCCGTAATGCGTTTATTGAAGCATTGCATTGTCCGGTAGGATTTGACACGGACGTAAACGGGTCTGTGCTGGGAGAGGTGACCTTCGGACAGGCCAAGGGAAAGAACTGTGTACTCTATCTGACGATCGGAACCGGAGTCGGAGCTGGCATCTATATTGATGGAAAACTGCTTCATGGCATGCTGCATCCGGAGGCAGGCCATGTGATGATCACCAAGAAGAGCTGGGATCATTTTGAAGGGAACTGCTGTTATCACAAAAATTGTCTCGAAGGACATGCGGCAGGTCCGGCAATCGAGGCGCGTTGGGGCAGGAAGGCTCTGGAACTTGCCGATAAGAAGGAAGTGTGGGAACTGGAGGCAGACTATATTGCGCAGGCACTTACCGGTTATATTATGACGATCTCTCCGAATATGCTGATTCTTGGAGGAGGCGTTATGCACCAGGAGCAGCTTTTCCCGATGATCCGGGAGAAGGTAACAGAATATCTTGGCGGCTATCTGCAGACCGAGGAACTGGAGGATATGGAGCACTACATTGTTCCGGCAAGCCTGCATGATGACCAGGGCATTATGGGATGTCTGGAGCTGGCAAGACGCGCAGTCATAGAATAAGTGGAGGGGATATGTTTTTACGGGGACGTGAAAAAAATACAAATGAAATCATGACAAGACTCTGTCAGGCGGATTTTACGCAGCAGCCACCCGAGGGGGAAGAGGGAGAACTGTACAGACAGTATCAGAGTTGTTTTGAGTCGATGAAAAAGGGAATTGATCAGATAGAGCTTGCGGCAGAGCAGGTAGAAGGGGTGACAGATCAAATCGAGGAATCGTCCGAAAAAGTGAATTATGCGGTGCGTTTCCTGGCAGATGGATCAGCCAGACAGGCGAAAGATGTAGCCGAAAGCTGCAATGTTGCGTTACAGCTTACCGGACGTATCCGGGAGATGAGCGAAGAAAGCGAAAAGATGATCAGTCAGGCAGAGGCTGTGAAGGAACATGGTGCGCATGGACGTCGAAACATCGAGAATCTGGGAGAGACACAGAAATCACTTAAGGAAACTATTCAGGTTATTACGGAAAGTATTTACCGTGTACTGGAGAAAAACGAAAAGATCGTTACGGTTACGGACATGCTTTATGGTATTGCAAAACAGACGAATCTGCTTTCTTTAAATGCGTCAATAGAGGCGGCCAGGGTAGGAGAGGCAGGAAGAGGTTTTGCCTATGTAGCGGAAGAGGTGCGTAAGCTTTCGGAAGAGTGCCATAGTGCCAGCCGGGATATCAGTGCTTCCATACAGGAAATTACGGAAGCGCTGACGCAGCTAAAAGAAATTACAGATAAATCTCACGACGTTTTTGAGGCACAAGGAATGGCAGTCAATGAAGTTATGCAGTCCTTCGAGCGCATTAACGAAGGAGTCGATGGTTTGTCAGGCGTGCAGCAGTCTTTTTCACGTAAATTCGAATTAGTGAATACGGATAAGGACAGTTTGCTGGATATTATGAAATCCATTTCAGAAATTAGCGAACACGCATCGGTAACTGCGGAAAATGTGGTAGGCTTCACACAGGAGCAGAGCCGTATGGCAAAACTGATGGATACGGTTTCCAAGCGAGTTGGGGATCAGGTTGCCGGGATGAAAGAAATCACCGATAAGATTAAAACGAAGGATGTCGGAGTGCGTAAAAAGAAGATTGCCATGGTGTGGGATCTGGATGATCCATTTTGGTATCCTGCAACGAAAGAAGCCTATCGGACAGCTAAGATTCTGAACTATGAAGTGTATGTAGCGGCACCGAAATCACGCGGAGAAAAGGGGACGGCAGAAATGGTCTCCATTCTTGAAAAGGTCAGAGATGAAAAATATGATGGGATTTGCATTTCACCTATTGTGGACCCGAGAGTGGAAGACTTAATGAAACAGATTGAAAAGAATGGTACCAAGATTATTTTTATTCTTTCAAAAATGGAACATGTTCATTATGAAGCGTTAATCGGGACCAACAGCTATAATTGCGGCAGAAATGCGGGAGAAGCAATCCAAAACCTGATGCGGGGTAGCGGAAAAGCGGCTATTATCAAGTGGAAGGATAATCTTATTGAGACGGTAGAGGAACGTTATCAGGGTATAGAGGATGTTCTGAAAAATTCAGATATTGAACTCATTCCAATGATTGGACCGGGAGAACCGACACAAGAGGAAGCGGAGAAATGCATCGGAAGACTGTTTGCATCATATCCGGATGTGTCTATGCTTTGTGCCACGAATGTAGGGTGGGGTCTGGCATTCGGAAAATATCTGGAACATCATCATAAAAATACTTTGCTTGTTACGGTAGATTTTACGGATGATGTGGCGAAACTGATGCGGGCCGGTTATATCAATGCGGCGATCGCGCAGAAACCGGAACTGTGGGGATCAATGACGCTTTATAAAATGCAGGAGGCATTGGAGGGAAAGACAATTGAAAAGGTGATTGACACAGGAACCTATGAGGTAAATCCTTCTAATATGAACATATATTCCAGGTAGTTGATTAATGTTGTGAACCGCAGAACAGTAAAAAGATGAATCTGGTAAAAAAATGGACAAGAGGCGTGAATCCGGATGGATTTGCGCCTCTTTGCACGTGAAAAAATAAAAAGACAACGCGCTATTGCGCATGCAGTTCTGAATCGTTACAATAAGAGTAATAAAGACAGGCAGGGAATAAAAACAGAGAGATTATTCCCGGACATGGAGGAAGAAAATGGAATCAATGAAGGACTTTGAGAAGGAGCTGGAGGCATCCTTTCGCAAAATTCAGGAGGGAGATATCATCACAGGAACGGTGATCGATGTCAACGAAGAGGAAGTGACGCTGGATCTGAAATACTATGCGCAGGGCGTGATCAAGGCAGAAAACCTGAGCAACGATCCGGATTTTCATGTGACAGAGCAGATTAAGGTCGGAGACGAAATCGAGGCGACGGTGATCCGTGTGGACGATGGGGAAGGAAATATAGAGCTTTCCAGAAAAGAGGCAAATGAAGTCCTTGCATGGGATAAGCTGCAGGAGCTTATGGAGCAGGAAAAGACGGTCACCGTGAAGATCAAGGAGAGTGTTCCGAGCGGTGTTGTAACATATCTTGAGGGAATCCGTGCCTTTATTCCGGCATCCCAGCTTGCGGCAGACTACGTAGAGGATACGCAGCCCTGGGTTGGCAAGAGCGTTGAAGCGCGGGTTATCACAGTAGACCCGCAGCAGGAAAAACTGGTGCTGTCCGGCAAGGTAGTAGCGCGTGAGAAAGAGGCGGATGAAAGAAATCATAAGATTTCGATGCTTGTCCCCGGCAGTATTCTGGAAGGAACTGTTGAGAGTCTGCAACCGTACGGCGCGTTTGTGAACCTCGGAAACGGAATCAGTGGTCTTGTCCATATTTCCCAGATCTGCCAGAGAAGAATTTCATCTCCGCACGAGGTGCTCAAAGAAGGACAGAAGGTTAAAGTGAAGATTCTGAACACGAACGACAATAAGGTAAGCCTGAGCATGCGTGCACTGGAAGAGGAAATGATAGACACGCAGGAGAGTGCAGAGGCACAGGAGTACACCTCCGGAGGAGAGGCGACTACCAGTCTGGGAGCGCTTCTGTCGAAGTTTAAATTTGACTGATTGGAGGAAAAATAACCATGTATTATGTACCGGATGGAACGAAACAGTGTGGATTCTATGAGTGCAAAAAATGTGGAAACCGCTTTTTGTCTTTGCAGATGACGCCAAAGACAGCCTGCCCAGTGTGTGAGGCGGAGATCGATTATGAGATCGGGCCGGGAGAATCCCTGGAGGACTTGCTGGAAACAGCGGAATTATTGCAGCAGGTCGAGGGAGAAGAGGAAGTGGAGAAGATGGATACCCTGCTTTCCCTGGCAATCACGGGCGGAGACTATACATGGATCTGAAAGAAAGGTGACAAAGGAGATGCGCAGGAAGGAACTGGCGCTGGAAGTGATCGAACGACTGAAAAAGGAATACCCGGATTCGGGCTGCTCTCTGGAGTACGATGAAGCGTGGAAGCTTCTGGTCAGTGTCAGGCTCGCCGCACAGTGTACGGACGCGAGAGTCAACGTGGTGGTGCAGAAGCTGTATGAAAAATTTCCGGATGTGGAGGCACTTGCAGACGCTCCGGTCGAAGAGATCGAACAGATCGTACATCCTTGTGGGCTTGGCAGAAGCAAGGCGAGGGATATCAGCGCCTGTATGAAAATCTTACGGGATCAATATGGCGGTCATGTGCCGGAGGATTTCGATGCGCTGCTTGCGCTGCCGGGCGTGGGAAGAAAGAGTGCAAATCTCGTCATGGGGGATGTCTTTGGCAAACCGGCGATCGTCACGGACACGCATTGCATCCGGCTCAGTAACCGGATCGGGCTGGTAAACGGGATCAAGGACCCCAAAAAAGTAGAGATGGAGCTGTGGAAGATCATACCGCCGGAAGAGGGAAATGCCCTCTGCCACCGCTTTGTGGATCATGGCAGGGCGGTGTGTACGGCGCGGACGAAGCCGTATTGCGATCAATGCTGCCTTGCGGATATCTGCAGGAAGACGGGCGTATAGTCTGTACGGAGGCGCACCGGATGCAGGCTTTGACAGAAAGATCAGGCGCAGAAATGTAGAATGGGATGAATATTGAGAACAAGACGATAACAATCTATGATATTGCGCGGGAGGCAGGGGTGTCACCCGCTACGGTGTCCAGAGTGCTTACGAACAGTGCCAATGTACGCAGCGAAAAGAAAGAAAGAATACAGGCGCTGATCGAAAAATACCACTTCAAGCCGAATGTGATGGCAAGGGGACTTGCAGACACCAAGACGAGGACGATAGGGATTCTGGCGGCAGACATTCGCAATCCGTACTACGCGGCGTTGTTCGTGGCCTGTGAGAAGGCTGCCAGAGAGGCGGGATACACAGCCGTACTCTGTAATTTTCTGGAGGACGGAGAGGCCGAGAAGAATCTGCTTGTCAGTCTTCAGGAGCAGAAGGTAGACGCGATCATCCAGTTTGGAGGAAGAGTGGACGATCTGGCCTCAAAAGAAGAATATGTGGAGCTGGTCAATCAGATCATGGCAAGGACACCGGTTGTGGTGACCGGTAAGCTGGACGGGACAAGGTGTCATGCCGTGCGCATTGACAGTATGCAGGCGATGGAGCTTCTGATGGATCACCTGCTCTCACTGGGCCACCGGCGGATCGCGCTTGTCGGTGGAAAGCAGAACGTGCTGGCAACCTTTGAAAAGTATCAGCGGTATAAGCAGATTTTGAAGGAAAACCAGATTCCCTATGATCCACAGCTTGTGACAGACGGTGGAAACTATGATTTTGAAACCGGATACAAACAGATGGCCCAGATGCTGGATGAGGGCATCAAAATGACTGCGGTCATCGCGATCAACGACTTTTCGGCCATAGGAATCATGAAATGCCTGCAGGAGAGAGGCTACCGGATTCCGGAAGACATCTCTGTGGTAAGCTACGATAACACGTATATGGCGGCTATGGGAATTCCGCCATTGACAAGTGTGGACTACAATTATGAAGAATACGGAAGAAAGCTGGTTGAAACGGCGATTGCCATGACGGAGGGGCGCCCGGTAGAGCGGCTGAGAATGGTGACACCGACGCTGGTTATCCGCGAGAGCAGCGGAGAGTGCCGAGACTAATCTGAATCCGATTTCATGTAAAGAATACAAAAAGCAGAAGGAATATCGAAATCCTTCTGCTTTTTGTATTCTTTTTATGTGCAAATATACCTAAATGAAATATTGCATATTGTGAAAACGAAACAAAAAGAGACAAAGTGAAGGAACTCCGTTGACGCACACTTGTAAAAAGTGTATAGTTTTATGTATGAAAGCGGTTGCAAAAAGTAAAAATCGACAAGAGGGGAGGAATTATTTATGGAAAAGGCAAAAGGGAAGGTGGCTAAGCCAAAGTCAGCCTTATCTTTTGGGGAAAAGGTGGTACGGTACAGGGTTCTGCTTCTAATGTGCCTCCCGGCCGTTATTTTTTTCTTCGCATTCAGTTACATGCCGCTGCCCGGAATTTATGTGGCATTCGTAAAATACAACTATCGGGATGGAATCTTCGGGAGCAGATTTATCGGACTGGACAATTTCAAGTTCCTTTGGACATCCGGCAAGCTGTTTTCCCTGACGAGGAACACGATCCTGTACAATCTTGTTTTTATCCTGCTGGGTAACTTCCTGGCAGTCTTTATAGCAATCCTGCTGAATGAGATGCAGAGCAAATGGTTTAAGAAGGTATCGCAGACGATCATGTTCCTGCCATACTTCATCTCACAGGTTCTGGTGGGAATCCTGGTATTCAACCTGCTGAACTATGACACGGGATTTGTCAATGGAATCCTGTCAAGCCTCGGACTTGAAAAATGGCAGCCCTATTCGGACGCGGGAGTCTGGCCGGTGATCCTGGTGATCGT
Organism: uncultured Lachnospiraceae bacterium; assembly: GCA_934385475.1. GTDB lineage: Bacteria > Bacillota > Clostridia > Lachnospirales > Lachnospiraceae > UBA3282. The sequence goes on along the minus strand of CAKRPS010000014.1, from coordinate 15,181 downwards.
ATATCTCTGGCAGCAGACGGGATACAATTCCGTAGTCTACTTCGCGGCCATCATGGGAATTGATGGAGAGATGATGGAGGCGGCCAAGGTGGACGGAGCCAACGGCTTTCAAAGAATCCGCTACATCATTCTGCCGAGCCTTAAACCGACGATCGTGATCCTGCTGCTCTTTGCACTGGGAGGCATCGTCAAGGGTAACTTCGGACTGTTCTACAATATTGTCGGTACCAACCCGATCCTGTATGGCACGACAGATATCATAGAGACCTATGTATATCGTTCCACGATGGCAGAGTTCAACTTCTCCACAGCGTCGGCGGTTGGTCTGTATCAGTCAGTCATAGGCTTTATCATCGTTATGACCGTGAACTATATTGTGAAAAAGATCGAACCGGATTACTCATTGTTTTAAGGAGGACTGTTATGGCTAAGAAAGATTTGGATATTGAAAATTCCGGTGCCAAAGTTAAGCTCGGCACCTCGGATAAAGTGATACGGGGCTTTGGATATGCGTTTATCGCCTTTTACGCGATCTGCTGTATCGTACCGTTCCTGATCATCGTCAGCTCGTCATTCACCAGTGAGGCGGTGATCCGTGCGGAGGGCGTACAGCTTCTGCCGAAGGACATTTCCATGGAAGCCTATCATATGATCACCAAGAGCGGAAACATATGGAAATCCTACATCGTGACGATCCTTTTGACGGTGGTGGGAACAGGACTTGGCCTTTCGATCATTGCGATGACCGGATATGCGCTGCAGAGAAAGGATTTCCCGTTTCGGAATGCGATCTCGTTCTACATATACTTTACCAGTCTGTTTTCCGCAGGTCTTGCACCGTATTACCTGCTGATGACACAGACCTACCACTTGAAGGACAGCTATTTTGCAGTACTCCTGCCGCTGCTGATGTCGCCATGGCTCATTATACTGATGAAAAACTTTGTCAAGGCGATACCACATGAGATTACGGAGTCCGGCAAGATAGATGGTGCGGGGGATATGAGGATCTTTGTGTCCCTGATCCTGCCGATGCTGAAACCGGCACTTGCAACGATCGGCCTTTTCCTGGCACTGGGATATTGGAATGAGTGGTATCAGTCATCCCTGTTCCTGAGCTCGAATGTGGATGTCAAACCGTTGCAGTACACCCTGTATGAGATCGTCAACAAGACGGATGCGCTGAAAAACTCCGTAGCCGGACAGTTCATCAATCTGGCGGACATCCCGCAGGAAAGTGTTAAGATGGCAAACGCCGTACTGGCGACAGGCCCAATCGTACTGTTATATCCGTTTGTGCAGAAATACTTTATCAGCGGTATCACAGTCGGTGCAGTAAAAGGATAAGGAATGTAGCTTCCCGGAGGGGGAGATTACATAGAAATGCTTCGGACAGGGGAATGATTTCGGAGCATAGGGAGCAACTAATCAAGAGACTAGGAGGACAATCAATGAAAAAGAAATTAGTAGCAATGCTTCTTGTGACAACCATGATCACAGGACTTGTAGGATGCGGCGGACAGAGCTCTTCTGACAGTGCACAGACAGACAACAACGCAGCAGCATCTACGGATGAAGAGGCAGCAGCGGATGATGCTTCCGCATCGACCGACTCTTCTGCGATCGATACCTCGGAGCACGTGGTGATCACCTACATGACCACAGGTGAAAAGCCCACTGCCACCGCAGAAAAATATGACGAGATGATGGCAAAGCTCAATGAGATCCTGACAGAGAAATGTAACGCTGAGCTGCAGACTTATTTCATCAGCTGGACAGATTATCTTTCCAATTACAACCTGACACTGGCACAGATGGACGGTACCGTAGATCTGGTTGGAACCGCTTCTGACTGGCTGGATGCATGGCCGAATGCCAAGAACGGAGCTTTTCTGGAACTCTCCGAAGATATGCTCAAGACCTACGCACCCAAGACATGGGAAAGCGTTCCGGCAGAGCACTGGGATCTTTGTAAATACAATGGAAACATCTATCTGATGCCCGAAGATAACTATGCACAGTGGACGAACCACGGATTCATCTATCGTCTGGACTGGGCAAAGGCAGCCGGACTGACAGACGGTGTTAAGAGCTGGGAAGATATGACTACCTACTTCAAGTATGTAAAGGAAACCTATCCGGATATCATTCCGTGGGATTCTGACGGAACGCAGTATAACCAGATGGCAAGTGGATGGATTGCATCACATTCCGACTATGTACCGATCGATGGTATCAACAATGGTGCTATGTGGGGAGGTACAAGAGGTGATCTGTACACCGTATATTCTCCGTTTACAACAGACACGGATTCTCTGGTAGAGTTTGCAAAGATGATGAAGGAATGGGATGAGATCGGTGTATGGCAGACAGATGTACTGAACAATACTTCTTCCACAAACCGTGATGATTACCGTATCGGTAAGGTGGCAGCCGAGCAGCACCATACACAGACCTGGACAGATCTGGTAAGCCATACTCCTGCCAATACCATTTATGATGATGACCCGAACGCAGAGACAGGTTTCTTCTACTTTGGTGAGGAGACAGGAAATGTGACAGCACTTTCCATTACACACGGCGCAATGGCAGTATCTGCAGGAAGCAAGAATCCGGAAAGAGCACTTATGGTATACGATCTGTTGAGAAACGATCCCGAGTGTTATGAGTTATTCTGCTATGGTATCCAGGGTGTTTCATGGGATGTCAATGACGAAGGTCTCCGCATCACACCCGAAGGTTACAACTCTGACACCGACAACATCAACGGAACAACCAATTTCTGGTGGGGACGTAATGATGACCTTGAGATCAAGGATGCTACCAGAAACTGGGATGAAATTGACAAGTTATACGACGAGTATGATAAGATAAAGATTGAATACCCTTACGGACAGTTTGTAGCAGATGTAGACAACATTCAGTCTTATATCCAGAACATCAACGATATTCATACGAACTATATGAAGCAGATCAGCTTCGGTAAGTACAGCGGAAGTGCAGAAGATATCGTAAAAGAATATCAGGCAGCTCTTGAGTCAGCAGGCATCAACGAGGTGACAGCGGAGCTTCAGAGACAGTTCGACGAACTGTATAAATAATACAGAATCAGAAAGATCTGAGACAGTAATAAAAAGGGTGTACTGTTGCTTCGCGCAGAAGGCGGTACACCCTTCTGTTGTAAAAGAAAATCAGAAAGGCATGGTATAACGATGGGACAATTCGAGATCAGGGATCGATTTTATCTGAATGGGGAGCCGTTTCAGGTAATTTCGGGAAGCATACATTATTTCCGGGTAGTGCCGGAATACTGGCGTGACCGGCTGGAAAAGCTGAAAGCCATGGGATGCAATACGGTGGAGACCTATATCCCATGGAACATGCACGAACAGAATAAGGGAGAGTTCTGTTTTGAGGGAATGTTGGATGTGGAACGGTTTGTAAGGCTGGCGCAGGAGCTTGGCCTGTATGTCATTCTGCGTCCGTCACCGTATATCTGTGCAGAGTGGGAGTTCGGAGGACTGCCGGCATGGCTGCTGCGGGAGGATGGTATGAGGCTGCGTGCTGTATATGAACCATTCCTGAAGCATGTAGACGAGTATTATAAGGTGCTGCTTCCGAAGCTGGTACCGCTTCAGATCACGCAGGGCGGACCGGTTATCATGATGCAGGTGGAAAACGAATACGGCTATTACGGAGATGACACCCGTTATATGGAGTGGATGCGGGATGAGATGCTGGAATATGGTGTGGAGGTTCCTCTGATCAGTTCTGACGGCCCCTTTGAGGAGACGCTGAGCTGCGGCAAGGTGGACGGTGTCCAGGTGATGGGAAATTTCGGTTCCCGTACGAAGGAACGGTTTGCGGTGCTGCAAAAGTACAACGATGGCGGACCGTTGATGTGCGCAGAGTTCTGGGTAGGCTGGTTTGACCACTGGGGGAACGGCGGTCATAAGACCGGCAATCCGGACAGTCCGCAGGATCTTGAAGATATGCTGGAGATGGGACATGTCAACATCTACATGTTTGAAGGGGGAACAAACTTCGGATTCATGAACGGCTCCAATTATTATGATGAGCTGACCCCGGATGTTACCTCCTACGACTATGATGCGCTGCTGACGGAATGTGGGGATATCACGCCAAAGTATAAGGCATTCCAGAAGGTGATCGGCAGATTTGCACCGGTTCCGGAGATGGAGCTTAGCACGAAGATCAATAAGAAGGCATACGGCACACTGGCGGTACAACAGAAGGTGGGACTGTTTGAGGTGTTGGAGGATATCGCTTCACCCATAGAAGATACCTTCCCGGTCTGCATGGAAAAATGTGGACAGAATTACGGGTATATCCTGTATCATAGCAGACTGCAGAAAGAGAAAAATGTGGAGAAGATCCGTCTGTGGGGCGCCGGTGACCGGGCGCAGATCTATGTGGACCGGAAGCACCTGACAACCCTTTATGACAGACAGCTTCTGAGAGAGTACAGTGTGGTACAGGACAAGGTGGTCATGGCAGAGGATGTCAATGCTGCCGGAAAGGAAAAGGAGCCTCCGAAACGGGAGCCTGTGACCTTCGCACTGGGCGCACCGCTTGACATGCTGGTGGAAAATATGGGGCGTGTAAACTTTGGCCCGATGATGGAGCATCAGCATAAGGGAATCAAGGATGCCGTGCAGATCAACGGACACATGCACTATGGATATACCATGTATCCGCTTCCGCTGGACAATATCGGAAAAGTAGATTATACCAAAGGCTATACGGAAGGACTTCCGGCCTTTTACAAATTCACCTTCTCCGTGGAAGAGAAGGCTGATACTTTCCTTGCTTTAGACGGCTGGGGAAAAGGATGTGCGTTTCTGAATGGTTTTCATCTGGGAAGGTTCTGGGAGATAGGGCCGCAGAAACGGCTTTATATACCGGCACCGCTTCTGCGGGAAGGAGTAAATGAGATCGTTATCTTTGAAACAGAAGGAAAGGTGACAGATTCCGTGACCTTATGGGATCAGCCGGACATCGGCTGATCCGTCAGCTTTGTAAAGGATTTCGCAGGAACAAGGCTTTAGCATCTCCCCTGTCACCGTTACGGTGCAGGGAGCGTCTGTCTGCTGCGGATAGAGGTAGAGCATAAGCTGACCGTAGGAGGCTCTGCGCGAGGAGGCGGTGTAATCGGTCACATCGGCCAGATCGCCGTTTTCCAGACCGGCAAGCCGTGCCCCTGTCACCTGTACATGCAGCAGGGTTGAGGCGTGGATACAGTGGTTTCCATCGGCATCTAACAGGGTGACTGCGAGTTGGACAACTTCAGAATGAGAGAGAAGCCCGGACACGTGCGCCATATTTATGGCGGGCGTGTTTTTTGTGGGATCGTATGCTTCTAACCGGATCGAGCAGGCATTTTTGCAGGAGGTAAGAGAGTGGCTGACGCTGCGGTACTGACCACACCCAAGAGCCTTGAGGGTACCCGGTGCAAAGGGCAGATCAAACAGGATACAGTCTGCATCCGGGGCTTTGGTGTAGATGCCAAGGCTTTCCCCGTTCAGGAAAAATTCCACCTCGGGGAGATTCGTATAGCATTTGACAACGACTTCCTCCCCATAGGGATAATCCCAGCAGGGAAAAACCGGGGAAAATTCGCAGGACAATGGGTTCGGGAAAGATTCGCCCCAGGAAGTCTTACAGCTTTCGGATTTCAAAATGGTGGCAAGATAGATCATGGGCTGCGCCGACCAGAAGCTCTGCCTCCGGAAATAAGAGGGCTTTTCAAAGCCGGCCATGGTCAAAAGACCGGCAGCGGAGCCGTGAATGGGCCAGCCGTGCGCCTCTCCGAGATAATCGATTCCCGTCCACAGGAACTGACCGGAAATATAGGCATTGTCGGTGACGGCTTTCCAGGCGGCCAGACTGTGACCGTTTTCACTGCCAAGGAACGGCTTGTCCGGGAAGGCTTCATGGTGGGCTGCATACAGGTGTTCCTTGTAATTGTAGCCGACGACATCTAACGGGTCGAGAAAGCCGAGAGAGGCTGAGAGTTCCGGGAAAGCCGCGGCGAGCGTTGCAGGATGGGTGGAATCCGTCCGATGTACGATGTCGCACAGCATTTTGGAAAGAACGGCAAGACGCTGCGCATCGGGCCGGGCAGGATTGTAGACGCGCTCCTCGGAGGGCTTGCCGCTGTCGTTGTTTCCGGTCATCGTCTCAAAGCTGGGATGACAGTAGGGATCGTTGGGATAATCGATTTCGTTGCCGAGGCTCCACAGCATGACACAGGGATGATTCCGGTCACGGCGGATCAGGTCTGTAAGATCCCGCTCATGCCATTCCGGAAAACAGGAATAATATCCCTCATGTTTGGGAGGATAAACATTGTGCCCTGTGCTCCACTTATTCTTGGGAGCCTCCCACTCGTCAAAGGCTTCGTCGATCACGAGAAAGCCCAATGCGTCGCAGAGAGAATACAGCTCCGGCATGTGGGGATTGTGACTCATACGGACCGCATTGCAGCCCATATGTTTCAGCTTGGAAAGACGTCTGTGCCAGACAGCGGCAGGTACGGCATTTCCGAGACAGCCCGCATCCTCGTGGACGCACACACCCTTCAGGAGATAGGGGGAGTCGTTGAGAAAGAGTCCGAGGTCAGGGTCAAAACGCAGGGAACGGATACCGACCTTTTCTGAATCTACAAGAGTGAGTACGCTTCCTTCGTCCGTCTGGTAGGAAAGAAAGGTTTCCAGTGTATAAAGAGAAGGCGTCTCGGGAGACCAGAGGGACGGAGACTCGAGACTCCCTGCATTGCGGACGGTAACAGTCTGCTGCGGGAGACATTTTGCGGTATTTCTCAGCTCAAGAACGGTCGTTCCATCCGGGGCGGACAGCCGGTTTGTCACGGTGACATGGCAGGGCTGTGAGGTGGTATTTTCCAGTTCTGTCAGGACTTCACAGTCTGCGAGGGCACTGCTCACCTTCGGGGTAGAGAAAAAGATACCGTCCGGAAGCGGATGAACAAGCTCTTCGATGAAAAGGGAGACCTTGCGGGTGATGCCGCTGCCGGTGTACCACCTGGAGTCGGCGATCTCGCGGTGATCGACACGGACGACAAGGATATTCTCACGATCTGCATGCAGAAATCCGGTCAGATCATAGGAGAAACTGCTGTAGCCACAGGGGCGCTCTCCGAGATAGTGACTGTTGCACCAGACGCGGCTGTTTTTGTAGACCCCGTCAAAGAGGACACGGATATGTTTTCCGGTCCATTCTTTTGGAAGGGAAAAGCGGATACGGTACCAGCCGATGCCGCCCGGCAGATAACCGGTGCCGCTGGAGCAGTTACGGTCGAAGGGGAGAGTGACAGACCAGTCGTGGGGCAGGGTCACATTCTGCCAGCCGGAGTCGTCAAACCAGCCCTGCCACGCGTCCGGGGCTTCGCCCAGATGAAAACGACAGTGATCCGATAAGGTGATAATCCTGGTATCCATGATGAAAAATCCTCCTGTAAGGGTGTATGATTTATGCTCTTTTCTTACAGTATAGGAGATGTTTGGGCAAAGGTCTACCTCTTTTTGAAACCGGTATCAAAAAAGTTATTGTTGTTGCGGGAAACGGTTCGTGGGATAATAGAGCCATGCAAATCTGACACAACCCGATATGCGCAAAGAGCGTGCGCAGGAATGGAGATTTTTATGGAGAACGATAAAATTCTGGAAGAATTATTTACTTTTATTGACAAAAGTCCGACCTGTTTTCAGGCGGTAGACCAGGTAGAGAAAAGGCTGGAACAGAGCGGGTATCTGAAATTATCCGAGAAACAGCGCTGGAAGCTGGAATATGGGAAGAAATATTATGTAAACCGAAATAATTCCGCGGTCATTGCCTTTGCCATTCCGGACCGGCAGGAGATACGGGGATTTCATATGGTGGCGGCACACAGTGATTCTCCCTGCTTTAAGATCAAGGAGGAGGCAGACCTGAAAGCGGAATCCTGTTATCGGAAGTGGAATACGGAGAAATACGGGGGAATGATCTTATCTACCTGGCTGGACCGTCCGCTTTCCGTGGCGGGAAGGGTTGTGATCCGGACATCGGAGGGAGAACTTGAGGAGCGCCTGTTTCAGGTAGACAGAGATCTGGTGGTCATTCCCAATGTTGCGATCCACATGAACAGGGATATGAATAAGGGCGTGGAGTACAATCCACAGACAGATATGCTGCCGCTTGCCGGAGTGACAGAGCAGGGAGAAGCTTTTACGGAGTTTCTGGCAGAGGAAATGGGAATTGATGCAAAGGATATTCTCGGAAAAGATCTGTTCCTGTACAACCGTGACCGCTGTACGAGACTTGGACTGAACGGAGAGCTTATCTGCGGGCCGAGGCTGGATGATCTGGAATGTGTCTACGGTGCACTGGAGGCAGCAGCCACAACGCAGCCACAGCATTTTATCAATATGCTTCTTGTCTTTGACAATGAGGAAGTGGGGAGCGGAACTAAGCAGGGAGCAGATTCTACTTTCTTAAAGGATGTGCTCGCGAGAATCCGGTTTGGGCTGGAGCTGGATGAAGAACAGTACCGTTGTATGCTTGCGGACAGCTTTCTGATTTCGGCGGACAATGCGCATGCCGTGCATTCGAACCACCCAGAGAAGGCAGACCCGGGAAACCGGCCGTATCTGAACCATGGAATCGTGATCAAGCATCACGGAGCCCAGAAATATGCGACAGATGCAAGATCGGCGGCCAGAATGAAAGAACTGTGCACACAGGCGGGTGTGCCATGGCAGGTCTATGCAAACCGTTCCGACATTGTCGGAGGCAGCACGCTGGGCAATATCCTGATGGCGCAAGTATCGCTTGAAACCGTGGATATCGGACTGCCCCAGCTTGCAATGCACTCGGCCTATGAGACTGCCGGAGCAGATGATATCGGATATCTGGTGAAGGCACTGAAGACCTTTTATGGACAATAACAGCCTACAGGAGCGGGATGGTGAAAGGACCATCGTCCTGCTCCTTGCCTGCAAGAACAAAATGCGTCCGGTAGTAGGTCGGCGTGCAGCCGAGATATTTTTTGAAAAGCTTGTTGAAGTAGCTTGTGTTGTTAAAGCCTACACTGGTTGAAAGCTCGGCGATCGAGACGTTTTCGTCCGGGTGCTCCAGAAGAGTACGCGTGGCTTCGAAGATCCGGCATTTCATCAGATACTCAAAAGGAGACATCTGCAGGGTGCGGGCAAAACACCGACAACATTCACTTCGGCTGATGTGGATGCTGTCCGCAATATCGTTCAGTGAGATTGGCTCAGCATAGTGGGTACGGATGAAGTGCATTGCCTGCTTGACACGCTGCTCATCCAGAGATACCTTCGGAGCCGGGGCAGTGTGTACCTGTGGCAGACGGCTGACCAGAAGAAACCAGAACTGACACAGATGGCTCATAACGGCAATCTCGTACCCGAACGGCTTCGTGGAGTGATAGGCGATCGTCTCATTGACTGCATTTAACATTTTTTCGTGCCATTCGTTCTGTTCATCCAACAGCAGCAGCTTGAAAAGCCGCAGATTGTGGACGGGCAGAAGATATTTGGCCTGGAGATTGTTGCTCTTGTGACCGAATATATAGTCCGGGTGAAAAACAATAGAGTAGAAGGTACAGTTGGTATCTCCTACAGAATGAATGGAGTGCATGACATTCTGGTTGATAACGATTCCCTGACCGGGACGGATCATACAGGTGGCGTCATCGGTGGACACTTCTGCCGTTCCGCTATTGATGATCAGAATCTCCATCTCCTCATGCCAGTGCCAGCGGATATATTTCAAATAGGATTTTTCCAGATCCAGATAGTAGACACTAACCGGATAGTCAAGGTGTCCGTGGTCCGTTTTTTCATATAAATTGTCATAGGTCTCTACCCGGTTGTCGTCGAAACGACACTGGTACTGCAATTCGAAAGCCTCTAAATTTTTATCCATCTTAGTTTTCACCATTTAACACATATAGTATAAGCCCTTTCATTGTAGCAAAAATCGGCGTTTTAGGCAATGTTTGTTCGGGCACGGATAAAGTGTGCAGAAAAGGTCTAAATGATACCGCACGAAACCAGTTTTTCACAACAAAATAATACGAGAAAAGTAGTCTCACAGCGTGATCATAACCTTAAACCAGCCGCCTTCCGCGGAGAAATCATAAAAGGCATGATGCTTTTCACAGAAAGCCATAATGGAGCGTGTTCCGATCCCATGACCGGTTTCGGTGGAATTTGGCAGCCCGTTTCTTCCAAAGGTGATCTGCCCCTTATAAGGATTTTCAACCTCAAACATAAAAGCCGGTTTGTGGATGCACCGCAGGATGATCTTTCTTTCATTCTTCGGCAGCTTTTCACAGGCCTTTATGGCGTTCTCCAGGGCGTTTGCAAAGCAGATGGAAAGCTCGGCAGAATCGACGGGGAGCGTTTCGGGGATGGCAAGATGGAGTTTTACGGCAATGCCGGAATTTTTGGCCTTGCCCAGATAAGCAGTGAGCGTAGCATTTAAGATAGGATCGCTGCAATAGTGGGCGGGTGCGGTCAGAGGGTTAAGCGCAGAGGACTCGGCGACAAAGCTGAGGATGGCTTCGGCGTTTTCCTCTCTGGCGAGCGTGGCGATGGCGGACAGCATCTGATGGGTGTCCTGCCAGATCCTCCTTACTTCCTCCGCGTTTCTTTTGGTATCTTCCGCATGCTTCTTAATACCCTGCATCTGTATTTCCAGAATCTCCCGGTTCTGCTCATCCATCTGGTATTGATACTGTGTCCGCAGGTATTGGAAAACGGCATAGTAGATGATGAGGATGACAGCGCCTGACAGGTAGAACAGGATGACAGATGACGGGTTCTGTGTATAATGATCCGGATAGAGTACGAGCACCATGATGAAGAGTAAAAAGGAGAGGGGGATCAGGGTGAGGATTCCCCAGCCTTTGGTAATGATCTCTATCATATCGAGGAAAAAGCTTCTCAAAAAGAAAAATCCCACAAAGATGACGGCAGAATAGGCAAAAAGGAGCAGTATGGCGCTTGACAGCAGCGTGCCACCCCAAAGTGTATTGAGCAGAGTCATGCTGATGATCAGGTAGAGGGAAAGCAGAAGCTGCGACAGGCATTTGAAGATATGCCTTGAGATGGAGGTGTCCGCAGCCAGATAAATACTGACGACGCCGGGCAGGGAAATGGTAAGGACGGCGCCCCTCAGAAAAGGAAGGAATCCAAGGAAACGTAAGGAAAGGCAGGAGAAAGCAACTGCATAGACAACATAGCCTCCCAGAATAAGCAGGTTTCTTTTAGGGGATTTCTTCATGGGGGTAATGGCAAGGATCATCCCCAGTGTGCCGAAGATGGAGACAAGGATCCGGTAAGTCTGGTATGCCATATTATTATCAAAGATCATAGTAATCCTCATTTCTGCGCACGCTCTTTGCGCGATTCCTCTCTCTATAATGTAACCGTAACCTTGAACCAGCCGTTTTCCGTTGTGAATGAGTAAAAGGCATGATGTCTTTCGCAGAAAGCCACGATGGAGCGGATATGAGTTTCCATGCCGCCCTCCGCTGATTTTGGAAGCCCATTCCGGTCAAAGGCGATCCGGCCCTGATAAGGACTTCCGATCTCGAACATCAGCCTTGGCTTATCGATGCATTTGAAGATGATCTTCCGCTCCTTTTCCGGGAGCTTCTGACAGCTCTCTATGGCATTGTGCAGCGCATTGGCAAAGCAGATAGCAAGTCCGGCGGATTCAACCGGAAGCGTATCCGGGATGGCAAGCGAGGTTTGAACCGGGATGCCGGATTTTTCTGCGGATTTAAGATAAGAACAGAGCGTAGCGTCCAGAAGGGGATCTTTGCAGTAATGGCAAGTTTCCGGCATGTCGGGACTTCTGTCAGCGGTACCGATAAAGTCAAGGATTGCCTGCATATCCCCATTCTCCGCCAGGGAGGCAATAGTGGAAAGCATGTGCCGGGTGTCGTGCCGGATGATCCGGGTCTGCCTCGCAAGATTTTCGATATCTGCGGTTTCTCTCTCTATGTTCTGTACCTGTAGTCTGAGGATTTCCCTGTTTTGCTCTGCAAACTGCCGGTGGTACAGCAGGGAGAGATATAAGCCGATCGTAGCGTAAAGAACGACAATGACGATACCGAGCAGGTAGATCATCAGGACACCGGTGGGACGTCTGGTATAATGCTCCGGATAAACAGCAAGTGTTACGGCAAGGACAATAAGCACGCAGGGAATCAGGGAAAGAATCCCCCAGCCCTTTTTGATCTCGGTGATAAAATCCAGATAGATGGGCCGCACAAAATGAAAATCAAGCAGAATGACCACCAGATAGACGAGCAGGCGCATCAGAATATCCGACAGCTCCGTTCCGTGCAGTGCAGTATTGACAAGTGTGATGGTGGCTGCAATATACAGGGATGCCAGGATATGTGTCGCACGGGTGAACACCAGCCGTGGAAAGGGTTCGTCAGAAATATTATGCAGCAGCAAAATGGCGGGGCAGGATATGGTCAGGATAAATACCTTCAGGAAATGTTCGTAATCAAAAAAATAGATGATGGCATACGTGGAGACCGCGATATACAGGACGTAGGCGCCAAAAATGATAATGCTTACAGGCTTTTTCTTCACGAACCGGTATTTCACGGTGGAACCCATCATGCCAAACGTGCCGGCGCAGGTGATCAGGATCTTCAGGATCAAAAAAGATATGTTTTCTTCAAAAAGCATGATATCTGCCTCCATTCAGCCAGAAATCCGCCCATTTCTTCTTGACGGTTTCATACATACGGCGTGGAACCGGGACATGAAGGTTTCCGGTCAGCACCAGGTCTGATCTGGTAACCTCTGTGACATGGAATAAATTTACGACAAAAGAGGAGCCTACGAGGAGCATTCCTTTATGCGAAAGCAGCTCGGCAACGGCAATCTGAAAAGAGCCGTTGAAGCTGGTGCTGTGCACCACGGTATGATCCGTCAGGTAGTAATCGATATGCTTGTCCATGCGTTCTGCATACCGTATGTCAGCGATGGGGATCATGCGGATACTGTCCGCAGTCTTCACGGCGACCGCTTCCTGTATGGTCTGTGAAAAAGAGCGGTAAGCCTTGTCGAGGCTTTTGAAAAACAGATCCCTGTCCACAGGCTTTAACAGATAATCAAAGGCATCTACCCGGTAAGAATCCAGAGCAAAATCGGGAGACGTGGTGAGGTAGAGCAGGAGACCGGAATCATCACGCATTCTGAGGGCGTTTCCGAGCTCGATACCGGTCATTTCCGGCATGATGCAGTCCAGGATATAGAGGTCGAAACCGCCGTATTCATCGACATGGTTTATAAGCTCTTTTCCCGAAAAAAAAGAAGACAGGAAAAGGGTGCGGTCAGGATGTATCTGTTTATACTGTCTGATAAGCTCTTTTGTCTTCTCATGGTATGCTTCTTCATCATCACATAGAGCAATCTGCAAGGCTTAAGTCCCCTTCCGGTCATTTTTTCAAATATTTTCTTATAGTGTAGCAAAGAAGAAAGGAGGAGTCAACGAAACGGGTACTGACCAAATTCGCCAAAAAAGATACCAAATCTGCAATCGCGCACATAAGAGAGAACTGCTCAGATATACTTTAGTCTGAAATGGAGTACCCAGAGGACGAAAGAGGAAAGGTGAGCATGATGAAGAGGCAGATATCCAAAAGAGAAAGATATGAAAAGCTGAGTGTTGCCTGTGAACCCTTCAGAAGAGCGAAATCAGAAACAATCCGCACCCTTGCGGGGATCGGGCGAAGATACAGGATACTGCGTTATCCGGTCTGGATCATTTTAGTGGCATACATTTTCATATATAACGTTATTTTATATGGCTGCATTCAGTTGAAGGTCAGAGAGAAAATCGCGAGGGGTGTGGCATTTGCCATGACGGCTGTCCTTGTGTTTACCAGTGTCGATTTCACGGTGTTTGCAGCAGCCTGGAATGATGGCGGCAACACCCAAACACCGGTGATTACCGCTTTTGCAAATCTGGACGAATCCGTTGCCAGACAGTCCCTGCCCGTTGGAGCCGAGGAAAGTGAAATCCTCTTTCCGGAAATCCTTACGGTAACGCTGGAAATAAAGGGCGAGGAAGAGCAGACCGGGGATGCCGCTTCTGAGGAAGGGGCGGACACGGAAGGCGATACCGGAACGGAAGAAGGAACCGAATCGGGAGAAGGAACCGAACCGGGAGAAGAAACAGGAACGGAAGAAGGAACCGAACCGGGAGAAGAAACAGGAACGGGAGAAGGAACCGGATCGGGAGAAGACGCAGGAACAGGAGAAGGAACCGGATCGGGAGAAGACGCAGGATCGGGAGAAGGAACCGGATCGGGAGAAGACGCGGGATCGGGAGAAGGAACCGAACCGGGAGAAGACGCGGGAACAGGAGAAGGAACCGGATCGGGAGAAGAAACCGGAACGGAAGAAGGAACCGGATCGGGAGAAGGATCAGGATCGGAGGAAAGCGCAGCACCGGAAGGAAATACATCACAGGAAAGCGTATCAGAGGGGCAGGAAAACATCGTTTCCAGCGTCCTTGATTTCGTGCTGCCACAGCCGATGACCGTTTACGCTGCGGAGGCTGACGGAATAGAAAATCCTGCACAGAAGACAGAAAGTCTTGCGGGGGAAACGGAAAGTCCCGCAGAAGAAACGGAAAATCTTGCAGAGGAGATGGAAAGCTTCGCAAAAGAGACGGAAAATCCGGTGAATGAGACGGAAGCTTTTGTTGAGGTGACATGGGAGAACAGTACGTCAGATGTTTTCGATTCCTCTAGAGCGGGGAACCGTTATGTCTATATGCCGGTCATCCCGGAGGGATATACGGTGGAGGAGGGCGTTGCTTTACCACAAATTGTTGTGACAATAGAGGACAATGCGGGGGAAAAGCTTGCCAGACTGTTGTCCTTGTTGGAAAAGCTGCCGGACCCGCTTACATATATTTCTTCCGGTGAGCCGGATGAGAGCATCATTGACCGTGGACAGCTTGATGAGGCGCGGGAGGCTCTGGATGAATGGCTTGCGGAGAGCGGAGCGGAAGATGCGGAGAGTAACAGCGTGGTTTCCGGTGAGGACAGAGAGCGGCTGTCAGAGCTGACCGGGCGTCTTGAGGGGCTGGAGCATATACG
>CAKRPS010000013.1 GCA_934385475.1 uncultured Lachnospiraceae bacterium | reverse complement strand
TGCCAGCGCTGCGCGCTGCAAAATCTGTTTCTTGAATTTTCAGGGTTGCATTACTGTTTATTTGTCAAGGTTCCTGGATGTTTTTCACATCCATTGCTGCATCACTTTCAAGTGAGTAGCGATAATATGTTATCACAATCGCTTATCTCTTGTCAAGAACTTTTTTATTTTTTTGTGTTCCACCGAAGTGGTTTTCAAAGCTCTTGTTCTGTGTTTTCCTCAGCAACGAATCTGAGTATATCATTCCCTTTCGGGCTTGTCAACATGTTTAAGAACATTTTTTTTGGTTTTTTTTGTTTGGTATTTCCACCCACAAAATGTAGTAAAGGATATCCAATATATGGTATTAAAGCGTTACCAGGCTCTTAAAACCAGTCAGCGGGTAGATATCAAAATAGATGATAAAACGGTACATCACATAGGCTATCGCCAAAGCCTCCACCACTCCAAGAACAGCACCGAGAAATTTATTAACCCCGCCGATCACAGATACACCTCCAACTGCCAGAATCGGTTTAAATATAAGGTTGCATATTTTAAACAGAACGCCCAGAAACACTAACGCCAAAATACAAACCGTCAGGGTGCTCATTGCCTTTGTCAGAATACTGCTTACAAGGAAGAATACCACAACCAGACATGCAAGGGAAATGCAACCGGAGAGAATATTTACAATCTCTTTTAAGATGCCATTCCTGAATCCTCGTTTCACCCTCCATAATATAAGAAGTCCCACTACGATAGCTTCTATCAGTTTTTCTGCTTCAAGGCTCATTTGCAAGTTCTGCATTTTTCTTTTTCCTTCTATTTCAATTCTACGGTATCAATGGAATCCGGTGTCACCACAATATACCGGTACTTCGACCCCGCCGGTATCAGCATGAGCGCTGACTTCTCAAAATTACCGGCATATTTCTCTACTCCATTGCTGCTGTAGATACGACATTCTGTTTCGTTATAAATAATGACCTGATCCTCAAAAAATACGATGTCCGTGTAATCTATATCAAACTCCAGCACCTGTGACAGGCTTCCCGATTTATGGTACACCTCCATCCGGTACCGTTTATCACTTTCCGTGCTATTGAACACCAGTCCTATGTATTCATCTCCATAGTACACGCCCTGTACATCATCGCCGAGAAGACATTCTGCTGTGCTGACAGGCTTTTGTGCACCGCTGAAGAACATGATCCGGTCATCCGATACCGCAAAGACCGACTTGTTGTCCAGAAATCTTGTGACAGGAACCACAGCATCCAGATAATCATAGCCGCTTACATAGTTGTCTGTGCTGTTCTGGCCAACCGCGCCAAAATTATAAAACGCCACACTGCTTTTCATCTGCCCACCATCCACAAACAGGTAAGACACACAGACCAGTTCCCCACTCGGCGAGATGGAAACACTGACCGGGTATCCGCTCTCCTTCATGGTTGTCCTGAAATGTACCAGTTCATTTCCCTGCGCGTCGAACAGATAAATCCACGTGACATCGGTATCATCCAGAACCGCTGCCACCACACCGTTAGAGGCGACACACAGACTTCTGATCGGTTTGCTGGTAGTGATGCTTCCCAGCAGCTGTGATGTATTGACTACATAGATGGTTCTTCCGTTATAATCCCCGATCGCCGCCGCGCTCTTGCAGGTATCGATCATAGGATTCTGCATCTCAAAAGTTTCATTCCATACAGTGTTCCCTTTGCCATCCACACAGCTGGCTCCATCCTTACTATAGGTCAGCAGATATCCCGAAAAGGGAATCAGCTTCGTATCCTGTGGGATACTGATCTCTACCGAGGATAATACCGTACTCTGTGTATATATCTTGTTCTGCCATTGGATATAAAATGCTGCCCCGGCTGCCACCACAAGTAATATCACAAGCACCGTGCGGTAAAAAATCGTAAATCTGTGGCTTTTGATCTTCTCCCGGTAGCTGACACGCGGCTTATCGTCAGTACGTTCTTTTCTCTTTTTTAAATATTCTCTGACGTTCGGCATATGATAACCTTCCACTAATTTGTTTGATACAACTAGAATAGCATAGCACTTTTCAATATGCCAGTCTATTAGGGAAGAATAATTTTCTGTCCATAACCTATTTCATCAGGATCTTCTATTCCGTTTATCTCGCAGATCTTCTCCACCTGCGAAAGATCTCCATATATTTCTCTGCAGATTGTATACAGGGTATCACCTTTTTCCACCTCATAATATCTGGTCAAATTCCTCGAAAGTGCTTCCGTGTCCTCCTGTATCGTCCCGGACTCATCCACTTTTGCAATTTCCTGATCCCCTTCATTTTGCTGCCCGGCCGATTGTGCTTCGTCCGTTTCAGCTTCCTGCTCCGGCTGTATCTCGTCGATTTTCTCTTCGTCTGCTTCTTTTTCTTCCTCTGTCTCTTCCTGCTCTGTATTCTCCGGTTTCTCTGTTTTTTCCTCCTTCATATCTTTTACCGGCACCTGCCACGGCTCTTCTTGCGGCTCTCTTTCCGCAAAAGACGACGCCGGTTCTCCCTCTTCCCGGACGGTCTGATTTTCCATAGCAAAGAAAACTTCTTTGGTCGTCTTTCCCAATTTCAGCAGCTTATCATAACTGTCTGTCGATGTGATAACGATCGCACACAGAAGAATAAACAACCCACAGAGCTGCATCGAAATCCATCCGTGTAACCGCCCCGTTCTCCTGATGATCTCTTCTGCCTCCTTCGGCATCTCTTCAACCGCCACCTTTTTTCGGCAGTTGATATCAGGTTGCGCTTTCTGCTCCTGGCGCATCTTCAGAATACAATTCTGCATGCCTTCATTTGACCCATAAAAAATATCATAGCCATCCAGCGTATATTTCCCGTTTCCCTCATCAACAGACAAAATCAATCCCTCTTCTGTCCATTCACAGGAAATTTCGTTCAGAAGTTCATATTCTTTAAAAAAAGTACTGTCTTCGCATTTTCCGGCACCCCATATCGCATATTTCCTGCCATCCTTATATCCATAAAAAAGCACTGACTTCTCGTCCTTCGCCATGTCCTGCAAGTACGAAAGTACATACCCTTCCAGGTAAATACTGTATTTTTCCTCTTTGCCCCCTTTGTGGATGATCGTTTCCGGCTTTTCCACACTTCCACCCCTTTCCTGTCTTCTGATTGTCCCTTTTAATCTAGCACAAGCTTCTTAAAAAAATAGGCAAAATACGCGACGCAAAAAGGTTTGTTACACAATATAAAAACTCCCTGAAATCATGAAATAAATTCAGGGAGCTTTCTAATCTTATTTGTCTTTCTAAAAACATATTACTCAGTAAAGAACTGATATACCGTTGTACTGTCATAATCCTTTCCGGGACCGAAAACAGCCTGCGGGAATTCCGGCTGATGAATATTATCCGGATAATACTGTGTCTCAAGGCAAAGTGCCATTCTGGGCTCATAGGTAATTCCACCCTTTCCCTTTTCCACACCAATACAGTTTCCGGCATAGAACTGTACTCCCGGAAGATCGGTAAACACCTTCATAACTCTTCCGCTTTCAGGATCCTTTAAGGTCGCAATTTCCTTCAGCGTACCATTCGCATCATCAATAACGTAGTTATGATCATATCCCTGCACAAGTTTCAGCTGTTCAAAATCAGCACGGATATCCTGTCCAACCGGCTTAAGCTGCGTAAAATCCATCGGGGTTCCCTTAACAGGCGCTATCTCTCCTGTTGGAATGGCTCCTGCAACTACCGGCGTATAATGAGAAGCCTTAATCTGCAACAAGTGATTCTCAATTTTACCATTCCCCTGTCCGGCAAGGTTAAAGTATGAATGATTTGTCATATTTACAATCGTTTTGGCATCCGCTGTCACATGATAATGAAGCTTCAACGCATTATCAGCAGAAAGACTATAGGTCATCGTTACCTTCTTGTTGGCGGGAAATCCCAGTTCGCCGTCTTTTGCCTCCAACGTAAAAGTAACACTGTCCGTTCCCTCTTCAGCATTCCATACACGCTTATGGTAGCCTTCGTTCATATCGCTGTGCAGATTATTAGGCCCATCATTTACCGCAAGCTGATAGGTCTTGCCATCTATCTCAAAGCTGGCTCCTGCAATACGGTTTGCGCTTGGTCCGATCACCGCACCAAAAAAGCTTCCGTTTCCATAATAGCCCTCCAGGTTATCAAATCCCAGAACGACATCCTGTACCTTACCGTTCTTATCCGGTACTTCCAGACTCACCAGATTCGCTCCATAATTCATAACTCTGGCCTTTACACCGTTTGCATTGCTCAAGGTATAGATATAAATATCCTTGCCGCATTTGGTAACTCCAAACTTTTCTTTTACCACACCCATTGTATAGCCTCCTTTATCTCTTTCATCCTATAATCGACAGGGTAACCCTGGCAATCATTCTTTTCACTATCGTTAGTTCCTTTTCAGCAAAAAGGCTGCCGCCTTCCAGTTTCCAAAAGACCGGCAAATAAGTTTTCCACTCTCTGCCTTTGCTGTTTCCACTACAGAAAGGTCTGCCTCATCGCAGTACCTGTCAGCTATGGTATAGTTTCCGTCTTCTCCCAGATCAATTTCGAGATTTTCCGGCAATTCTCCCGCAAACGTGTGAATTACAATGAGAACTTCTTTCTCCGTCTCACGGAATACGCTCTGCCAGCCTTCCAGATGACGCCAGCTCTTTAACTCTGTTCCGCCTAAATGGGAGACACCATCTCTGATTATAGGAGCCGCCTTTTTATAGAAAGTAATACCCCGGTCAATCGCGTCCCACTGTTCCTTCGTTAAGTGTGTCACATCTCCTGACAGGCATAATCTGCCCAGAAGTCCGGCTGCAACAGAATAAACAATCCTCTGTGTGCTGTCGCTCTCCCGGATAACTGCCCAGATCTGACTCTGTCTCGGCAGGATAACCCGATGCAGATTTGCCGCAATAACCGGTATCTCTTCACATTCGTGCGCATCCGAGAAAGATGCCATCGCCGTCCGTCCCATCATTTCAGGCTGCAGCTTATGCCCGCCTGATGCACAGTTTTCCAAAATAATTCCCGGCACATTTTCCTTGATCTTTTCAATAAAATGTACAGAGGCTTCCATATTCTGCCGAAGTCCTTCTCCGAGCGATTCTGCCCCGTCACAGCCAATGCCGATCGTGTCATTATAGTCCATCTTCATATATTCAAAGCCATAATGATTCAGCAATCCTATTACCTTCTCCGACAGATAATCGATCACTTCCGGTTTTCTCATATCCCAGAATCGTCTGGTCAGTGTTGTAAGAACTTCTCCGTCTCTCTTGAGCAGCAGATCCGTCTTTTGATATGCCTTTGCCTTACATCCTACATTGTCTATCTCAAACCAGATTCCCGGCTTCATCCCCGCATCGCGGATCTTTGCCACTGTCTTATCCAGTCCATCCGGAAAAAGAGTAACTGAGGGATTGTAGTCTCCCATGGAGTCTCCCCACGGTACGCCATCCTCTTTATACCATCCGCAGTCTATCACAAAATAGGATAAACCATGTCCTTTCAACGCATCTACAATATTACAGATATTTTCATGGGAAGGATTTCCCCATGTAGTACAGTACTCATTAAAAATAACAGGTAACTCCTGCTCACATGCCGGTCCATTCTCCACTGCGCGAACCTGTCCCGATGTCAGTCTCTGTGAAAAGGCGTCGATCGAATTGTCTCTGGCAACGGTCAGAATCGCCTCCGGCGTAGTGAAAGACTCTCCGGCTGCCGCCTTCTTATACCAGTGTCCAAAGTCTCTGTCAGCAAGTCCTCCTCCGATAGATACCGCTTCATCTCTCCGGAATACTTCCATTTCCCAGGAAGCGTTATGTGCGATCTGGGCTCCCCAGAACACCCCTGTCTTCCGATCTTCCATCACAAGATACGGGAAAAACTTATTAACCGGAAGAGATCCTATTCCGCCGAATCTCTCACAGCGGATCGCATGTCCCGGAACCCAGGACGGCTCCAGCTGAATGTCCTCTAACGGTATGACTTCCAGCCTTCCCTCTTCGCTCCATACACCTCTGACGCGGTACATATAAAGCTGTTCATGCGCATCTCCTTCCACATAAGGAGTGATGCCTCCCAGATCAAAGCTGTCAAGCTTTTCGAGCGTAACGGTTCCTTCACTCTTATTTAAAAAGGTTACAAAGCTTCGGACCGTTTTCTCTCCCCTGATCCAGACAAGATTATGTACAGCCTCATATCCTCTCTCATCCCTGCAAAAAGTACGGATCACAACCTTTTCATCGGTTTCCGTCTTTTCCTGCCTGTCATACTTCATCTTATAGCAGCTCTCACTCTGCCTCATCGTGGAGCCGCCCGCATAGGACGAAGCATAAGCATCACCGACCAGTTTCAGCTGAATCATTGGATCAATATTCTGCTTTTTGTCCTCCCAGACCGGTTCTTTCATTCCCTCAGGAAGAAGCATCCATTCCGCAACCTGCTGCTCTTCGTCCAGAAAATAATATGCTTCCATATCCCCCAGTTTGTATTTGCTGATCTGTGTAATTCCCATATAATACCTCTCTTTAACATAATACTCTGTATTTTCTGAAGCCTACAGTTCCACTCTGCCTTCCAAAGCGCGCAGCAAGGTCACCTCATCGATATACTCGAGGTCTCCCCCCACAGGAACCCCGCTTGCGATCCTCGTAACCTTCACGCCGGTCGGTTTTATCAGCTTACTGATATACATTGCCGTAGTCTCACCCTCAAGGCTGGAATTTGTCGCAATAATAACCTCTTTTACATCCCCCTCCAGGCGTTTGATCAGCTCCTTCAGTCGGATATCACCAGGGCCAATTCCCAGCATCGGAGAAATCGCTCCATGCAGAACATGATAAACACCATCATACTTTCCGGTCTTCTCGTAAGCCGCCAGATCTCTGGTATTTTCCACTACCATAATCGTAGAATGGTCGCGGTTCATGTTCGCGCAGATCGGACACACCTCACTGTCCGTAAGCGTATAACACTCGCTGCAATAGCGCACATTTTCCTTGGCCTCCAGAATCGCCTTGGCAAGCCTCTCAACTCTCGGCTTAGGCATATTGATCAGGTGAAAGGCCAGCCGTTGCGCTGACTTTGATCCTATGCCCGGAAGTCCCGCCAGTTCGTCGATTAACTTATTGATGTACCCACTATACAGATCCATTAGAACGGAAAGCCTCCGCCAAGTCCCAGACCGCCTGTCATCTTATTCATCGCTTCAGCACTTGCCTCCTCAGCCATACGAAGAGCCTCGTTTGTCGCTGCCATCACAAGATCCTCCAGCATTTCAATATCCTCGGGATCTACTACTTCCTCCGAAAGCTTGATCTTAGTGATCTCCTTTTTGCCGGTGACAGTCACCTCCACAGCTCCGCCTCCTGCTTTTGCTGTAAATTCTTTCTCTTCGAGTTCTTTCTGATTCTCCTCCATCTGACGCTGCATTCTCTGCGCCTGCTTCATCAGATTATTCATGTTACCGGGCATTCCGCCTCCCGGAAATCCTCCACGTTTTGCCATTTTATTTTCCTCCTGTTATTATTCTTCTTCCTCTATCTCGAAATTGATCTGTGTGAGATCTACATAATTCTGTTCAAAGACTTCTCTGCTCTGCACGCTCTGTATCGTCACATCAATCTCTTTCCCTACCGCTTCTGACAATACCTGTACCAGCAGTTCCTTGTGCCCCTCCTGTTTCAGGAAATAATCAGACGCAAGGCCATCCTCCACAACCACCATCAGCTTGTTGTCACCGCCAAGACTCAGTTTTGCTGCCTTCAAATACTGCTTCATTGGCATTGCTGTCTGTGCCACAATGTTAGGCCAGCTCTCCACCACTTTCTGCACATCCTCCGGGATAGCCTTTGGCAGTGCCGGTCGCTCCTTGTTCAAAACCGGTGCATTGGTCTGCTTGTTTTCTCCCGCATACCCCTCAGCCGGTGCCATGACAATTCCCTTTTCCAGCTTCTCCTCAAGAACCCGCACACGATCCAGAACAGAGCCGTAGTCCTTTTCCATCTCAGGCCGGCACAGCTTGATCAGTGCAATTTCAATCTGTATCCGCTTCTGCGAAGCATATCGGATCTGTCCGGACAGTTCTGAAAAGATACGGATATAACGCATAATCGCATCAGAATCTGCCATCTGTGCTTCCTCTTTGAGTCTGATGAGATTGTCGGTTGATACATCAATCACATCCTCAATATCATCCGAAGTTTTCAACAGAAGCAGATTTCGCAGATACCATGTAAAGTCCGTTACAAACTGTGTCAGTTCACGCCCCTGCATAACCATCTCTTCGAGCAGACCGATACAGGCAGTCACATCACAGTCCAGCACCGCTCTCAAAAGCCTGCTGAAAACCTCTGTATCAACTGCCCCCAATACATCCAGGACCTTATCGTAGGTAAGCTCCTGTCCAAAGTGAAATGCAATACACTGATCCAAAAGGCTAAGTGCGTCACGCATGGAACCATCCGCAGTCTTTGCCACATAGCGAAGCGCTTTGTCCTCCACCTCAACCTGTTCCTTGTCCATCAGTTCCCGCAGTCTGTCCGCAATGGTATCAATGGTAATTCTCCGAAAATCATACCGCTGACACCTTGACAAAATAGTGATCGGAATCTTGTGAACCTCTGTCGTAGCCAGAATAAAAATCACATAGGACGGCGGTTCCTCCAGTGTCTTTAAGAGCGCATTAAACGCACCTATAGACAGCATATGAACCTCATCAATAATATAAACCTTATACTTTCCTGCCGTCGGGGAATAGGATACCTCTTCCACAATCTCCCGGATATTATCCACACCATTGTTGGAAGCCGCATCGATCTCAATAACATTCATGGATGCCCCGGATGCGATCGCTTTACAGGTCGCACATTCCCCACAGGGGCTTCCATCCACCGGATTCTCACAGTTGACCGCCTTTGCAAATATTTTGGCAATCGTCGTCTTTCCGGTACCTCTGGTTCCACAGAACAGATACGCATGTCCGATTCTCTGCGCCTTGATCTGATTTTTTAATGTTGTTACAATGTGTTCCTGCCCTTTTACATCCTCAAAGCAATCCGGGCGGAACTTACGATATAATGCTGTATATGACATATAGGCAACCAAGCCCTTCCTATCCTGTTAATCTCCGAAGCTGATGCCTACCATCTTAGCCTCCTGAACGATGGTTGCATCCGGTGCAAGCATCTTCAGTTTGCCGGCAACCTCCTCAAGCGGAACACGGACGATCTCCCGGTTTTTGTAACCTACCATGAAGCCGTACTCTCCCTGTAAGATAAGCTTACCTGCCTCTGCGCCAAGTCTGGTAGCAAATACGCGGTCATACGGACAGGGGCTTCCACCTCTCTGTGTATGTCCCGGAACGGTAACGCGCACTTCTTTTCCGGTCTTTTTCTGAATCTGATCTGCCACCTCATAAGAGACAGACGGATACGGATAATTCTTCATTTTCTCACGATACTCTTTCTTGGAGAGTTTCGCGTCCTCTTTGGAAATGGCACCCTCTGCCACTGCCATGATCGTAAATTTGGACCCTCTCGCCGCACGTTCATCGATGGCAGCAATCACCTTATCTATATCATAAGGAATCTCCGGAATCAGGATAATATCCGCTCCTCCTGCGATTCCGGCATTCAAAGTCAACCATCCCACCTTATGTCCCATAACCTCGACAATAAAAATCCGTCCATGGGAGGACGCTGTCGTATGGATACAGTCTATA
Organism: uncultured Lachnospiraceae bacterium; assembly: GCA_934385475.1. Taxonomy (GTDB): domain Bacteria; phylum Bacillota; class Clostridia; order Lachnospirales; family Lachnospiraceae; genus UBA3282. The sequence continues at coordinate 50,873 of CAKRPS010000013.1, read as the reverse complement.
CACTCTGTCGCTATGTTGACCGCACTCTGGAAGCCGAAGGTCATGTCCGTTCCCCACAGATCATTGTCGATCGTTTTGGGTAATGTGATAACATTGAGCCCTTCTTCTCTCAAAAGATTTGCCGTCTTATGTGTGCCGTTTCCGCCAAGGATGAGCAGACAATCCAGCTTCAGCTTGTAATAGTTCTGCTTCATAGCCTCCACCTTATCGAGTCCATTTTCATCCGGCTCACGCATCAGTTTAAAAGGAGTTCTGCTGCTGCCGAGAATCGTTCCACCTTTTGTCAGGATACCTGAAAAATCCTGTCCTACCAGCATCCGGAAATCTCCGTAGATCAGTCCCTTGTATCCATCCAGGAAACCATAGATCTCTACATCCTCTCCACTACAGAACAGACACTTTACAACACCACGCATGGCAGCGTTCAGTGCCTGACAGTCACCACCGCTGGTCAGCATTCCGATTCTCTTCATTTCGCTTCCTCCTGTTTCATTTTAAATTCAAATCTTTTGCACTTATTATAGCCTATTTGCGAGGTGTTCTCAACTGCAATTTGAGGACTCTTCCGCACTCTGATTCATCTCCAGTTCCCGTATTTTCTGCTTTTCCAGTCTGTTACGCTCGCGCAGCTCCCGGAAAAAAGTTGTCAGCAGCTCCGTGCATTCTTCGCCCAGCACACCTCTTTCCACCTGAACCTGATGGTTAAATTGTGGCATTTCCAGAATGTTCAGAATTGAGCCACCGCACCCGGCCTTGGGGTTCATCGCTCCCATGACCACACGGGTTATCCTTGCCTGTACGATTGCACCGGAACACATCTGGCAGGGCTCCAATGTCACATAGAGGGTACAATCCTCCAGCCGCCAGTCGCCAATCTTTTTGCTGGCCTTATTGATCGCGGTAATCTCCGCATGGGAAAGCGTATTTTTGTCGGTGTTTCTTCTGTTATAACCCCGTCCGATAATTTTATCCTGATAGACGATCACGCAGCCAATCGGCACTTCTCCCAGCGCGTACGCCTTTTTGGCCTGCCGGATCGCTTCCTTCATGTATTTTTCATCATTTGTCATACCGCTTCGTGCCTCTTTCTGCATGATTTTATCTCACCTTGATATCTTACCACATTTTTGACAAAAAATGCCTAGCCGAATGATTCCCGCCAAAAAAGGGCTGGACATTCGATTCGATTCAACTTATAATCTATTTCATATGGAGGAGTACCCAAGAGGCTGAAGGGTCTGGCTTCGAACACCAGTAGGTCGGTTGCACCGGCGCGAGGGTTCAAATCCCTCCTCCTCCGTTTACCGTGCAGCCGGGGCGTTAGCGGTGCCCTGTACCCACAATCCGCTCCAGTGGGGGTCATGCTTGATCGAGGACGTATGCCTGTATAGCTGCCCTTTATAAGTGGCGTTGAAGTTTGGGTCTTGCGCAATGGAAATCCGTGAACCGTGTCAGGGTGGGAACACAGCAGCACTAAGTGGAAGCTTTCATGTGCCGTGAGGGTGCCTGGCGGAGTTAACTGTAAAGGTAACGTATATGGGTTAAGTTCGACAGAAAGCGCACGGTATTTGCTTATTCTGATGCGCTTTTTCAGAGGTCTGAAGAAATGATTGAAAATCCCCTTTTTGATATGTCTGACTGCACTCTCTGTCCGAGAGAATGTCATGTGAACCGTCTGATCGGTGAGACAGGCTACTGTCAGTGTACTTCTGATCTTCTCGCTGCAAGAGCAGCTCTTCATATGTGGGAAGAACCCTGTATTTCCGGAGCGAACGGTTCCGGAGCTGTTTTTTTCTGCGGCTGTAATATAGGCTGTGTCTTCTGTCAGAACTATGATATCGCCCATGCCAGAAACGGCAGAAAACTTACGCCGGAGCATCTTTCCGATATTTTTCTCATGCTTCAGGACAAGGGAGCTCACAACATCAATCTTGTCACTCCCAGTCATTATATCCCACAAATTATCACTGCGCTGACACAGGCCAAAATGTATGGCCTGACCATTCCGGTTGTTTACAATACCTCCGCTTACGAAAAGGTGGATGTGCTCAGATCGCTGGAGGGACTGATCGACGTTTATTTACCTGACTTGAAATATTTTTCTTCTACCCTGAGCAGCAAATATTCCGCCGCTCCCGATTATTTTGAGGTGGCAAGTGCCGCCATTGCGGAAATGGTCCGGCAGATTCCTGCTGCTGTATTTGAGACAGACGAGGACTCTCTGATAAAAAAGGGCGTCATTGTCCGCCACCTGATGCTCCCCGGCTGCGAGGAAGATTCCCGCGCCGTTCTGCAATATCTCCACAAAACCTACGGAGAGCAGATTTACATCAGCATCATGAACCAGTATACGCCTCTTTCTACCGTTGCGCAGTTCCCGGAGCTCAACCGGACAATTTCGTCCAAAGCTTACGACCGGATGATCGATTACGCCATTTCCATCGGTATTGAAAATGGCTTTATTCAGGAGGGTGAGACAGCCTCCGAAAGCTTTATCCCTTCCTTTGACGGTGAAGGTCTCTGATCGTCACAGTTCCACTTTGCGCAGGTAATAACCAAATCCACCCGGTCTTGCTATCCCGCCTTCACATTCAAAGGCTTCAAATCCAAACATCAGGGCGACCATTTTTTCCCGTTCATAGAATACTCCCGGCACTCCCAAATAATATTCTGTTTCCTTCTCTTTTCCCAAAATAAGATATCGATAGTTATAAAATCCATGTAACAGGAAACTGTTATTCACCAGGTTTTGATATTTTGCCTGCATAATGACGAAATCCTTCGGCTCTAACTTTATGTACGTCCGGTCATCTCCGTAAGGATGCAAAACCTCGTAGGTATTTAGGATCTGCTCCCACTTGTCCTCTCTGACCTCCTGCTGCGTCTCAGAAGCTTTTCGTTCATCCGTGCGAAATTGCATTGTCAAGCTTCTTCTTTCCTCTGTCTGCTGCTGTGCCGCCGACGTCTTCTTCTCCACCACCTGTGTCTGTCTCTCCGGCACCTGCATTTCAGTTGCCTTTTTCTCAACCACCTGCACCTGCTTTTCTTTGGTCTTCTTCTCCGGTGCTTCCTGCGCGTGCTCTTTTCTTTGATTCTCCCTTTTTTCACTACAAATATAGTTTTTGGACGCACCTTCAACTCTGCAGGAACTTCCCAGCATAATCTCAACGCGGTCGATGCTCTGGACACCCGGAATCCTAAAGCTCTCCCCCGCACAGCCACTTCGTATCGTGATCTTTCCTTCCTGTATTCTCTTTTCTCCATCATACACAGAAACAGGATAGACCCCACTCCATATGTCGGGAATTCCCTTTGCTGTCAGGCAAAGGATGCCCTCTCCATCCCGGATTTCTACCTTTGCATAACCGGCATTTCCTTTTTTCTCTTCCGCCTGATAATATGTCAAATAAATAATTTCCTTAAAAAACATAACCCCTCCTTGCACACTGCTGTTTGTCCCGCTATCAGTGTATGCAATACGGAGGGGTTATTATGACTTACTCTCTTAATAATCCAATGAATTTAAATATTTCATGTAATTTACGACCATCAGAGCGATCTTAAATGTCAGGGCATCGTCAAAGGTTCTCACATCCAGCCCGGTACTCTTTTGCAGCTTCTCCAGTCGATATACCAGCGTATTCCGGTGGATGAAAAGCTGTCTTGATGTCTCCGATACATTCAGGTTGTTCTCAAAGAATTTATTGATCGTTGTCAGAATCTCCTCGTCCAGATCATCCGGCACATTTTCCCCGAAAATCTCATCAATAAAAATTTTACAGAGATTTACCGGCAACTGGTATATGAGTCTTCCAATACCGAGCGTATTGTAGGCTGTCACCTTTTTCTCGGCATAAAAGATCTTTCCAACATCCAACGCCATTTTGGCTTCCTTGTAGGATTTCGATACTTCCTTCAGCTCTCCGACAATTGTTCCGTACGCCACCCTTACATTGAGCATTGCTTCCATACTCATCATATCCACAATAGTATTCGCTATCTGCTCAAGCTTGTCATATGTATCGTCCGGTGTCAGTGCCTTGATCAGAATCACGCTGCTCTCATCAACAGCCGTAATATAATCTCCATTCTGGAAGGTAAACATTCCATTGAGAAGTTCAGATGCCGTCGTATCTCTCTCTTCTCCAGTCTCAATCAGGAATACGGCTCTCGGCATGCTGCACTCAATATGCAGCTTCTTGGCACGGTTATAAATATCTACCAGGAGCATGTTGTCGAGCAGAAGATTCTGAAAAAAGTTGTTACGGTCATATCGTTCCTTATAGGCGGCAATCAGATGCTGCAACTGACTCACAGCAATCTTTCCGATCATATAAGTATCCTCGGCAATTCCTTTTGCGTCCAAAATAAAGAGCAGCTCCTCTTCATCCATTATCTTCATCAGATGATGCGGACCAATTACCTGACTGTCAGCCTGTGAATCTGCAAATCCCGTTATCATCACAGGGGCAATTTCCTCTGTGTCAAAGGTTGCAACCACAGGTCTTCCATCAAGATCCCACACACCCAGATCGATCTTAGTGATCGCCTTTAGCTCTTCTATGTTGGATTTTATAACCTGACTTGAAATCATGCAGTGATTCTCCTGTTCTTATTATTGATTTCCCACCACTTACGAGCAATTTCCCATAAAGTAAAATAAGGGAGATGCACAGGCATCTCCCTTGATCTGTCTCATACTAGTTTGTGATGATCTGCTCTGTCTCTTTGTCGAAGATGTGGATTTTCTCAACATCAAAAGCAAACTTAACGGTATCACCAGGTCTTGCTGTTGTACGGGAATCTACTCTTGCTGTAATCGGGAACTCAGCAAGGTCAAAGTATAAGTAAACCTCAGCACCAAGCAATTCGTATACCTTGATGGTAGACTCGAATGTACACTTAGCTGTCTCAATGAACATTTCGGAATCATACACATCCTCAGGACGAATGCCGAATGTTACGGTCTTTCCTGCATAACCACCTTCAATCAGCTTCTTAGCCTTTGCCGGAGGAAGCGGGATTGTCTGACCTGCAACCTTAAGGCTTGCGGAATCACCATTTGCCTCTACTGTTGCATCCAGGAAGTTCATCTGAGGAGATCCCATGAATCCTGCTACGAACAGGTTCTGCGGCTTCTCATATAAGTTCTGAGGTGTATCTACCTGCTGGATAACACCATCCTTCATAACTACGATTCTTGTACCAAGGGTCATAGCCTCTGTCTGGTCATGTGTAACGTAGATGATGGTGGTACCTAATCTCTGATGCAGCTTAGCGATCTCAATACGCATCTGTACACGAAGCTTTGCATCCAGGTTGGAAAGAGGCTCATCCATAAGGAATACCTTAGGATTACGAACGATAGCACGTCCCATAGCAACACGCTGTCTCTGTCCACCGGAAAGAGCCTTCGGCTTACGATCCAGAAGAGCTGTCAGATCAAGGACCTTAGCTGCTTCTTTAACCATCTTGTCGATCTCATCCTTCGGAACTTTTCTCAGCTTCAGACCGAATGCCATATTGTCATATACGGACATATGCGGATACAGAGCGTAGTTCTGGAATACCATTGCGATATCTCTGTCCTTCGGCTCTACATCGTTTACTACTCTGTCACCAATCTTCAATTCACCGGAAGAAATGTCTTCCAGACCAGCGATCATACGAAGTGTTGTAGATTTACCACAACCTGAAGGTCCTACGAAAATGATAAATTCCTGATCTGCGATCTCAAGGTTGAAATCCTTAACAGCTTCGAATCCGTTAGGATATACCTTGCATACATTCTTTAATGATAAACTTGCCATAATTGCCTCCTATAATTTTTATTTTCTCAATGGTTGTAATACCGCTTCGGGTATTAACTGAATCTGTGTTTAGTATAGCGGACTTCCCTCTGCTTTGCTATACCACTATTTCACAAAGATTTCTCTTTCCATTGTAGAAATTGCTTACTCGCAACCAGCATTTTCCTGATTTCTGACAACATGACCAACAAAACTTACCTTTCCTATACATGTTGCATAATTCTTTGTCCATTTCTTACCAACGCCCTACTGTCTTGCACAACCGGTAACCTGATATCCGGCTTCTGTCACCGCATTCTTGAGCTTTTCATCGGGAATTTCCTGTTCCATTGTCACCGTTGCCGTTCCGCCATCCAGATCTACAACAACCTTCTTTGCACCGTCAACCGCTTCCAGTGCCTTCTGCACATGTGCCTGACAATGTGCACACATCATTCCTTCTACCTTCAAAACCTTTACCATTTTATCTTCCTCCTTATTCTCCAATGAAGCTTTTATCAGAAAGTCCGGTGCTGCCGGCAATTTCCGTTCTTTATCTTTTCGGGATGAGCCCACGTCAAACAGGTTCAGCCGAAGTGCGTTCGTCACGACGCATACGCTGGACAGACTCATTGCCGCCGCAGCGAACATGGGATTGAGATTCAGTCCGAATGCAGGAATAAGCACACCCGCCGCAAGCGGAATCCCAATACAGTTGTAGAAAAATGCCCAGAAAAGATTCTCATGGATATTTTTCAGGGTCTGTCTGGACAACCGGATCGCTGCTGCCACATCCATCAGGGTAGATTTCATCAATACCACATCCGCAGCATCAAGTGCCACATCCGCACCTGCCCCAATGGCAATTCCGACATCCGCCCTTGTCAGGGCCGGTGCATCGTTGATTCCGTCTCCCACCATTGCGACCCTGCCATGTTCCATGAGCTCTCTCACCACAGACTCCTTGTCTCCCGGCAGGACATCTGCCACGATCGCAGACAGGCCAACCTGATCTCCGATCGCATGTGCTGTACGATAGTTATCTCCGGTCAGCATAACCGTACAGATTCCCATAGCCTTTAGCTGCCTTATCGCCTCTTTGCTGTCCTCTTTTACCACATCAGCCACTGCAATGATGCCGAGAAGCCCTTTTTCATCTGCAAAATACAAGGGCGTCTTGCCTTCCTGTGCCATGTGGTCGCCCAACCTGGCTGCCTCCGATGTGAGGAAGCCTTTCTCCTCCATAAGAGCTTTGTTGCCACCTGATATCCTGTATCCATCCAGTATTCCTTCGACTCCCCATCCGGGCTTCGCTGTAAATCCCTCTATCTTTTTCGCAGTTGTCTGCCGTTCTTCCGCCTCCAGACAGATTGCCCTTGCCAGAGGATGCTCGCTGTTTTTCTCCAACGAATATGCCGTCTGCAAAAGCTCCTCCTGGGTTTCCGCTCCCAACACGGCAATGTCTGTCACGCGTGGCTTTCCTTCTGTAACGGTTCCCGTCTTATCCAGCACCGCGTACTGCGTTTTGCCGGTCTGCTCTAACGCGGTCGCGTTCTTAAAAAGGATTCCGTTTCTGGCTCCCATGCCGTTGCCCACCATGATCGCAACCGGTGTTGCCAGCCCAAGGGAGCAGGGACAGCTGATCACCAGTACGCTGATCGCATGCGACAGCGCTTTCCCAACTCCTGCTCCGGCGATCAGCCATACCGCTCCTGTCACTAACGCTATGCCGATCACCACAGGCACAAAGACTCCGGAAACCTTGTCCGCAATCTGTGCTACCGGTGCCTTCGTTGCCACCGCGTTTTCCACCATGTCAATGATCTGCTGCAGAGTAGTGTCCTTCCCGACTCTGGACGCTTTACAGGTCAGTATTCCATTCTGGTTCAGGGTAGCCGCACTCACACGGCTTCCGGTCTGCTTGTCGACCGGCAGGCTTTCTCCGGTAAGTGCCGACTCATCTACCGCGCTCGCGCCTTCCGTCACTTCACCGTCTACCGGAATGCTTTCTCCCGGACGTACCACAAAAATATCACCGACCGTCATCTCTTCTGCCGGGATGGTTACCTCCTCCCCGTTCCGTATCACATGGGCTGTTTTGGGTGCGAGGTTCATCAGCCCTTTGATCGCATTGGTTGTCTTGCCTTTGCTGTAAGCCTCCAACATTTTTCCAACCGTGATCAGTGTCAGGATCATAGCTGCCGATTCAAAATACATGTCATGCAGGCTGTGCATGGCCATGTCTCCATGTCCCTTGGAAAGATGCTCTCCCATCTGAAACATCACTGCTGTGCTGTATACAAATGCCGCGGTGCTTCCCAGCGCCACCAGCGTATCCATGTTAGGAGCTCTACGGATCAGGCCCCGAAAACCGCTTATGAAAAATTTCTGGTTGATCACCATCACCAATCCGGTCAGCAAAAGTTCATACAGCGCAATCGCCCATGGGTTTTCCGCAAAGGCTGCCGGAAGATACCATCCCCACATCAGCGCTCCCATCGACACATACATCAACGGAATCAAAAGACACACCGATGCGATCAGCCTGCGGCGCAGTCTTGGTGTCTCATGATCCTCCAAAAGCTTTTCGTCGTTAACACTGTTCTTCCCGTCCGCACTCTTTGCCCCATATCCTGCTGCCGCTACCGCATCGCAGATCATCTGTGGCGTGGCCGGCGCTTCGTACTCCACCAGCATATTGTTCATCAGAAGATTCACGCTGACTGTCTTTACCCCGGAAACTGCCTGAACAGCTTTTTCCACATGAGCACTGCATGCCGCACATGTCATTCCCGTCACTTCAAATTTCTGGCTTTGCATTTTACCAATCTCCATTTCTATTTTATCTTTTTGATCAGTTCAACAGCCTCCCGCATAATATCCTGATTTCCCTTTTGCACTTCCTGTGTTACACAGGTTTCCAGATGATCCTGAAGAATCAGATATCCGAGACTCTGCAATGCACTTTCAACCGCACCGATCTGGATCAGGATATCTCCACAGTATCTGTTGTCATCCAACATGGAACGGATACCGTTCATCTGTCCGATAATCCTGTTTACCCTGTTCTGGAGCTTCTTCCGTTCCTCCTCCGGACGCGGTGTCTGTTTATGCCGGCAACAGGCACAGACATCCGCCGCCTCTTCTTTCTTATATTCTTCATCATCCTGCCATTGTTTATCCATTTTGATCCCCTTTTCTACTGAGCAGCTTGCTGCATATACCTCATTCCCTCTCCATAGATATATACCCCCTATGGGTATTTTGTCAAGCAACATTTTTGTGCATGAAAAAAGCGGTGGAGTACTCTCCGCCGCCTGCAATGCCTGTATTTTATTTTGTGCCGGATATTTCTTCTACCCAATCATCCCGGTAAAAAGCCAGCTGGTTTTTACCACGCTTTTTCGCCTTGTACAGACCCTGATCGGCCGCCTTATACAAAGTATCGAAATCTGCTCCCTCCTGCGGGAAAATAGCTACTCCGATACTTGCCGTTGCAGCATACTTTACATATTCGCCCGCCTGAAAGCCTTTGAAGAAATTCTCAATCTTTTTGACTTCCTTGCGGATAACCTCAGGCTCTTCGATCCCCTTCAGGAAGATCATGAACTCATCGCCGCCGATACGGCCAATAATATCCGTTGTCCGGAAGTTTGAACCGATCTGCTGCCCCAAAGATCTCAGTACTTCATCACCAAACGCATGCCCCATGGTATCGTTGATCTTTTTGAAATTATCAATATCAAGCAGGAACATCATCGACTGGGAATCCGGATGCTGCGCCATGTATTGTTTGATCTTCCGTTCTGTCGCCAGCTTATTATTCAGTCCGGTCAGCAGATCGGTATCTGCCTTGTCCTCCAGCTGCTTCTTCTTTTCATTACTGCTGATCTTCGCAATGATATTGACAATCATAATAATACATACAAAAACAAAGATAACGGCCAAAAGCTGTACCAGCATCTGTTTTGTATTTTTCCATTGCTGCCCTACCTGTCTGTCCACATAACTCTTGCTGACACTCATCATCATTTCCCAGCCGTTTATCCCAAAGGGTGCATAGGACAAAATTCTGGTATTATCACCAATCAGCACTTCCGTCGTTCCACGGGTTCCATTCTTAAGACGGTTCCTGATGATCCGGGAGGATTCCGGCCCCCTCTCCGCTACCTGATCGATAATATTCATTCCCACTTTTGTTGTCTTACCAAATCCGGACAGAGCAAGAACTTTTCCTTCTGTGTCCAGAAGCATCAACTGCCCGGAAGCATCTGCATCCGAAGCTGACAAAACATTGGCAAACTCATGAGTAGAATAAAACAGTAACAGATATCCCTGTTCCTTCTCTCCTTCAACCTTTGTGGCTGCTACAATACAATCCTGTTGTGGAATATCGTCCTGAGCCCCGGCAAAGACATAGGGACAATCCGTCTGTGTGAGTACCGTTTCAAAAAACGTCTTGTCACCTATTGCGATCTTCTCTCCGTTCTCGTTGTATCCATTTCCTTCCAGATCACAGTACAAAACCTGATCCACCTTGGAGCACTGTGCGGTAATCTCCAATATCTGCTGCACATATTTTGTGTCTGCCACTCCATTTCTCTTTAAAAGCTCTGCCATCGGCGCTGCAACACTGTGCATCTGCCTGAGTTCTGTATAGAGATTGTCTGCATAGTTCTCCGTCTTGCTGATCAGATCCTTATAGACATGCTTAGAAGCTTCCTCACTGCTTTTACTTGAGAAATTGAACAGCATGATCAGTACAACAACCATCAGGACTACGGATGGCACAATCCACTGGAATGCTACCGACTTATTCTGACTCTCCATCGTTCTCTTCATTCTCCTCGCCCATATTTACAGTAAAGTCCATGTCCGATATACTCTCCGGTTCCGGTTCAAATTTCTTAAAAATACCGCTGTAAAGCCATGCAGCGCCATACGCCGGCACAGAATATCCGAACATAATAACAAAAATTATAGAATAAGTTGAAAAATACGCGATCACAAACGGCAGTATATAGATAACAAGCATCAATAATGTCTTAGGCAGGTTCAGGAAAGACATCAACGCCGCATTCTTAATCGTATTCCAAACGGTATTGTCAAACCGGCTCAAAAGCGGGAAGATATACATTGCGATTAAAAGCGCCAATACAGCAACTGCCACTACAATCGCAATCAGCGCCTTCGGAAATACAATCTGCGAATAATTAAAAATCAGCACGTCTCCCACATATATGGCAATCACAACAAGCATGATCAGCCATATAATCGTAGCCTGCTTAAAATTTCTTTTAAAAGACTTAAAAAATCCCCTGACAAGGTATCCTTCTTCCCCACGCACCATCTTCAAAAGTACATAGTGCATTGCTGTAAAAGATGCCCCGACTGTGATCACCGGAAGACAACACACGATCATAAGCAGGTTCAATATCAAAAGATCCCCCACACGGTTCAAAACCCGCATTACGGGACTATCCATATCAAAAATCTTACCCATTTCTCAATCTCTCCAATTCTGGTACATTTGTACTAATCATCATTATAGTACATAAATGTACCCAAAGGCTACCGAATTCGACAAAAAAATTCTTAAATATTGTAACAGTTCAGCCCCTCACAATTCATAAACGCGGCTGCTCCGCATCCGGCGCCGCACTGTTACTTAAATCTTGTATTTCCGGCTTACCTGTTCATACTGTTGGTTCAGGGTCTGGTACATCTTGAGAATTTCAACAGATTCTTTCTTAACCCTGTCCATAATGGAATCATAAAAAGCAAGCAGGGAAGTGACCACCTGTTTGTTCAGGCGGTTCTTGTCCACATCCTCATTCAGAATATCAATAATCTGTTCCTTGGAGAGTGGCGGTCTGTAGCTTCTCTTATTGACCATGGCACTCACCATATCCGCCACCTGCAGAATCTTCTGCTGGGTGTTCATCTGAAAATCCTTGAGCTTGAGCGGATACCCGCTTCCATCTCCTCTTTCATGGTGTGAAAGGGCAATCGACACTACTTCATTGTTCATTCTTTCACTGAGCTCCTTGCCCGCGATCTCCACATGTGTCCTCATAAGATTTATCTCGTCGGGCTCCAGCTTTCTGGGTGCCTCTATGATCTTTCTGGGAATTGCCAGCATACCGATATCGTGGATCAGCGCACCATAATACAGAATCTCTTTGTCTAACGGAGAAAGCATCATTTTATTTGCCAGCTCCTCGCAGATACAGACCGTCGTGATGGTATCCACCACCATGGCCTCACTGGTAAAACCCATGCAGTACATGAGCATCTCCAGAAACTTTCTCTTATCGTCATTGTTATAGATCATATAATCTACGATCTGTGATAATTCCTCTTTATATTCGCCGCTTTTGATCTTGCCGAAAAGGTCATACTTTGCCTGGCACTGGTAGAAGCACTCCAGTCCCCTTGGCGACAGCTTTGTACCAGACAGTTTCTGAAACATTTTCATGTCAAACTGACTACCCTTCGCTCTTGAGTAGATATCCATTTTCTCTGCTATATTTATGTAGGCTGCAACCTCTTTATAGGGATAGTCTATCTTTTGAAGCTGTTCATAATCCATGTGATGGTACATGATGATCTTTGCCAGATCCGGTACCGGAGAAAGGTATTTAAAAAAGAGATAACCATAAATCGTATGTGCGCGGGTATCCCGGTTTTCAAACCGTAGAACATCATTCATTCTGCCACGCTCTGTCTTGTAGGCCCCAATGTCGTGCATCGTAGCCACCATGACAAAATCTGCCAGTTCAAATTCTTCGTAGCCGCCCTTCTCCTGCAGCATCTTATAAACCATATATGCCACCCTGGAACCGTGATCCATCGGCCACTTATAGATCAGTTTTAATATATCCCTTGTCAAAAGGTATATATCCTTGCTCTTAATATACTCCATACCAAACTCCCCTTACTTACAAAACAAACTCCATTGGCGTGTAGATAATTCCGTTCTTTTCCTCCCTTGGACGCAGATCCCGAAACCCGAGTCTGTGATAAAACCCCTCTCCGTAAGGTGATGAGTTGACTGTAACCCGGTCAGCTCCGATCTCTGTCAGCAGATAGTTCTCCAGATACTGCATCAGAGCTCTTCCAACACCCTTTCTGTGGTATTGCTCATCCACAAAAAGCAGGGAAATGTGTGTCCTGTTACGCAGGGTGATCATCCCGATAATCTTTCCTGCATCCAGTGCCACAAACATCTGATAGGCTCCCATCACAAACATCCTGTGAAGCGTTGTATCTGTGATAAAATCTTCAAAATTTCTCACACCCTCCGGTGAGTAGACATCTGCCTCAAAACGCAGGAACGTTTTCCAGGCGAGTGCCATTGCATCATCCCATTCATCCCGATATGCACTTCGAACCTCATAAAACGTTCCCATGTCATCCGCTGCTCCTTAGATATTTTCATTTTAACGTATCCTTGCTCTTTTTACAATCAAAAATCCTGTGCTCCGGGCCATAGCCGGCAGCCCTCAATCTCCGCAGAACCGTTACGTGGTAGCCTCAGCCCCTACCCGGTTCACCAGCGGCAGTCCATTTTCAACCGCATAAGCATTTTCCAAAGTTACCTTCGCAATTGCCTGCATGGCCTCCCTTGTAAAAAATCCCATATGCGATGTAATTACAACATTTGGAAATGTCATCAATCTTGCCAGGTTTTCGTCCCTGATAATTTCGTTGGAACGGTCCTCATAGAAAATGCCTTCTTCCTCCTCGTATACATCCAGCCCGACTCCTCCGAACTTTCCCTCTACCAGCCCCTCGATCAGTGCATCCGTATTGATCAGACCGCCCCTGGAAGTATTCACCAGATAGACACCCTTTTTCATCCTCTCGATAGCTTTCTGGTCAATCATGTGTCTGGTCTCTGAGGTGAGCGGACAATGCAGCGACAGAATATCCGCAGAGGCAAACAGTTCCTCAAGCGGGGCATACTCTACATCCAGTTCCCGGTTCGGATATGGATCATATGCCAGTACCTGCATCCCAAAACCCTTGCAGATGCGGATCATCGCCTGTCCGATCTTGCCTGTTCCGACAATACCGGCCGTCTTGTGATAAAAATCCGTTCCCATAAGGCCATTCAGACTCATATTGAAATCTCTTGTTCTCGTGTAAGCCTTATGCGTATAACGGTTAACAGTCAAAAGCAGTGCCATGGAAAATTCCGCCACCGCCTCCGGTGAATAACTCGGTACCCGGAGAACATGCAGCTTATCTTCCGCCGCCTTCACATCCACGTGATTAAATCCCGCACTCCGAAGCAGAATCGCTTTCACCTTCATCTCATATAACTGCTCCACCATCTGCGCATTCACATAGTCATTTACAAAAATGCAGACAGCATCATATCCCTTTGCCAGAAAAACCGTCTCTTCTGCGAAGGGCACCTCATAAAAATGAATATCAAATCCGTATTCTCCGGCCATTGGTTCAAACCAGATCTTATCATAGGGTTTCGTACTGAAAAATGCGATTTTCATAAATATAAAAACACCTCCACTGATGTTAGTATAATCAGTGAAGGTAAAATCATTCATCAAATCAGGTCATGATCCCTTGGAAAACAAATCCTTAAAAAAATCAGAAACCGCCTTTTTCATACTTTCAAAAAAATTGTCTGTAGCACTCTTAACAGCGGTTTCCACCGCATCGTTGATCGCATTGTTTGCTTCCTGTACAACCTCTTCTCCGTACTTCTGGTACAGCTTCTTCGCCTGCTCCAGCATCTCATCCGCGCCTGTTCCTATGGTGTCCAGCTTCTGTAGCGCTGCAACAATCCTCTCCCTTTCTTTTTCATCGTAGGAGGTTCCAAATTCTTCTTCCGCCTCATCGATCGCACGGCGGATACTGTCTTCGTCCTTCAGATCAACCTCTCCACTGGATGCCTTGTCCGTCAGCCACTTCAGAACGGATTCTGTCTCCGAATCCTCCTGCCCGGCATCCGGCTCACTCTCCGCCTCAGGTTGTTCCTGCGCCGAAATATTCCCGTCCTTCTGCGTGTCTCCGGAAACAGACGAAAACCCGCAGGAAACTGCCAGGACACCGATCACCCCGGCAAAGACCAGTTTTCTTTTAAATCTGCCAAATATCATTCTTGTTCCATTCCTTTTTGATACCCGTGGCCGTCCCTGACAGCTTCCCTGTAATAATCAGGAAAACCTCTGCAAAAGCCACCGGTATACATCCATATAAATATCCCCTCTCGCCGCCTCATTAAAAATCTCATGGCGCTCCTCGGGATAAAGTCTGAGCTGCAGCCGTTCCATTCCAAGTTCCTTGAAGGAATCGTGCACCAGCTTTACATTTTCGCCATAATTTCCCACCGGATCAGCTTCCCCCGCAATAAACAGGATTGGCAGAGCTTTCGGCATTCTGGCAAGTGCTTCTTTGTCATGAAGATTCCCGATCAACTGAAACAGTGTCCGGAATCCATTCACGGTAAATGTGAACCCACACAGGGGATCGTCTATATATCTGTTGACATTTTCCTTATTTCTCGAAAGCCAGTCAAAATTTGTCTCCGGTGATTCCACCCTTTTATTATAGGAGCCAAATGCCAGTTTATCCAAAAGTCTGCTGACATGCTGATCTCCACAGAAGACTCTCTGAATCCCGGCAACCACTTTCCCCGCAGTCAATGTGACCTTAGAAAGCATTCCCGTACCACAGATAACAGCACCCTGAATACCGGTTCCATACCGCAGCAGATAGTTTCTTGCGATAAAGGACCCCATACTGTGCCCGAGAATCACATAAGGCACGCCTGGATAGCTTTCCTGCGTCATCTTCTTGAGACGATGTTCATCCCGCACCAGAACCGTTGCCGCATCATTTTTACAAAAGTATCCGTAGGGCTCTCCCGCCTTTACGGACTTTCCGTGTCCGAGATGATCATCCCCGGTCACCAGAATCCCCTTTTCAGCAAGAAATCTCGCGAACTCGTCGTAGCGGTCAATATATTCTGCCATTCCATGAATGATCTGCACAATACAGACCGGTTTCTCCGTCTCCGGAATCCACCGGATTGCATGCAGCTTGTGTTCTCCGTCTCTGGAATCGTAATAGAATTCTTCTTTTTTTACCATCGTGGGCTCCTATATCTTATATGGTGTACGGTTTCAGGGTGTCGGGTTTCTATCAGCAGATCTCGGCTCCTGCCGGCATCGGGCGTTCCGGTGTCATCAGTGCCAGATTTCCTTCCGCATCTTCGGCACAAAGCAGCATTCCCTCGGATGTCATGCCTGCGATCTCTCTGGGCTGCAGGTTGACAAGCACCATAACCTTCTTGCCTACCATCTCTTCCGCACTGTAATGCTGTTTAATTCCGGAAAGGATCTGCTTTACCTCCGATCCGACCCGTACCTTGGAGCAGAGAAGCTTTTTCGACTTCGGCACTTCCTTACACTCCAGGATCTCTCCCACCTGGAACTGACATTTATCAAATATATCATAGCTGATCGTCTCTTTCGGTTCGATGTCGATCACATCTTCTGGCACTTCTTCCTTCTGTTCCTCTTCTCCCGCTTCTGCCCTGCGCTGTGCACGGAGTGCTTCCACTCTCTCCATCACCTCCGCAAGATCCTGTCTTGCAAACAGAATTTCGGGTGTCTGGGTTACCTGTGTTCCGCTCGGATACAGGGAGGATGCTCTCTGCGTATCCTGATTCTTTGCACAGTCCTCCAAAACTTCAAAGTCAACCAGAGAAGCATTGATCTGTTCCGCGATCTTCTCCGCCGTCTCAGGCATATATGGTTCAAGAAGGGATGCTCCCACGAGAATACCGTTCAGCAGATTATACAGCACGGTCGCCAGACGATCCTTCTTTGCTTCGTCCTTTGCAAGCGCCCACGGCATTGTCTCATCAATATATTTGTTACAACGTTTAAAGAGGACGAAAATTTCCGTGATGGCATCTGCCACACGCAGATCATCCATCTTTCCGGCCACTCTGGTATAGGTATCGGTCAGTACTTTTGCAAGATCTGCGTCGATCTCCTCATCGCCCGCAATGACTTTCTTATTCTCCACAATACCACCAAAATATTTGTTGCTCATGGAAATGGTCCGGTTAACCAGATTGCCCAGTGTGTTTGCAAGGTCTGAGTTAAGACGCTCCACCATCAGATCCCAGGTGATCACACCATCGTTTTCAAAAGGCATCTCATGTAATACAAAGTAACGCACCGCATCAACACCAAAGAAATCGATCAGATCATCTGCATAGATCACATTTCCCTTGGACTTACTCATCTTGCCGTCTCCCTGCAGCAGCCATGGGTGGCCAAATACCTGCTTCGGCAGAGGCTCGCCAAGTGCCATCAGGAAAATAGGCCAGTATATCGTATGGAAACGGATGATATCCTTTCCGATCAGGTGCAGATCGGCGGGCCAGAGTTTCTTGTACTGCTCACTGCTGTTGCCGTCCGCATCGTATCCAATACCGGTGATATAGTTGGTCAGCGCATCCAGCCATACATATACAACATGTTTGTCATCAAAGTCTACCGGGATTCCCCACTTGAAAGAGGTTCTCGATACACACAGATCCTGTAAGCCCGGCAGTAAGAAATTATTCATCATCTCATTCTTACGGGATACCGGCTGTATAAATTCCGGATGTGTATTGATATGTTCGATCAGCTTATCGGCATATTTGCTCATCTTGAAGAAATATGCCTCTTCCTTTGCAGGCTTTACTTCTCTGCCGCAGTCAGGACACTTACCGTCCACAAGCTGGGATTCTGTCCAGAAGGACTCACAGGGTGTACAGTACAGGCCTTCATAAGCTCCCTTATAGATATCTCCCTGCTGATACAGCTTCTTGAAAATCTTCTGAACCTGTTTCTCATGATAATCGTCTGTTGTCCGAATAAAATGATCGTAGGATGTGTTCAGCGCATCACAGATTCTTCTGATCTCCTTTGCCACATTGTCCACATACTCCTTCGGAGAAATGCCTGCCTCCTCGGATTTCAGTTCGATCTTCTGTCCGTGTTCATCCGTTCCTGTCTGGAAAAACACGTCATAGCCGTCCTTTCTCTTAAAACGGGCAATGCTGTCTGCCAGTACGATCTCATAGCTGTTGCCAATGTGCGGCACTCCGGATGTATACGCGATCGCCGTCGTAATATAGTATTTTCCTTTGTCTTTCATTTCATCCATCTCCTTTTCTTTCCAAAAAAAACGTCCTCTCTGTCTATTATGCCCACATAACAGACAAAGAAGACGGACAAAAACCGTGTTACCACTTCTTTTCACCGATCTCTCACAAGACCGGCCTTTGCAAGTACCAAAACGATACTCCCCCCGCTGTAACAGGCGGAACCTGTTGTCTGCTTACCGTGCTTACGCTTCCCTGGTTCACATACACTGCTCAGAAGCCATCTTCACCAGGTTTCCGTTTCGCTTCTCACAGCATCATGAAGCGTTCTCTGAAAAACTTCGGCCTGTTTACTCTCTTCGTCACCGCTTTTGTCTATATAAAATTAACTTATCACAAAGGAATTCCTTTGTCAAACCCGGCAGGCTACTCCTTATATGGAGCCAGATACAGTATATGCCCCTCCTCATCATAGCGGTAGCGCAGCGTGTTCTCGTTGATGCTGTGGATCTCATCTCCCATAGTGTCTGAGATCTGATAAAGATTGGTGATGTTTTCTTCTGTTTTCTGCATCCGGTTGATGATCTCCTGCATATGGTTTTCGATCTGCGTGACCTCTCCATCGACCGCCTGTTTCATCTTCTTCTCCAGATTGCGTATCTCCTCCCGCAGATGTTCATCTTCGGTCTCCAGCTTCCGGATCTTTTCATAGATCGTTGCAAGATCACTGTGTGCCTTTGCGATCTCCTTCTGAATCTCCGTGATCTGCTCCAGGATCATCGGAATGGTCTCCTTACAGACTCCCTGCACAGTATCTGACAGGTCTGTAATCTGTACCTGTGTCTCCTTCAGTTCCCTGATCAATCCCCCGAGATCGCGTGTGATCTCCGTAATCTGCATCTGCAAGGTGCTGTCGCCCTCCTGATACAACTCAGAAGTCTCACTCATAGTGCTCTGAATCTCTGTCACCGTCTGCAGCAGTTCCTCCACTCTTTCGCTCAGTGCTGCAATATCCTCCAGATACTGCTCCCGCAGTTCCGCGTTCTCCACAGACTGCAGGTCAGACATGTAAACCTCCGACAGCTCCTCATGCTCCGTCTTCTCCATGGCGCTGTCATCCTCTTTTCCTCTCTGTGCAAGTGCATACCACAACAGCAAAAGAAGCAGGACGATCACCACCACGGCCACAGCTCCGATCAGGATAACCGCAAGACGATCCTCCTTTTTCTCCGGATCGCTCTGTATCTCATTCCACTTCTCCGACAAATGTGTCAAAAAATCTCTCATATATTCCTCATTTCTGCGCACTCAGATCCACAAAACATAATTTCCCGGGTGCGCTTCGGCTTTGTTCTCTGTTTTGCATAACTGTCTTTCTGTTTCAATTTCTGGAAGATCGGGCGATCTGCCCCGGACTCGTACATTTGATGAATGTACGAAATAAAGTATACTTTTGTCTGTTCCCAAAGATTGTATGCTTACAATAGCAAATTCTTACGTGCATGACAATATCGGAATTTTTCACAAAATAGACAAAACAAAAAGCCGGATCATCTTCTGCATCCCAGAAGACTTCCGGCTTTGTACATGTCAAAAACTTTATTTCGTTTATGTTCCTAATAAGTGAGAATTTCGTAACCGTCCTCGGTCACTGCCAGAGTTACTTCCCACTGTGCAGAGGGCTTTCCGTCCTCTGTATATACGGTCCAGCCATCTTCGTCATCGATATAAATATCTGCTTTTCCCATATTGACCATTGGCTCGATCGTAAACACCATTCCGGGTGCCATCAGCATCTCGGTGCCCTTTCTGGTAACATAGCTTACGAATGGTTCTTCATGAAACTCCAACCCTACTCCATGTCCGCCGATCTCCCGTACAATGGAATAGCCGTTTGCCTTCGCGTGATCGTTGATCGCCTGTGCCATATCTCCCAGGAAATTCCACGGCTTCACCTGCTCAAGTCCCACGTCGATACACTCTCTTGCCACCTCTACCAGCTTGCGGGTCTCCGGTGCAACATCTCCCATCAGAAACATTCTGGAGGAATCTGAAAAATATCCCTTGTAGATCGTGGACACATCGACATTCACAATGTCGCCATCCTTCAATAGTCTTTTGGGGGTAGGGATTCCATGACAGACCACCTCATTGATCGAGGTGCACACGCTCTTGGGAAATCCCTCATAGTTCAGCGGTGCAGGGATTCCTCCCATATCCGTTGTCATTTCATAGACGATCTTATCAATTTCTTCAGTGCTCATGCCCACATGGATCTGCTTTGCAATCTCATCGAGCACGGCAATGTTGATCTTGCTGCTCTCCCGGATTCCTTCGATCTGCTCCGGAGTCTTGATCATATCATGTGTCGGAACAATATGTCCCTGTAACGCATAATGCTCGATCTTCTCATCAAAATCCATGTGGCAGGCCTTATATTTGCGCCCGCTGCCACACCAGCAATGATCATTTCTTCCCAATTTCTTCATTTCTGTTCTATCCTCATTTCTGCGCAGATTTTCCCACGCACCAGTCACGGCTGTCTGCGCAGAATTACCGTATCTGCATCAGCCCGTCAGTTTTATGGTATACCCTGCCGCGCAAAAAGGCAATGTTTTCCTGACTTTACACCATTCTGGTCGTCCACTTCGTGCAGTCCCAGACCTCGGTGGAAAGTCCCTCATAAAACTCCGGTTCATGGCACACCATCAGAATACTTCCTTTGTATTCCTGTAAAGCCCTTTTCAGTTCTGCCTTGGCATCCACATCCAGATGGTTTGTCGGCTCGTCGAGCACGAGCAGATTGCTCGGTCTGTTGATCAGCTTGCACAGACGCACCTTGGCCTGTTCTCCACCGCTCAGAACCTTGACTTTACTCTCAATATGCTTCGTTGTCAGTCCACACTTTGCAAGGGCAGACCGTACCTCATACTGTGTGAATCCGGGGAATTCCTGCCAGATCTCCTCAATACAGGTCGTATTCACATCCTGACTCATCTCCTGCTCAAAATATCCGATCTCCAGATAATCCCCCTGCTCAACCTCTCCAGAAAGCGGAGGGATCAGCCCGAGAATACTTTTCAACAGGGTCGTTTTACCGATTCCGTTTGCACCGGTCAGCACGATCTTGGACCCTCTCTCCATCTCCAGATTCAGCTTGCAGGACAGGGGCTCATCATACCCGATCACCAGATCCTTTGTCTGAAAAAGATATCTTCCGGGAGTGCGGGACTCCTTAAAGCAGAATTCCGGCTTCGGTTTCTCCGCAGCAAGCTCGATCATATCCATCTTATCAAGCTTCTTCTGTCTGGACATCGCCATATTTCTGGTTGCCACCCTCGCCTTATTGCGCGCAACGAAGTCCTTAAGCTCCGCAATCTCTTTCTGCTGTTTGTTGTAGGCCGCCTCCTGCTGGGATTTCTTCATCTCGTACACTTCCAGAAACTTGTCATAGTCCCCGACGTAGCGGTTCAGTTCCTGATTATCCATGTGATAGATAATGTTGATCACACTGTTCAGGAACGGAATGTCATGTGAGATCAGGATAAAGGCATTCTCATACTCATTCAGATATCTCTTGAGCCACTCGATATGTTCTGCATCCAGATAGTTCGTCGGCTCATCCAAAAGCAGGATATCCGGCTTCTCCAAAAGAAGCTTGCCCAGAAGAACCTTCGTCCTCTGTCCACCGCTCAAGTCGGTAACATCCCGGTCCAGGCCCAGATCAAGGAGGCCAAGAGCTCTCGCAACCTCTTCCACCTTGGCATCGATCATATAGAAATCATGGAGGGTAAGCATGTCCTGGATCGTGCCAAGCTCCTCCATATATTCTTCAAGTTCCTGCTCGGAAGCCTCCGCCATCTTGTCGCAGATTTCATTCATACGCGCTTCCATCTCGAACAGGAAATCAAAAGCCCCTGAGAGTACCTGCCGGATGGTCATTCCCTTCTCCAGCACGGTATGCTGGTCCAGATAGCCTACACGCACATTCTTGGCCCATTCCACCTTCCCTTCGTCCGGCATCAGCCTTCCTGTGATAATATTCATAAAGGTAGACTTGCCCTCTCCGTTGGCACCGATCAGTCCAATATGCTCCCCCTTGAGAAGCCGAAAGGAAACCTCATGAAAAATGGCTCTGTCTCCAAAGCCATGTGATAAATTCTCAACATTCAGAATACTCATTTAACGCTCCATTCCGCAGACACTCTCGTCTGTACATCCTTTTCATTCTGCCGTTCTATGGCAGCCTGATTGCGTTTATCATATCGTGTTCCGGCTCTTTCGTCAATCATCAGCTCCTTTCAGGTCGTGTTGTTTACATTTTTAGTTCAATACAATTCGTTGTGACAGTCTTCTCCCAAAATGAATTGCGCTAAAGTGCAACTGAATAGTTGCACGTAATTTGTAATACTATTCTATGGTATTATCTTTATGGCATGCTATCGTTATACTATTACTTACTTAGGGTAAATAGCTATGGAATTTGGAAAATTTTTGGCTAAACTTCGGAAAGAACGAGGAATACTACAAAAGGATCTGGCCAGACACCTCAACGTAACGGTTTCTACCATATCAAATTATGAAAAGGGAGTCCACTATCCGGATCTGCAAACGCTGGTTCTGATTGCGGACTTTTTTGATGTTTCGACCGACTACCTGCTGCAACGGACAGACTGCTCCATGCAGTTAAGTCCTTTGAACCATCCGTTTGGCACAAAGTATACGATTGGGGACTTACTGCGCTTTGCCGCCGCCATGGACAATAAGAGCCGTGATCAGCTTGTCGATTACTGTGAGCTGCTGCTTTTGCGGGAAAACGGGCAACAGGAATCCAGTCAGAGATAACTGACACCAAATGCGTATATTTATTGACAGACCACATAAAATACTATGACTGGCTGATGGAATCCAAAGAACAACTGGAAACAGGAAATTTTTCAGTACAGAGTCTGACAAAGGTGCCTGCTGATGAATAAGGTTTCTACCATGAACGGTTGGAGGGACTATGTCTATTGGCAAACGGAAGACCGGAAAATTTTGAAGAAAATAAACAGTCTCCTGGAAGATATCGACCACAATGGAAATGACGGTATGGGAAAACCGGAACCATTGACCGGATATCTGGCAGGCTTCCGGAGTCGGAGAATCAATGATAAAGACCGGCTTATCTATAAGATTGATGAGACGAATATCTATATATTAGCGTGCAGATATCATTACAGTGACCGCTGAGCATTACAAAAGGCATCGCTCCCGGAATTTGGGGAGGCGATGCCCTTTTATGTATTCTAAGTCGGTTGATTATTTCGCAAGACTTGCCTGAATGTCCAAAGTCTGTGTCTCACTCTTATTCGTAATGAAGAAAAAATGCTTGCCATCCTGCTGAATAATTATTTTGGTTACCAACAATCCTGTTCCTGGAACATAATTCATAATATCATCCGGATCTTTGAGCCCCGTCCAATACTCTATATCTGTTGGATATCCCGTTGCTGAAATTCCTACTTCATCTCCCTCATGTGCCCGGAAGCCAGAACTCATAAAGGTTTCTCCTGCTGGAATTTGCCAGTCAAAAGTCGTCATACCACGAGCTACCCCATCCAGTATATCTTCTTCTATTGGAATAATAGTAACCTTCGATGGATCTAGATTATTTTCAAGCATAAATGTTTCCATCTCCAATTGTCGAACTTCCGCAGCCGAGTATTCGCTAGTCTCTCCTGACATATGGCGACATTCACCCGCCAACGCATCTCCTGCCGCATAGGCTGTCAGGCTGCTGCCAAGCAGAAAGCAGGCAGACAAAGCAACTGCAAGCCCCTTTTTCAAGTGTTTTCTTCCATGACTGTTACACATACACTTCACTCTCCTCTCATAATCCAGTTCACTGTCAAACAAGAGAAACAACTCATAATGCTCCATGCGCTGCCCCTCCTGCATCATATTGAATATAATCTGGAAATACCGCCAGCTCGAAAATGCAGTCTCTCCCCTTTTACATGCCAGCCGGTCACACGATTCCTCGCACACCAGTTGAACCTGCTTTGTCGATATATGAACCAGCGGATTGAAGCCATGCAGGATTCCGATCAGGACAGTCAGATTTTTGATCCACATATCCCTTTCTGCATAGTGACACAATTCATGGTAGAAAACCACCTCTGCCTGGTCCCTTGTATATTTCACAAAGGGCAGTACAATGGCCGCTCCCCGACACCGTGTAATGCAGGGCACGCTTATCATGTCGTTCCGGCAAAGACTCACCTTTCCGGTCAGACCAAGTTCCCCGCAGATTCTGTCAAACAATTCCTGTGTCTCTTCATCTTCTTCCGGTATATTTCCCAGACAGATCTTACGCCAACCCAGATACCGGTACAGTTTTATCAGAAGTACGATGATTATAATCGTAAACCACAGGCATCCCATCAGATACAGGATCATACGCACTCTCGGCGTACTATAGAAGATGGTAAACCCTTCCAGTTCCCCTGCTCCGCGCCACTGTACCAGACGCTTTACATAGATGATACCGAATACCACCGGCACACTGTAAGCTGCCAGCACAATCCGCAGACAGAATCTTTTCCACACAACATCTCTCTGAAACCAGATCTTCCAGAACAACAGCCCCATCAGGTAGAATATCGTACCTGTTATATCAGTCATGATCAGAGCTATGAACAGATTAATGATGCATTCCATTAATAAGCTTTTGTATCCTTTCGATCTCGTCCCCGCGCAGTGGTCTCTCCTCCGTCAGCGCGCATAAAAACTCATCCGCGTTACTATGATTCCAGAAATCTACATAATCGCTCGTAAGCTGTCCCTTATATACCTCAAGGGGTACCAGGATCTGATAGAAGAAAACTCTTCCCTGACGGTAATGTTTCAGATAGCCTTTTTTGACAAGACGTGCAAGAAAGGTAGATACCGTCTGCGGTTTCCAATCCTTCTTGTATTTGTCGTTCACTCTTGACATGACCTCCATCAGACTCAGCTCCTCTTGTGCATCCCATACGGTCTTCATGACCAGTTCTTCACAATCCGTTAATCTTTCCAGCTTCATAGATAGTCCTCCAGTAATTTTCCAAATTACCATTCTTAATAATGGTATATAATATAGTATCTAACATCAATAGTATTTGATTATTCGTGGAATATCAAGTAAAAAAACCTGCTAAATTAAGGTAAAATAAACTTAGTCTGTCGCTCTGAAAAATACCCCTTCCATAATCATCTGAATGTGATATGATAGACATACGTCGCCCCGAACACAGGTGGTCGTCATACAGTAAGAATACGGAAAAAGTGTAGTAGAAACGGAGTTTTTTATGCAAAAAGCAGTACAGAACCACAGTATCAGACAAAAGTATTTCGGCGATAAGGCATTTTATAAAATGATCCTTACTATTGCCATTCCGATCATGATCCAGAACGGTATCACCAACTTTGTCAGCCTGCTTGACAATATCATGATCGGACGGATCGGAACAGAGCAGATGTCCGGCGTTGCCATCGTCAATCAGCTTCTTTTTGTATACAATCTCTGCCTGTTTGGCGGGGTGTCCGGAGCCGGTATCTTCACCGCACAGTATTTCGGTCAGAAGAATCACGAGGGTGTCCGTCAGACCGTGCGCTACAAGATATGGATGGTAACCATCGTCACCATCTTTACGATCCTTCTGTTCCTGAGCAGGGGCGAATCTCTGATCGCTCTGTACCTCAAGGGCGAGGGCAGCGTTGAGAGCATTGCTGCAACGCTTACCTATGGCAAACAATATCTGTGGATCATGCTGATCGGCCTGCCGCCTTTCATGATGGTGCAGGTTTATTCCAGCACCCTGCGGGAATGCGGTCACACCATCGTGCCGATGAAAGCGGGTATCGTGGCTGTATGTGTCAATCTGGTATTCAACTACCTCCTGATCTATGGCAAATTCGGTTTCCCCGTCCTTGGTGTTGAGGGTGCTGCCATTGCAACTATCCTCTCCCGCTACGTGGAGATGGCAATTATCGTAGTCTACACACACAGGCATGCTGCGGAGCACCCTTTTGCGACAGGACTTTACCGTACCCTGAAGGTTCCCGGTATCCTGCTGAAGAAAATTCTGATCAAAGGAACCCCTCTTCTGGTCAATGAAACTCTGTGGGCAGGTGGCATGGCGATTCTGGCACAGTGTTATTCTGTCCGTGGACTTAATGTAGTGGCAGCCCAGAATATTTCCAACACAATCAACAACGTGTTCAATATTGTCTTTATCGCCCTTGGTGACTCCGTAGCAATCGTGGTCGGACAGCTTCTCGGCGCCGGCAAAATGGACGAAGCCAGGGATACTGACCGTAAAATGATCACTTTCTCCGTACTCTGTTGTACCGGAGTAGCCGCCGTCATGTTTCTGGCAGCGCCCCTGTTTCCATTGCTCTACAATACCACAGACGACGCCCGGCTCCTTGCACGGTATTTCATCATGATCGCCGCCTGTTTTATGCCGCAGAATGCATTCCTGCATGCTGCCTACTTTACGCTACGCTCCGGCGGTAAAACAATCATCACCTTTCTGTTCGACAGTGCCTTTATCTGTCTGGTGAGTGTTCCGATTGCCTACAGTCTGAGTCACTTTACCGCCCTCTCTGTAGTTGTGGTATTTACCTGTGTCCAGCTGGCAGACCTGCTCAAATGTGTGATTGGATTCATCCTCGTAAAGAAAGGCGTCTGGCTTCAGAATATCGTAAATACGGAGGGCTGAGATTTCAGCCCTCCGTATCCTATCGTTGCTTATTTAAAATTGTCTGATGAACTTTTCGACGTTTTCTTTGATGTCTCCATGGAATACTGCTGAACCGGCGACAATTACGTTCGCTCCGGCGTCCAGAACCACCTGCACATTCTCTGGGGTAATCCCCCCATCCACTTCAATATCCAGCTTCGTTCCCAGTTCCCTGGCCATTGTCCGGACCTGACGAATCCGTTCCGTTGACTCCGGAATATACTTCTGTCCGCCAAAGCCGGGCTCCACCGTCATGACTAACAGCATGTCCAGCTTATCCAGGTATTTTCTTGCTGCTTCTATCGGTGTCTTGGGTTTCACAGCCATGCCTGCCCTGCATCCAAGCGCATGGATCTGTTCTATCAGTTCCTCGGCATCCTCCGTCGCTTCCAGATGAAACGTAATGCTGTCCGCACCACATGCGGCAAATTCCTTCACAAAACGTTCCGGCTCCACGATCATCAGATGCACATCAAAAGTTTTGTCTGTCACCTTTCGTATCGTCTCGATCACGGGCATTCCAAAGGAAATAGAGGGTACAAACACACCATCCATGACATCAATGTGTATATACTCTGCCCCCGCCTCATCGGCTTTCCTGATCTGTTCTCCCAGAATAGAGAAATCCGCTGCGAGAATCGATGGCGACAATATATTCTTGTATTCCGTACTATCAGACATTCTCTTATGCCTTTCGCTTCTTTTTCACTCCGCTAGTTAGACTACCATAGCCTCGTTCAAAAAACAAGAAGAATTATCTTGTCTCTATTTCACAAAGTCCTTCACCTTAGCGTAGATGCCCTTGCCATCCAGACCATACTTCTCTACCAGTGCCGCAGCCGGGCCGGACTCACCGAAGCAGTCCTGCATACCAATTTTGCATACCGGTGTCGGGAGCTTCTCAGACAGGCAGTCACAGACTGCGCTTCCCAATCCACCGATCACAGAATGCTCTTCTGCTGTTACCACCTTGCCAGTCTTCTTGGCAGAAGCAAGTACAAGTTCCTCATCCAGAGGCTTGATTGTATGGATATTGATCACTTCAGCACTGATACCGTCTGCTGCAAGCATTTCTGCTGCCTCCAGTGCGGAAGCTACTGTGATACCACTGGCAATAATGGTCACATCGGTTCCTTCCTTGAGGAGCACACCCTTGCCAATCTCAAACTTATAATCCGGTCTGTCATTGATCACCGGAACAGCTGCACGGCCAAACCGGAGATATACCGGGCCTTCAAACTCGATCGCAGCTCTGACAGCTGCTCTTGCCTCTACGTCATCCGCAGGAACGATCACTGTCATACCCGGAATCGTTCTCATCAGGGCAACATCCTCATTACACTGGTGTGTCGCACCGTCTTCTCCTACAGTAATACCGGCATGTGTTGCACCAATCTTGACATTCAGATGCGGATATCCGATGGAGTTACGAACCTGTTCAAAGTTACGTCCTGCCGCAAACATGGCGAAGGAACTGATAAACGGAATCTTTCCGCAGGTTGCAAGTCCGGCAGCCACACCTGTCATATTGCACTCTGCAATACCACAGTCAATGTGACGATCCGGATACGCTTTCTTAAATACACCGGTCTTGGTAGCTCCCGCAAGGTCTGCATCAAGGACTACCAGATTCGGATAATCTGCACCACATTCAGCAAGTGCATTACCATAGCTTTCTCTTGTTGCAATTTTCTTTACATCTGCCATTAGTTTGCACCTCCTAATTCTGCATCGATCTTCGCAAGATCTGCCATTGCAATCGCATACTCTTCATCATTCGGCGCTTTGCCATGCCATCCGGCATTGTTCTCCATGAAGGAAACTCCCTTTCCTTTCACGGTCTTGCAGATAATGGCAGTCGGCATACCCTTGGTTGCCTTTGCCTCTTTGAATGCGGCATCAATCTGATCGAAATCATTGCCGTCGATATTGATCACATGGAAATTAAAGGCTTCAAACTTCTTATCGATCGGATAAGGGGAACATACATCTTCAATCTTGCCATCGATCTGGAGTCCGTTGTTATCAACGATCACTACCAGATTGTCCAGCTTGCGGTGTCCTGCAAACATTGCAGCTTCCCAGACCTGACCCTCCTGAATCTCTCCATCACCGAGCAAGGTATAGGTTCTGTAATCCTTGTTGTCCATCTTTGCAGCAAGTGCCATGCCTACCGCTGCGGAAATTCCCTGACCAAGAGAACCTGAGGACATGTCCACACCCGGTGTCTCCTGCATGCAGGGATGACCCTGAAGATAAGATCCCAGATGGCGAAGTGTCTTGAGATCCTCTACCGGGAAATAGCCTCTGTTGGCAAGCGCGGAATACAATCCCGGTGCCGTATGACCCTTAGACAGTACGAAACGATCTCTGTCTGCCATTTTCGGATTCTTCGGATCAATATTCATCTCTTCAAAATAAAGATAGGTAAAAATATCAGCGGCTGATAAAGATCCGCCCGGATGTCCCGCTTTGGCACTATGTACCGCGGTTACGATACCCTTACGAACTTCATTAGCTGTTTTCTGTAACTCTAACTTGTTCATCGCTAGCCTCCATGTTTGTTTTTGATTATACTTTGCTCTCCATTCAGAGCATTTCGTTATTATATTACCATAACGTGCCCGATAACACTACTTAAAAATTGCGGATATTTTATTTAGCCTGTCCATAGTAAGCATTTGCTCCATGCTTTCTATAATAATGCTTATCCTGTAACTCCTGCGGTGCAGGCTGGATCCTTGCATTGATCGTCTCCGCACGGTATGCCATCTTGGCAACCTCCTCAAGGACAACTGCATTGTGAACAGCCTCATGTGCATCCTTTCCCCAGGCAAACGGTCCATGATTCTTACACAGTACTGCCGGTACGGCTACCGGATCTTTCTTCATCCTCTGAAATTCGCTCACGATCAGAAGTCCGGTATTTTTCTCATAGGCATCCGCAATCTCCTCCGCATTGAGACAACGCAGACACGGAATCTCTCCATAGAAATAATCGGCATGAGTTGTTCCGTAGCAGGGGATACTCCGTCCTGCCTGTGCCCAGCTTGTCGCATAGGAAGAGTGGGTATGTACCACTCCTCCGATTTCCTGATAAGCCTTATACAGCTCCACATGGGTCGCTGTGTCCGAAGAAGGATTGTATCTGCCCTCTACCTTATTTCCATCAAGATCCACCAGTACCATATCATCCGGTGTCAGCTTATCATAGTCAACTCCGCTGGGCTTGATCGCAAAGATTCCGCTTTCGCGGTCGATCTCGCTGACATTCCCCCAGGTGAATGTGACAAGTTCATATTTTGGAAGAAGCATATTTGCTTCATAGACACGTTTCTTTAATTCTTCTAACATAATCTGGTCCCTCTTTTCCTGCTCGCTGCTTACTGTAAATTCTCAACGGCTGCTCTCTCGATCGCAAGTCCGGCACTGTAACGCTTCATAAACCTGTTGAAGCCTTCCACATCCTTCTGTACCGGTGCGAGCTTCTCACCCTTCTGTCCTGCAAATACCTTGCTGTCCAGGAAGTGTGCAAGGCTCTCGTTCTCTTCCTTCTGTACCATATAAGATGCCAGAACAGCGATTCCCCAGGCTCCGCCTTCACCTGCTGTCGCCATAACACTCACGGGTGCATCGATCGCCGCTGCCAGTATGCTCTGTCCGACACCCTTGGTCTTGAACAGACCGCCATGGCCCAGGATCTCATCCACCTGGATATCCTCTTCTTTCAGGAGGATATCCAGTCCTGTCTTCAAGGCTCCCAGAGCGGTGAAAAGGTGTACTCTCATAAAGTTTGCCAGATTGAATTTTGCATCCGGAGTACGTGCAAACAGCGGGCGGCCTTCGTTAAAGCCTGTTACATGCTCGCCCGAGAAGTAGTTGTATGCCAGCAGTCCGCCGCAGTCGTCATCACCTTCCAGTGCCTTACGGTACAGATTGCCATACAGTTCATTCATGTCTACCTTCATACCCATCAGTTCAGAGTATTCCTTAAAGAGGTTTACCCATGCATTCAGGTCAGAAGTACAGTTATTGCAGTGCACCATTGCTACCAGGCTTCCATCCGGTGTGGTTACCAGGTCGATCTCATCGTGCACCTTCTTCAGTTCTTTCTCCAGAACGATCATACCAAATACGCTCGTTCCCGCAGACACATTTCCGGTACGCTGTGCCACACTGTTGGTTGCCACCATACCGGTTCCTGCATCACCCTCCGGAGGGCAGAGAAGCGCTCCGGCCTCCAGCGTTCCGGTCGGATCAAGGAGCTTCGCCCCCTCTTCTGTCAGGGTTCCGGCTTCTTCTCCGGCGGTGCATACCTCCGGAAGAATATCTTTAAGCTTCCACGGCAGCTTCTTATCTGCAACCAGACCATCGAAATCGCGGATCATCTTTTCATTGAACTGTCCTGTGGCGATATCAATGGGGAACATACCCGAAGCTTCCCCGACACCTACTACCTTTCTTCCGGTCAGCTTCCAGTGGATATATCCTGCAAGTGTGATCACAAAATCAAGCTCCGGTACATGCTCTTCACCATTCAGGATCGCCTGATACAGATGCGCAATCGTCCATCTCTGTGGAATATGATACTGGAAAAAGTCTGTCAGCTTTACAGAAGCTTCTTCTGTAATCGTATTTCTCCAGGTGCGGAAGGGTACCATCAGTTCATTGTCTTTGTTAAATGCCATATAGCCGTGCATCATGGCACTGAAGCCGATTGCGCGAAGCTTTGTCAGCTTCTCTCCATACTGTACCTCAACATTTTCGGTCAGCTTCCGGTAGCAGTCCTGCAAGCCGTTCCAGATATCCTCAAGGCTGTAGGTCCATACTCCGTTCTCCAGTCTGTTCTCCCAATCATGCGCCCCCGAAGCGATCGGCTTGTTGTCCTCATCGACCAGAACCGCTTTGATTCTGGTCGAGCCGAACTCTATTCCCAATACGGATTTCCCATTTGCAATACATTCTTTTGCTCCCATAAGCTCCTCCTTCTCTTCTCAGACTCTGAATCGTCTGTTAGCGATATGCTGCCTCATTCCATCTGAGTTCATTCTTGAAATCGCGGATGTTTGTGTTCTTGTCAATTACAACGCTCTCAATTCCCATTGCTGCTGCCCAGTCAACCATCTGGTCTACGGTCAGATCATAGGAGAATGCTGTGTGATGTGCACCACCTGCCAGGATCCAGGCCGTTGCACCGATCTCCAGATTCGGCTGCGGTGTCCAGAATGCAGTTCCTACCGGCAGCTTCGGCATAGGCTTCTCAACCTTCTTACAATCTACTGCATTGATCAGCAGACGGAATCTGGTTCCCAGATCCACTAAGGAGCATGCGATAGCCGGTCCTGTCTTGGAGGTAAATACCAGACGGGCAGGATCTTCTCTGTTCCCCATGGAAAGAGGACAAACCTTAATACCAATCTCACCGTCCGCTACGGAAGGACATACCTCAAGCATGTGTGCCTGTAAGATACCCTCTTTGCCCGGTACCAGATTGTAGGTATAATCTTCCATCATGGAGGTTCCCTTGGCATCCTTGATATCTGCTGTCATCAGCTTCATCATACGGACCATGGCTGCAACCTTCCAGTCACCCTCTGCTCCGAAGCCGTAACCCTTCTCCATCAGTCTCTGAATGGCAAGTCCCGGAAGCTGCTTCAGACCACCGAGCATACCAAAGTGTGTTACCACTGCATGATAATCATTCTCAACAAGGAACTTCTCAATACCGATCTCCTGCTGTGCCTGTACCGCTACATGTCTTCTGAACTCATCCAGATCACGTCCTTCATCAATGATCTTATACTTGCTGTAGTACTCGTCTACCAGCGCATTAACCTCGCCCTGCGGAACTGCATCCACATACTCTACCAGATCATTGACACAGTAATGGTCGATCTCCCATCCAAACTTGATCTGTGCTTCTACCTTATCACCCTCAGTAACCGCAACATTGTTCATGTTATCACCAAAACGGCATACGCGGATGTGAGAAGACTCGATCACACCGAGTGCAGTTCTCATCCAGCTTCCGATCTGCTTCTGTACATTTTCATTTGCCCAGTGTCCTACGATGATCTTTCTCTCGATTCCCATACGGCTGACAATGTGGCCATACTCTCTGTCGCCGTGTGCTGACTGGTTCTCATTCATGAAGTCCATATCTATTGTATCATAAGGAATCTCTTCATTAAACTGTGTGTGCAGATGGCACAAAGGCTTTTTGTACTCCTTCAGGCCCAGAATCCACATCTTCGCCGGTGAGAAGGTGTGCATCCAGGTGATAACACCGGCACACTCCGGATCATTGTTTGCATCATTAAAGGTCTTACGGATCGATGCCTGGCTGATCAAAGTAGGCTTCAGCACCACCTCAAAGGGAAGATTTCCCGATTTGTTCAATCCCTCAACGATCTTTGCGGAATGCTCCGCTACCTTTCTCAGACACTCGTCACCATATAAGTCCTGAGATCCTGTGCAAAACCAAAATTTGTAGTTTTTCATTGTTTTCCCTCCATACCTGTTTTTTGCTATACAACTTCTCCGATAAAGTGTACAATTTTACCTCATTTACGTTTAAAATTTTATCACTTGTATGTACATGTTAACAAGTTGTACTATTCAGTATTTTTAGTTACTATTTCAGAATCTTTTTCACAGAGTCCCGATACATAATCTCTGCGTCAAATTCATAGTTTCCATCAAAGGATGGCTCTTTCATCATGTGAAGCAGATTTTCTGCGGCCCTCATTCCGAGGCGTTCCATCGGGTGTCTCGCAGAAGTGATCTTCACATTCCCCATAACAGACAGATCAGAGTCATCCACTCCCACCACGGAAATGTCTCCGGGTACCTGAATTCCTACTCCGCGAAGCACATCCAGCAGTCCCACCGCCACTTCATCGTTGTAGCACAAAACTGCCGTACAGTCGCTAAAGCACTCCTGTATCTTCACGCTGAGTCTGTCCAGATGTTTTACGTCCTCCGTGTCGATCCACACAATCTGTGCATCATCCACGCAGATTCCCGCATCCATCAGCGCATCCAGATATCCCGCGTAACGCAGCCTTCCCTGCCCATCATCATGTTTGAAAATGCCGCCAATCCTGCGATGTCCCATCGAAATCAGATGCTTGGTAAGCTTGCGTCCCGCCATGCGGTCATTCATCGACACATGCGGAATTTTGAGTTGCGGATAATAGCTGTTGATAAATAGTGTCGGAATCCGTCTTTTGCGGATCTCCTGATACAATGCCATATTCGGGTTCGGCAGCCCGCTCTTGGTAGGCTCCACGATAATCCCTGCCACCTCGTCTCTGGCAATGAGTTCTTCCAGAATTGCCCGCTCTTTAATATTCTGGTTATTTGTAAAAGCAAGCTGCACGGAATACCCTTCCCGTTGAAAGGTATCTTCCATACCCTGTATCGTCTTTGGAAAGATGTAGCTGTCCACATACGTGGTGATCACCGACACTCTCTTGCGTCTGGCAAGATCCGCCAGCCTGTCGTCGTTGAGATAGGTTCCGCTCCCCTGTATCCTGCGGATAATGCCGTCATGCTCCAGCACACTGATCGCATGGCGCACGGTCTGCCTGCTCACTCCAAACATGTCGCTGAGCATATTTTCCGAGTACATCTTCTGTCCGGGAACCAGTTTTTTGTCACGGATCTGTTCCTGAATCCAGTTTACCAGTTCCAGATACTTAGGTATGTTGTTTCCCATTTGTCTATTCCTCCGTCAGCACAAAGCAGGCGGTCTGTTGTGACAAATGGCCAATGACACCCGATACCTGCTCAAGAGCACTTATGATTTCTTTCATATTTTCTGCGAGCGTTGTCGTATCGCTTACAACCTCCACGACGCTCTGCGCACTCTCCTGCACATTATTTGCAATGCCATTGTTTGACTCTGTGACAGACTGCATTGTCTCACTGATCTCTTCCATTCCCTCGCGGATGTCCTTCATCATATCATCCACGGTCACAGAATCGTTCAGATATTGTTCTCCACTTTTTTCCAACAATTCATAATCCGGCAGGATCCGTTCTTTCATAAATTCTATCAGACTGTTCGCATCTCCTGCAAGCCGCTTGACCGCCTCGACTACTTCAACGGATATTTCCTGAATATTACCTGCGGTCTCTTTCGAGTTGTCTGCCAGAACCCGGATCTCTTCTGCCACCACTGCAAAGCCTCTTCCGGCCTCTCCTGCCCTTGCGGCCTCGATGGAAGCATTAAGTGCAAGAAGGTTCGTCTTGGACGCAATGCTCAGAATATCTGCTGTCAGCGTGTTGATATTTTCAATTTTGCGGCTGTCATCAATGGAGCTCTGCAACGATCTGTCAAACTCCTTGATCATATTGCCTGCCGACTCCCTGCTGTCCTTTGCCATGCGCTGCAGTTCCCTGGCACGGTTTTTGATCTCTTCCGCAAAAGCCGTTCCATCCATTGCTTTCTTCGTCACATTGCCAACCGATTCCTCCGCATGTACCGTACTCTCACTGACACAGGTTGCCGTAGCTGACACTTCTTCCATACTGGATGCAAGCTCCTCCATGGTGTGCAGCGTCTTGTCGGCATTCTGGTTTGTCTGCTCTACAACCGTATTGACACTCCTTTGCTGGTGATCGATCTCTCGGCCACATTCCATAACGCCACCGATCATATCCTGCAAAATGTCCAGAAACTCATTGACTCCTTTTGCAAGTGTAGAAATTTCATCCCTGGTATCCACCGGTATTCTGCTGCTTAAATCTCCATGTCCTTCGTGGATGTCTCTCGTCAGCTTCTGAATAGACTTTGCTATGCGCTTGATCGGCACAACGATCACCCGGTCTGATATAAACAGAATGACCAACGCCGCCGCAACCAGCAGCAATGATACCAGCAGAATGCCATTCTCCGCCTCCTGCGCCGTCTTTTTCAGCGTTGTTTTTCCGGCATCCAGATTCTGCTCGGAAAAACTGAGCAGCTTGTCCATGTTCAGCGTAATAGAGTCGTTGATCGTAAACAGGTTGCTGGTTACCAGAACATTGGCCGTCTCCTTGTCACCGCTTCTGCTTGCCTCCAGGATCATGTCCACCGTCTCGTCATAGCTTGTCAGTTTTTCCTTGACATTGTTATAGACATCCAAAGCTTCCTGAGACGTGATCTGCGCTTCATACTGATCCATCCGTTCCCACATATCCGCTCTGGTCGTCGTGATCTGTTCCGCATTCTTGTCCATAACCGATGTCAGTCTTGTATTGATATGAGCGTACATGTCCGCATAGATTTCAAGATAATCTTCATAGATTCCATGTACGGCATCAATCTCCTTTACTTCATTGTTCATGAAGCTCTGACTCTTGGCAGAGATCTGCTTGATGCTGCTTCCCAGTATGACCAGCGCCCCCAGCGCAATGGCAACCAGAATGACAATGACAGAAGCAAACTTTAATGCAATTTTCTTCATATCCTATCTCCCTTCAGAAAATGTCTTCGCTTCCTTCGCAACTATCTGTTTCTTTTTTATTTGAAATGAGAAAAGAGGAAAAAGAGACACACGCTGTTCATGTGTGCCTCTCTTGTTACTTCCTGTTTGTATTTAAGCTGCCTTCTTGCTCTCTTTTACCCTTGCCAGAATTGCCTGCAATACGATAAAGAAGCACAACAGGATCGCCGTAACGATGTTCGCCCAGGAGCTTACCAGCTTACCGTTTGATTTAACCAGTGTGGAAATCGTTCCGTTGATCAGTACACCAACCAGAGTTCCGACAACATTTCCGACACCACCTGTCAACAGGGTACCTCCGATGACTGCGGAAGAAATGGCATCCATCTCAAATCCGGTTGCCTGTGATGTTGTACCACTCATTGTATTCAGTGCATAACAGATTCCACCGATTGATGTCAAAAAGCTTGCGAGCACATAAGTTTTCATCTTGGTCTTGCGTACATCCAGTCCCATCAGTGTTGCTGACTGACTGTTGCCGCCTACCGCATAGATGCTTCTGCCAAAACGGGTATATTTCAACATCAGATAAATGAGAAGCACGATCAGCAGTGCAACAATAACGCTGACTCTGACGTAAGGAACCTGCAGGATTCCTTTTTTGTTGGTGTAGGCACCGATTCCAAACGGAATGTTCACCTTCAGGCTGGACAGTGTAGTGAAGAACTTATCACTTACAATGCTGACCTGATCGGTACAGATCACTGCGGTCATACCTCTTGCAAAGAACAGACCTGCCATCGTAACGATGAAGGGCTGAATGTCAAGGTAAGCAATGCAGAAGCCCTGAACCGCACCAAATACAACTCCGATCACCAGTACGAGAAGCATCAGCACCGGACTCTTCATGCCCCATTTCTCCATACCGACTGCAAGGAACATACAGTCCATAGCTACCAGAGAACCTACTGAGATATCAATACCGCCTGTCAGCATGACACAGGTCGTTCCACATGCCACACACAAAAGACCGGCATTGTTGATCAGCAGATTTAAAAATGTCTGTAAATGTGTAAATCCTTTTTCCGCATAGACAATACAGCCTGCACCATACATCACAACAAACAGGATGACGGTAATGAGTAATAAGATATTATTGCTATTAATCTTCAGCTTTTTCATCCCTTACGCCTCCTTTGCTGCTGCCTTGCGGGCAGAAAGTTTTTTGAAGTAATCCTTAACAGGTGTTGCCTGGATGACAACGATCAGGATGACAACGATCGCCTTAAATACCGGAGCCTGTGCGGAGGATACACCAAGTGCATACAGCGTTGTGGTGATCGCCTGAATGGTATAGGCACCAATGATGGAGCCTGCCAGATTGAACTTACCGCCTCCAAGGCTGTTTCCGCCAAGTGCAACTGCAAGAATGGCATCCATTTCCATGTTCAGTCCGATGTTGTTCGTATCTGCCGAGTAGATACGGGATGTAGCTGTAATACCGGCAATACCTGCGCAGAGACCACAGATCGCATAGCACATCAGGATGATCTTCGCAGAGTTGAATCCGGAAATTCTCGCTGCCTTTTTGTTGATACCAACACTCTGTACAAAGGTTCCGAGTGCCGTGAATTTCAGGATCAGTGCCATGATCAGAATACAGATCGCTGCGATGAGGATCGGTGTCGGCAAAAATCCGATATAAGAACCAAAGAACTGGAAGGACGGAACTCTGACATACACGATCGCGCTGTTGCACAGCAGAAGTCCGATTGCACGTCCGGCCGACCACAGGATCAATGTCGCTACCATCGGCTGAATGTTCAGATACGCAACCAGAAAGCCGTTGAAGATACCGCAGACAATTGCTGTCAGGATACCTGCGCCGATTCCTACCCAGAGAGGACACGCATACTGAGATACGTTGGTTACTCCATAGCCTGCCAGAAGCATACAGCACATACCGCCTGTCAGACTCATAACAGATCCTACAGAAATATCCGTTCCGGCTGAAGCCGATACCACCAGCGTCATTCCGATAGCAAGGATCGCAACTTCACTTCCTCTGTTCAGGATATCGATCAGACGTCCATAAAGAACGCTGTTTCCGGATGAGGTTAATTGTGTACTGATCTGGAAAAAGGAAAAGGGAGGATTCCCGCTCGCAATGTCATAGATTACATTTACCAGCATGACAAGGATCATACTGAAGATTGGCAGAAATAACTGCATTTTTGTTATTTTCTTTATTTTACTCATGAGCTGCTCCTCCTCCCGCAATGGCGTGCATAACGCCCTCCTGCGTCATTTCTTCTCCATCGATCTCTCCTACCTTTGCACCGTCGCGAAGAACTGCCATACGGTTACAGGTACGAAGCATTTCTTCGATTTCCGAAGAAATAAAGATAATACTCTTGCCTTCCTGCGCCAGCTTGATCACCAACTTCTGGATTTCTGTCTTTGTTCCGATATCGATACCTCTGGTGGGCTCATCCAGGATCAGGAAATCCGGATCTGTCGCAAGCCATCTCGCCAGAATTACCTTCTGCTGATTTCCTCCGGAAAGCCTCTTGATCAACGTCTCCCGGCTTGCCGTCTTAATCTGCAGCATCTCTATGTATTTGTCCGCAATCTCAATCTGTTTGGACATCGGGATCTTTTTGAACATACCAAGCTTTGCCTGCATTGCCAGTATGATGTTCTCACGTACAGACAAGTCTCCGATGATACCCTCTGCCTTTCTGTCATCTGGCAAAAGACCCATGCCAAGGTTCATCGCATCGATCGGGTTCTTGATCTTCACTTCCTTGCCATCCACCTTTAAGGTTCCTGTCTGTGCCCGGTCTGCACCATAGATCGCACGGGCAAGCTCACTTCTTCCGCTTCCGAGTAATCCCGTCAATCCTACGACCTCACCTTTGTGAATGTCCAGGTCAAACGGTTTGATGGTTCCTGCATGGCTCAATCCGCGCGCCTCGATCTCAAGCGGTGCGTGGGACAGATCTGTCACACCCTCCGGCTTGATACTTGCAAGATCATCAAAGTCTTTACCCATCATAGCCGCAACCAGCTTGACTCTCGGAAGTTCTTCCACGCTGTACTCTCCTACCAGCGTTCCGTTTCTGAGAACGGTGATACCGTCACAGACTGCATACACCTGTTCCAGAAAGTGCGTAACAAAGATGATACCAACGCCCTGATCTCTCAGTCTTCTCATCATAGAGAAAAGCTTCTCCACTTCGTTGTCATCCAGTGAGGAGGTCGGCTCATCCAGGATCAGCACCTTACTGTCCATATCAACCGCACGGGCAATCGCAATCATCTGCTGCAATGCCAGTGAGTATTCCTCCAGATTCTTTGTCACCTCAATCTCCAGATCCAGATCCTTCATCAGCTTTGCTGCCATCTGGTTCATTTTCCGGCGATTGACGGTTCCGATCTTTGTCAGCGGCTCACGTCCGATATATAAATTCTCTGCCACGGAAAGGTTCGGGCAAAGATTTACTTCCTGATAAACTGTCGAAATTCCCTTTTTCTGCGCATCCATGGTGTCCTTGTTCACGATCGGTCCCTCAATACCATCAACATGGATTTCACCGGCCTCAAACTTGTTAACACCCGTCAGACATTTGATCAGCGTAGATTTTCCTGCTCCGTTCTCTCCCATCAGGGCGCGAATCTCACCTTTTTTCAAGGTAAAATCTACATTGTCCAGTGCCTTGACGCCCGGAAATGTCATACAGATCCCCCGCATTGTTAAAGCAATATTGCTGTCCATATTATACCTCCTACTGTCACACACTCCATCTCTTACTCACCACATATGAGCATTTTCCTAATTAAGTCACCGCATACTGGCATTTCCCCATTAGATAAACAGAGGGGAGGGAATCCTCCCTCCCCCCTATGTGTTTCTTTTATCTGCGGTCGCGCTGATCTTAGTAAGCACGGCCATCCAGAACTTCCTGTGTCATGGTTGTTGCAAGAGAGCTTGTAACACCAGGTGCTACGAAAGCTTCATCTGTAACAACAGTCTCTGCATCCGGTGTGCCACCGCTCTGGATTGTCTTGATAACCTGATCAGCAAATACTGCCTGTAACGGGTTACACTCTACATTGCAGGTAATCTTTCCATCCAGTGTGTACTGAAGTCCGTCGTGTGTAGCATCGAAGGAGATGATTGTTACATCGCCATCAACACCATATGTGATACCTGCTGCATCCATTGCATCCATTGCGCCGTATGCTTCGTTATCGTTCTGGCATA
This sequence comes from uncultured Lachnospiraceae bacterium, assembly GCA_934385475.1. Classification (GTDB taxonomy): domain Bacteria; phylum Bacillota; class Clostridia; order Lachnospirales; family Lachnospiraceae; genus UBA3282. The sequence continues at coordinate 10,482 of CAKRPS010000013.1, read as the reverse complement.
CAACTACATTGAAATCTTTGTAGGACTTGATGTAGGACTCCATAACTTCCTGTCCACCAGACTGTGTAAAGTCACCGGACTGAGAATCCAGAATTGTCCACTCGCTGTGATCTTTTGCAACATTGTTGAAGCCCTCTGTACGTCCAAGTGTTGCGGAAGCTCCTACGCTACCTTCGATAACAAGGATGTTAGCATCTTCTCCATTCAGGTACTCTGCAAGCCAGTTAGCTGCCATCTCACCTTCAGCAACCATGTCGCATCCGATATGTGCTTCGTATAAAGAAGGATCTGCATCTACAGAACGGTCAACGATCAGAACCGGAATACCTGCATCCTGTGCTTCCTGAAGAACAGTATCCCAACCTGCTGTCTCGATCGGAGCGATGATGATGTAGTCAAGCTCCTGCTGGATAAATCCACGAACAGCCTCGATCTGTGCTGCGTTATCGTTATCTGCATCTACGAAGGATAACTCGTATCCGTTCTCTGCACTGAAGATATCCTGATAGTTCTGTGTACAAGCTGCACGCCAGTCAGATTCATGTCCAACCTGTGCGAAACCAACTTTGATAACATCTCCGCTTGCTGCGTCTGCTGTATCCTCTGCTGCAGCGTCATCTGTTGTTGTCTCCTCTGCAGGTGCTTCCTCCTGAGCCGGAGCTGCTTCCTCGGTTGCTGCGGTGTCTGTTGCTGCTGTCTCTGTTGTATCAGCACTGCTGCCACATCCAACCAGACTTGCCATTACCATGGTGCCTGCTAATAATACTGCAATTTTTTTCTTCATTACCTATTTTCCTCCCTTTCAACATCTATGGTTTGTTGTTTACGAAACAGCTCTTGTCTGTTTCTGATATCAATTTATCATTCATCTACCCCTTCAACAACAGAAAAAGAGTGCAAAAAATTGAATTTGGAGATTCAAACAATACAAATTATAATATATAATATAATCTGTTATTACAAATCAGTTGATTAGGTTCATTTTTTTAAGATTTGTTGTGTTTATTTATGATTTGCTACAAAAAACAGGTCAAAAACAACCCTTTATGACCTTGTATATGTTTACTTCTGGTTGTTATGATGGGTGTTTTTTTCCGAATCGGTTGATTTTCGTGAATATTTTTTTAACCAGATATGAACAAATTATGAACGTTTAGGGGAAATTTGTACGAAAAATAATGGAACTCTCTGAAAAAATAATCTGAAAAGGATGGAACTACTTATGACAAAATATGAAAAACTCGCCACACAGCTTAGCGGGAAAATTGCCGACAACCTGCAAAAGGGCATTGTCAAACTCCCTACGGAAGCTTCTCTGTGTGCACAGTATCAAGTCAGCAGACAGACTGTGCGGGCGGCACTTGCTGTCCTGCATGACCGTGGAATCATCTCCAGTATACAGGGAAGCGGTTCCTTCGCCACAGGACTTTCCTGCGACACATCCCGAAATACCATTCCGATCCTCATTTCCAGCAAGCAGGAATACATCTATCCGGGACTGTTATCCGACATCAACAACACTCTGTCCTCCCATGGCTACTATTCCTCAGTGCTTGCCACCAGCAACAGCACCGATCAGGAACGGGAACATCTTCAGCTGCTTCTCGAGGAACCTCCTCGTGGGTTGATCGTCGAAGGCTGCAAAAGCGCTCTTCCCAATCCGAATCTGGATCTGTATAAAAAGCTGCAGGAGCAGGGTACCTTTCTGCTTTTTCTGCACAACTGTTATCCCTCGCTCTCCAACATTGTCTATGTGAAAGATGATAATATCTACGGAGGACGGCTTCTTGCAGAATATCTCTACTCACTTGGTCATACGCACTTCGCCGGATTGTTCAAATACGATGATCAGCAGGGCCCCGAACGGTTTCAGGGTGTTTCTGCCTATCTTCGTGATCGCGGTCATATGCTTATGGACAGTCATGTCTGCTGGTTTTCTTCCAGAGATCTTGACGCCCTGGAAACTCGTCAGGATACCAGGTTTCTGACAGATTTTATACACAATTACCTAGCAGACTGTACCGCCGTGATCTGCTACAATGACGAAATCGCTTACTGGCTTATCAAAGAAATACAATATGCCGGTATTCGTGTTCCCGAGGATGTGTCCGTTGTCTGCTTTGACAACAGCTACCTCAGTGACCTCAGCCAGATCAGAATTTCGACACTCTCGCACAAGCCCCATGAGATGGGTACTTATGCCGCGGAGTGCATGATCCACATGCTGAGAGGGAACTCTGTGGCATCTCAGGAAATCCCCTGGCACTTTGTAAAAAAGGACAGCGACGGCCCCTGTATCTCTTCGCTGCAATGATCAGACCGTCTTACTTCCCATGCGATATTCCCGGGGCGTGCAGCCCTGGGTTTTTTTGAACACAAAACTGAAATAATGTGGATCTTTATAGCCAACCTCCAGAGCGATCTCGCCGGAATGTTTTTCCGTCTGTCTCAGAAGCTTTTTGGCCTTCTCCATACGTTTCTGTGTCACATACTCTACAAAGGTAAGCTGCATCGCCTGACTGAAAATAGCGCTGAAATAATTGGCGCTCACATTGACCTCTCCTGCAACCAAATTGAGCGACAAACTTTCCTGTTGATAATTCTCTTCAATATATTCCAGCGCTTTCTTCAGTACCTTTCTGCTCTGATTATCAGATTCTCTGTCTCTGAGTTCCATAGCTTTCGCAAGGATATTCTGAATGTAAGAAGAAAGCTCATCAAATTCCAGATTAACCTCCTGTATCTGCTCTTCTCCGAGAAGCTCAAGCAGCTCCTTCTTATCATATCCAAGGGATTCTACAAATCCCATTACCGCAAAATGGATATGGAACACCAGATAGTTCTGGAACAGCCTTGATTTCACTGCCTCCTGAATGCTCTGCAGATAGCTGTTGACAAAATCCCCTATCTCCTCGCGGTTGCCTTTGGCAAGGAAATCCCTGATCAGCTCCGGATCTACCTTTGCAGAGTCAATATCGCCGATCTTTCCGCTTTCCTCCCGTGGCATATATTTCTCTGTCACCGCTCTGGTATAAATATGTGTTCCCGGCATCAGGAAACGATAGGAAAACAAATGGTTTACGCCCTCGTAACACTGTGGCAGAAGACTGAGTCTTTCCACCGGTTCTCCCACAGCCGCATACCATTCAAAGACCTCCTCGGTGGGCCTGCACACTCTTTCAATATTTTCCAGACACCGTTCAGTCAGTTCCTCGATCTGCTCCCTGGCACTTTTCACAAGAATACAGTATGTATTGATGTTCCAGCGTATCGCAAGATATTCCGGATAACGCATGAAATAGTGCAGCAGCTCCTCTCTCTTTCTTGCAAAATCCTCGGACTCATACCCGTTATTTCCATTGTCTCTCTTTTCCTGTAATTTAAACATCACCAGATTATAACATGATGCATTCAGCTTCAGAGAGAGCTTTCCGGCCTCTTCATAAATATCCTGTACCGGCATTCTTCCCTCAAACACCTTAATAAAGAAATTGGTTCTGACAAACTGCTCGTGCTCTCTGGACTCCGCCTGATATTTTTCCTGATAGTTTTTCTGCTCTCTCTCAGCTTCAATCTTGGTTTTGAGCTCTGACAGTACTTTCTGGAGATTTGCCCTCGTAATCGGTTTGAGCAGATACTGCTCCACACCAACCGCGATCGCCTGTCTCGCATACTCGAAATCATCATAACCGCTGATAATGATGATCTTGGTATCCGGCAGCTCCTGATGCACAATGCGGCTCAGGGAGAGCCCGTCCATAAACGGCATTTTGATATCCGTCAGAAGCACATCGGGCTTAAGCTTCTGGATCATGGAAAGTGCCATCTCTCCATCACTTGCCTCTCCGGCAAAGCGATATCCATACTGTTCCCACGGAATGTTATCCCTGAGCCCCTCTCTTACGATACTTTCATCTTCCACCAAAAAAACCGTCAACATTGTTCTACTCTCCTATATTCTTAACACTCTAATAACTTCTTTCCTGCAACAGCTCATCCGTCACATTGTCGATCGTAAAGATATTTTCTTCCACATAATACTTCTTTTCCACTTCCTGTCCGGCTTCCAGTCTTTTCAGAATATCCGAAATATATTCTCCCTGGTTCGGATTGCATTCTATATCTACATTGATGATGCCTTCCTTGACAAGCTCCAGTCCTTCTTTCACCGCATCAAAGGAAATTACAATGATATCTCCGTCAATTCCCGTTGTCTTCCCGGCTTCGTGGATTGCCTCCAAAGCACCCATCGTCATATCATCGTTTTGTGATACCACCACATCAATTTCCGGATATTTCTCCAGAAACATTTCCATAACTTCCTTACCCTTTGCAGAAGTAAATTCCCCATACTCCTGTCCCAGAATCCGCCAGTTCGGATGCTCCCCCGCAATCGTATTAAATCCCGTAGTTCTCCCGATCTGTGCTGTCGATCCCCGGGTTCCTTTGAGCATCACTATATTGATCGTCTCCTCAGACTGTCCCTTCTTTATCAGATCATTCTCCAGCCAACAGCCTGCCTTCTTTCCTTCTCCGACAAAATCGCTGCCGACCTGTGTTGTATACAGACTTTTATCCGGCACGCTTACCCCTCTGTCCATCAGGATAACAGGAATGCCGGCTTCCCTGGCCTCCTCCAGCACAACCTGCCATCCGGTCTCCACCACCGGCGAGATCACAATATAATCCACTCTCTGGGAAATAAAGCTGCGCACCGCTTTGATCTGGTTTTCCTGCTTCTGCCTTGCATTGTTAAAAATCATAAAATATCCGTTTTCTTTTGTAAATACCCGCTGAACAGATTCCGTATTTGCCGTCCGCCAGCCGGACTCGCTTCCAAGCTGCGATACGCCAACCACGATCAGGTCCTCCTGTTCGTCGGTATAACAACTGTCGTCCTCCTCGCTCATCAGGAGCTGACACCCTCCCAGAATGACCATCAGTACAACAATCAACATCAAGACGCCCAGTATCAGGTTCATATTCTTTTTCAGTATCCCAACCATCACGACACCCTTTTCCTTTTTATTGTTCCTGTGCCGGAAGTATCACCTCCACGCAGGTTCCCTCTCCTTTTTCAGAATGGATCTTCATTCCATACCCGTTCCCAAAGTACATACGGATACGCTCATTGACATTCGCCAGTCCAAAGCCCTTCTCCGTCTCCTTACAAGGTTTCTCAATCTCACTGCGAAGCTTTGTAAGCTCCTCCTGATCCATTCCTACGCCGTCATCCCGCACCTGCAGATGGATCGTATCACCCTCCAGTTTGCCGGATACCGTGATCTTTCCTTTGGCTCTTTTGTATTTGATCCCATGGTACAGAGAATTCTCCACAAGCGGCTGCAGCGTAAGCTTCAATATTTTGTACCGGTATAATTCCGGATCAATAGCGATCTCATACTCCAGTATATCGCGGTACCGCACCTGTTGGATTTCCAAATAACTCCTGATATGCAGTTCTTCCTCCTGGATCGTGATATACTCTTTTCCCTTACTGAGAACCAGCCGGAAAAACTCCGACAGAGATACCACCATATTGACCGCCTTCTCCGGCGCATTCCCCTCAATCAGCCAGACAATCGTATCCAATGTATTATATAGAAAATGCGGGTTGATCTGTTCCTGCAAAAGTCGCAGGTCCGCCTTGCGCATCTTTCTCTCATCATCCTTGATCTTCCCCACAAGACGTTCCAGACTCTCCGTCATCCGGTTGACACTGTCCGACAGCTGCTCCAGTTCATCATGCGTCTCAACCTTTGCGCGCACAGAAAAGTCCCCCTCTGACACCTGTCTTGTCACCTTGGAAAGCTCTGCGATCGGTTTTGTGATGCCGGATACGATCACCAGCGTCATCAATACCACCAGCACAAACAAAATAATTACCATGATTACACAGAAGATCGTAAAAGTCTGTACCCTCGCATTCAACTGCTGTGTCAAATGTTCAATGCTTTGCGCCTGATGATACAGATAGTTCTGAATGTTGTCCTGTACAAGCTCGGTCATGATGTAAATATTTTTGTCAAGCATCTCGACATTGTCATCATAGCTGCTCTTTTCCTCCAGACTCGTCTTAATGTCATCCACGCAGTCTTCCAGAGTGTCCAGATTCCTAAGCACGATTGTCAGCCATGTCCGGCTCTCTTCATCTGTCGTGATCCGCATCAATCCCCCAAATTCGCTTTTCAGTTCCCCGATCAGCACATAGGGGTCCTTCAGAGAGCTGTCTTTTCCAACCGTATCAAAAGAAGCCGCCCCTACCACGATCTTATACAGGCTCTCATCCATTTCCTCCTTAAAATTCAGGTTGTAGCTGTTTGCAACGGTCATGTTATCCACAATCGTGTTGTAGGCTTTCGTATAATTGTGCATGGCAAAAATCAGATATCCGACCACCAGCAGAAAGGGGATCGCAATCGCTGCCGACAAAATAATAAGCTTATATTTAATGGACGAATTCAAGCTGTTTTTCATGGAGAAATTCATCTTTGTTCCCTACTTTTCGCAAAATTTTCCTAATGATTTCCGTTGCATACCACAGACAAATCGTGTAGTATAAAAGTACTAAATACAATTATAATATTTTCTTATTGTCACTGCAAGTTGTACATTTTTGTCGCACAGCTACAGGTAGCAACTTTTGTATACAGACTATTTTTAGAACACCATGGGATACCACTGGCGCGGAAAAGAGGCTTTTCAATGATTAACAAAATCCGTCAGACAATCTGCAAGGACACCGGCAGCCGGAATGAATCTGCCAAGCTCATTATCGTTATAAGGCTTTTGGCCCTCATAATGATGTTTTATTCCATCATACACGGTGCTTTTAGTTTTATGGCTAAAGACAGCGACGGTCTGCTGTTCTCTCTCCTGTCTTTAATTCTTTTTGCCGTTGTGCTTGGCACTTCCTATCGATGGACAACATTTACTACATTCTGTTGTTTGAATGTGTTGATTTTAGCATGGATCATTATCACAGTGATCAATTTTGGATGGAATATCGGTGTACAGCATTTCCTGCTTACCCTTCTGGTATTCTGCTTTTATGCCAAATACGGACATGAAGTCATCAAAATCCTGTACGCATGTTTCTTATTTGCCGTCCGGATTTCCCTGTACTTCTACAGTCAGCACCATGCTCCTCTGTTGGAAGTAGATTCCGGAACCAACGATGCCATGCAGATTCTGAATACAGCAGCTATTTTTATTACGATATCCGTGATCATGTACATTTTCAGCCGGGACTCCCAGATGTTGGAGGGCAAGCTGATCGAATATAATGAGCAGCTGATGAAACAGGCCAACACCGATACGCTGACAGAGCTTTCTAACAGAAGATCAACAACGGCCTACCTGGAGAAGCTGCTGCGAAATCCGGAAACCCCGATCAGTATCTGCCTTTGTGATATTGATCTGTTTAAACGGGTAAATGACACTTACGGACATGAAATGGGGGATGTTGTTCTGAAAAAAGTAGCAGAGTTCTTCCGTACAAGTCTTCCTTCAAACTGCTTTATCTCCCGTTGGGGCGGTGAAGAGTTTCTACTGATCTTCCCGACACAGAATGGAGACGAAGCCAAAGTCCATCTTTCCACACTCAGCAAAAAGATGAAGGCATACACCTTCCGCTGTGAAGACAAAACTTTCCATATCTCCATGACCTTTGGTCTGGTAGAATACGATTACGTCAGTGATCTGGATACCATTATCAAAGAAGCGGACGATAAATTATATTACGGCAAAGAACACGGCAGAGACCAGATTGTTTTCTAATCTGGTCTTTTCTTTTTGCGAATCGGGTTCTGAACAGTTGCGCTGATTTCATATATTGATACAAATCTCATCCGAGGGTATCTCCTTGCGCCATAAGTTTTCTTTCCGCCAATGGCTTGGTGCCATTTTGGCTCTGACAGTTTTTACTTCCTGTGTTTTTCTGCTCTACTCCCGAAATCATGAAGATGCAAGATTTGAACGTTTCATCAACTCCTTTCTGACGGAGGAACTGTCTGCGAATCCTGTCAGTTTTCATTTTTCTGTGCAGGATGCCACAGCCTTTCATATTGATGAAACTGCCCTGATGCTTCCTGTCTATCAGGAGAGGCAGGCTTTGACTGCTGCTGACAGCATCAGCAAGGTCCGCTCGCAGCTTGACACCTTTCATCCGGATAATCTCACGGAAAACAACCGGTTTCTGTATACCCTTATAGGAAATTATCTGGCTGCCGCAGAATCCGTTGACGCATATCCTTATTATGATGAGCCTCTGTCTCCCTCCTCCGGAGTTCCCTCAGAGCTGCCAGTCCTTCTTGCAGAATATCGTATTACAGATACAACGGATATTGAGAACTACTTTTCTATCCTGGAACAGATTCCCTCGTACTTTGACGGTCTCCTTATCTATGAGCAGGAAAAGGCAGCTGCCGGACTTTTTATGGCTGAGGAATCCGCGGACAAAGTTATCCAACAATGCTCCGATCTCATGGGTGCGGAGGTACTTGCCTCAGACACACATTTTTTGAACATTACCTTTGAACAACGTCTGAATGCGCTGGTGGAGGAACATACGCTCACCGAAGCCGAAAAAGACCTCTATCTCTCCCAAAATGACCGACTGCTTACAACCGTTGTCGGCCCGGCTTATGATCACCTTGCAGATGGGCTTACCCTGCTCAAAGAGAACGGTAAAAAACCGTCGGGGCTTTCTTCTTTTCCGGGAGGGAGGGATTATTACACGGCCCTGGTACGTCAGGTAACCGGATCATCACGTTCTCTTGAAGATATTAAATCTCTTCTATACGATGACCTCACCTCGAATTATAATGCATTGCTTCTGTTACTCCGCGAAAACCCTTCCCTGAAAACTACCCTACAGGCAAATGAGGATTTTCTTCCCGACATGACACCACAGGAAATGCTTTTGTCCTTACAGGAGCAGATGAAAGCATATTTTCCTCCCTTTCCGACAGACTCGCCGGTATCCTGCACCGTAAAATATGTAGATCCCTCTCTCGAACCCTATACCGCACCGGCATTTTACATGCTTCCCTGTATCGACAATGTCGCAGATAACACCATCTACATCAATCCAAAAGACACCTCAGACCGGCTTTCCCTTTTTACAACACTGGCTCATGAAGGCTACCCCGGTCATCTATATCAGACCGTATATTGTTATCAATACTGGAATCGCAACAAGATCTCGCCGCTGCGTGGCATTCTCTATTATGGCGGATTTACAGAAGGATGGGCAATCTATGTGGAACTCCAATCTTATGATTATGCTGCCGCTGTCTGTGAAGCCTCTCAGCCAGAATCTGCGCTCTACTATAAGGTTTGTCGTCTGGATCGCCAGCTGCAGCTTGGTCTGTATTCTCTTCTGGACATTGCCATTCATTATGATAATGCCTCTTTGCAGGATGTACAGAAAATTTTTGATTCCCTTGGTGTCACAAATGCGCAGGGGATTTCCGACATCTATACTTATATTGCAGAAGAACCTGCCAATTATCTGAAATATTATCTGGGATATCTGGAAATTGCAGAATTAAAAAAACAGGCGGCTATCGCATGGTGCACTACCACGCCATCTACAACCTCCTGTTCTGACCCGGAATTTCTATATCGTTTTCACAGCTTTCTGCTTCATAATGGACCTGCGGACTTTGATCTGCTCTCCTCTATCATAGAGTCGAGATAACCTCTGTCCCAGAGCAATATATGCAGCTTCTCTGCCGCCTTGACTGCCGGTGCTGTAAAATACTGATTTGTCATTACAGCACCTACCATGCAGTCATAATAATCTCTTCCTCCGTAAGTTCGCAGCACGGCTTCCACACCGACCGGTGACTGATAGCGCTTACACTGAATGGCATAGGTAATGCCATCCTTCTGCGCCAGCACATCCACACCGAAGTCTCCGCTTGCTCTCGTAACCTCTACTTCCAGGAATCCGTGTTCCTCTAGCAGCTCCGCACAAAAAACCTCAAAGTCGTGCCCTTCCATATGATCCATATCGCCCGCTGCCCTGCGTCTCCGGATTTCCCGTATCAGGGCAGTCACGCCTATTGTTATGATAAGAAGCAGCAGGATCACACCTGCTGCCATAAAATATTGATACTGTTCCATTATGATCTTCATTTCTGCGCACGTTTTTTGCACATATCGAGTTTGTGTCAAGTATGCGCTACTACTTTTGTTGCTTTAGGAGTTCCTCATATTTTTTTGTAATTCTTTTGCAAGGGCTTCGGCTTTCTCTTTGTCGACCATCTCTTTCAGCTCATCGATCATAAACTCCACGGTATTGCCATCCAGTTCTTTCAGTTCCCTCGAAAACATCCCCATTACCCTTTCCACGCTGCGGCACATCTCATAGACCTGTATGCCCTTATTGTAGATGGTTTTTCGGAATATATCAAGTGCAATAAAGTGATATTCCTGCAGCAGGTTGATCTTCAACCCGGTGTCTGTCTTCTGTTC
>CAKRPS010000012.1 GCA_934385475.1 uncultured Lachnospiraceae bacterium | reverse complement strand
TTGATTCCGGATACCCATCCATTCTCATCTGCGAGAATTTCTACCGGATTGGTCAACAGATCAAATATGATTCCTTCTTCTTTTGCGTGATGAACTTCTTCCACTCTGGCAGGAAGTTCTTCCTCACTTCTTCTGTATACAATATGAACCTCTGCTCCGAGACGGAGGGCTGTTCTGGCTGCATCCATAGCCACATTACCGCCGCCTACTACAGCTACCTTTTTGCCTCTCATGATCGGAGTGTTGGAATTGCCGTCAAAGGCTTTCATCAGATTACTTCTGGTAAGATACTCATTTGCAGAGAACACGCCGTTTGCCTGCTCACCGGGAATACCCATGAATTTGGGAAGTCCTGCGCCTGATCCGATAAATACCGCATCAAAGCCTTCTTCCTCAAGCAATTCATCAATCGTAACCGACTTGCCTACAACCACGTTTGTCTCAATCTTGACACCAAGTGACTTCACATTTTCAATTTCCTTGGCAACGACAGCCTGTTTGGGAAGTCTAAACTCCGGAATACCATATACCAGTACACCGCCGGGTTCATGAAGTGCCTCAAAAATCGTTACCTCATAGCCCATCTTGGCAAGATCGCCTGCACAGGTCAGTCCGGAAGGACCGGAACCGATTACCGCTACCTTCTTGCCCTTCTTCTCTTTGGCGCCCTCCGGCTTGATATTGTTCTCTCGTGCCCAGTCTGCTACGAAACGCTCCAGCTTTCCAATCGACAATGCTTCGCCCTTAATACCGCGGATACATTTGCCTTCGCACTGACTCTCCTGCGGACATACACGTCCACAAACTGCGGGAAGCGCTGAAGACTCACTGATGATCTGATATGCCGCTTCCATGTCGCCTTCTTTAACTTTCTCAATAAATCCGGGGATATTGATTGAAACCGGACATCCTTTGATACACTGTGCGTTTTTACAGTTGATACATCTGGTTGCCTCGCACATTGCCTCTTCTTTATTATATCCAAGACAAACCTCTTCAAAGTTTGTCGCTCTGACCTTTGCATCCTGCTCACGGACAGGTACTTTCTTTAAAACATCAACTTCCATTAGTCATTACCTCCGCAATTTCCGCATCCGCCGTGATGAGTATCTCCCTCTTTGGCCTTTAAGAATGCTCTTCCTTCCTCTGTCTTGTAAATCTGCTGACGCTTCATAGCCTGATCAAAGTCTACTTTATGACCATCAAATTCAGGCCCGTCCACGCATGCAAATTTAACCTCTCCGTCTACAGTCAGACGGCAGGCTCCACACATACCGGTTCCATCCACCATAATAGGATTCATGCTGACAATAGTCGGCAGATCATATTTTTTGGTAGTAAGGCATACAAATTTCATCATGATCATCGGTCCGATTGCTACACAGACATCATACTTCTTGCCCTCTGTCTCGATCAGATCCTCAATCACCTTGGTAACCATACCGCTTCTGCCGTAGGAACCATCGTCCGTTGTTATATAAAGATTTCCGGCAACTGCCTTCATCTCTTCTTCCATGATCAGAAGATCCTTTGTCTTTGCTCCGACGATCACATCCGCTGCAATCCCGTTTTCATGCAGCCATTTAACCTGCGGATAAACAGGTGCTGTTCCAAGTCCACCCGCAACAAACAGGATTTTTTTCTGTTTCAGACTCTCCATATTCTCTTCCACAAATTCCGAAGGACATCCGAGCGGTCCTACAAAGTCGTGAAAACTATCTCCGGCTTTCAGATTTCTCATCATTTCCGTCGCTGCGCCAACTACCTGAAATACGATTGTAATGGTTCCCTTTTCTCTGTTATAGTCACAGATTGTCAGGGGAATACGTTCACCCTTCTCATCCATTCTGACAATAACAAACTGTCCCGGCTGACAGGACTTGGCAACTCTTCTGGCCTCAACTTCCATGAGGTAGATATTCGTTGTAAGCTCTTCAGCTCTCAAAATCTTGTACATCTGACTCTCCTCCTAACTACATATCCCTGTTTGTATCTTTTTAATGATATATAAACTTTCCCTGTTTTGCAATAGTTAAATTGGTTTTGGCATAAAATTACCATTCTCATCATATCCCAGACGGGCCACTGCTCCCGAATGGACATCCACCAGAAATACCCTGTCCGTTCTGGTCAAAACACCGGTTCCGTCATCGTAATATTCATTGATCGTGAAATAGTCCATCCCGTCAGCCGCCTTGATAACAGAGCTGAACTGATAGCTTAAGGTTCCGTTCTGCTGCATTGTATGTCCGGCAATATCAAGCAGATATCCGGCATCGATCAGGTGTGTGATCAGACTCGAGACTGCCTGGCTTGTCGGAATCGCATTCTCCAGCGTGAGGGTATAGGTTCTCATGGTTACCTCACTGGAAATCCCCTCCCTGCTGACATTTACAAACTTAAAGATCGTCTTGCCAAGAGGCATCGGGATTGGTCCGGTATAAGGAACACTGTCACTGCTCGGCTCCGTCTCGTCAGTCGTGTAATATATGGTACAGTTTTCAACTCCCGTCACCTCAATCATCGTAGGCTCCGTATATTCTCCACTGTACAACGCAACCTCCGGAGCATTCGGCACCGACAGATTGATATTATATCTCTTGGTCACAACATCACTGGTAATACCATAGTCATTGACAAAAAAAGCGCTCACCGTATATTCGCCGGTTTCCAGGAAGATTGGTGCTGTGTAGATTGCACTCTCCTGCGTAGGTTCTGTTCCATCCGTCGTATAGTAAATGGTTCCTGACGTATTCGAACTCAGTTTCAGAGGAACAACCTCGTCATAATCCCCCTCCACGTAACTGAACTCCGGCGGCATGGCCATATAACTCTGAAATCTTCCGATCACTTCCGTATTCTGGCAGTTTACCAGAAGTTCATTGATCTTCTCATATTCTTTTGCGTTGGCATAAATCGTGATAACCTTGTCATATGCCTCATCAACACTGTCCACGGAGTACATATTACTCTCAATAATCTGCAAAAGCGCATGAACTGCCTCTTCATTTTTGCCCTGCAGGTAATAGTAATCTGCTTCCATAAACAGGATTTCTGCCACCTTGCTGTCCTTACGGTAAGCATCCTCCAGATAGGTAAGAGCCGAATCATACTCTCCCGTGGCTGCATATTTTCTGGCCTGATCCATCAGATAATCTGTCGTTCCGGTATGATATACATAGATTCCATAAATACTTGCCGCAAGAATAAAAAACAAAACAAGTCCCGATACGATCCACAGCTTCTTATAGGAACCGTTCTCCGTTTCCGGTTCTTCCTCTAAGCTCTCCTTTTGCTGCTCCGTCTGTGCCTGCGCAGATCCATTCTCACTCTCCTGCATGGCAGCCAGCGTAGACAGGGTCTCTGTAATACTGTTTTCTATCTCCGGTTCAAAATCCGGAACAATCTGTATCTCTTCTCCGCAGATTTCGCAGATCAGATGGCCTTCCTTTAGTTCATTTCCGCAATTCGGGCACTTCATATACAGTTCCCCTTCTTTTTACTGCCAATTAACAGACTCCACACAATTATTCATAAGCATGGCGATCGTCATGGGGCCGACCCCTCCCGGAACCGGTGTGATAGCACTGCATATCGGTGCTACATTCTCAAAGTCAACGTCGCCGCACAGTTTATTGTTCTCATTTCTATGGATCCCCACATCGATCACAACGGCACCTTCCTTGACATACTCCCTTGTGATCATCTTCGGTTTTCCAATTGCCACTACAAGAATGTCCGCTCTCTTTGTCACACTCTTTAAATCCTTCGTTCTGGAATGTGTCACCGTCACCGTTCCGTTCTCACGCAGGAGAAGCAGTGCCATGGGTTTTCCAACAATATTGCTTCTGCCGATCACAACACACTCCTTGCCGGCAATCTCAATACCGGAGCGTTTCAGAAGCTGGATGATCCCTGCCGGGGTACAGGACACAAATCCCGGCTGACCGATACAGAGAGCCCCAACGCTCTGCGGATGAAAACCATCGACATCCTTCGCCGGATCGATTGCACGGATCACCGCATCCTCATTGATATGCACAGGCAATGGAAGCTGTACCAGAATCCCGTTTACATCCTTTCTCTGATTCAGCTCTGTGATCAGGGAAAGAAGCTCCTCCTGTGTAGTCTCCGCAGGAAGCTCATAAGAGAGAGACTCTATCCCAATATATGCACATGCTTTCTTTTTATTTCCCACATAGACACTGGATGCCGGATCGTCTCCAACCTGAATCACAGCCAGACACACCTGTATTCCCTGTTCCTTCATCCGGGCAACCTTTTCCTTCAACTCATCCTTTATCTGTGTGGAAATAGCCTTTCCATCAATAATCTGCGGCATTGTAGCATCCTCCTTTATCCATCTGTTAAAACAAACCGGTAATCACTCCGTCATCATCCACATCAATCCGGTATGCTGCGGGCTCCTTCGGCAATCCCGGCATCGTCATCACCGCTCCGGTAAGCACTACCACAAAACCGGCGCCAGCCGACACATAAACCTCCCTCACACTCAGTTCAAAACCGGAAGGTCTTCCCAGCTTTGCCGGATCATCCGACAGTGAGTACTGGGTTTTGGCCATGCAGACCGGAAGCTTTCCAAATCCAAGTTCCTCCAGCTTACGAAGCTGCTTTTCTGCAGCCGGTGTATAGTTCACCTTTGCAGCACCATAAATTTCTGATGCTACCGTATGTATTTTCTCCTTCAGGGACAATTCATCCTCGTAGATCGGCTTGAAATGGCTCTCCTTATTTTCCAGTGTTTCCAGAACCTTCTGAGCAAGTTCAATACCGCCTTCTCCACCCTTTTCCCACACTTCAGACAGGGCAAATTCACAGCCCCTCTCTTCACAGAACTTCCTGACAAATTCAGTCTCTGCCTCAGTATCCGTAGCAAAAGCATTGAGAGTTACCACAACCGGCACCCCATATTTGTGAAGATTCTCAATGTGTTTTTCGAGATTGACGATCCCGCTCTCCAGTGCCTCCAGATTCTCCGCAGAAAGCTGATCCTTAGGAATTCCTCCATTGTATTTCAGCGCGCGGATCGTCGCTACCAGAACGACTGCGTCCGGTTTCAGACCGGCCATCCGGCATTTGATATCAAAGAATTTCTCTGCTCCGAGGTCGGCACCGAATCCAGCCTCTGTAATGACATAATCCGCCATTTTCAGTGCTGTCTTTGTCGCTCTGACAGAATTACAGCCATGCGCGATATTGGCAAAAGGACCACCATGTACAAGAGCAGGTGTATGTTCAAGTGTCTGTATCAGATTCGGCTTTAAAGCATCCTTTAACAGAGCCGCCATAGAGCCGACTGCTTTCAGATCAGATGCCGTCACCGGCTCTCCTGCGAAATTATAAGCAACAATAATACGTCCAAGTCTCTGTTTCAGATCACTCATATCTGAGGCAAGGCACAGGATTGCCATGATCTCCGATGCCACCGTGATGACGAAGTGATCCTCTCTCACCATGCCGTCCGCCTTGCTTCCAAGTCCGACAACCACATTTCTAAGGACACGGTCATTCATGTCAAGACATCTCTTCCATACAATCTGCCTCGGATCGATCTGCAAGGCATTTCCCTGCTGGATATGGTTGTCAAGCAGCGCTGCCAACAGATTATTGGCAGAGGTTATCGCATGAAAATCGCCGGTAAAATGCAGATTCAGATCCTCCATCGGAACTACCTGTGCATTGCCGCCTCCGGCTGCTCCGCCCTTAATACCAAAGCAGGGGCCAAGGGAAGGCTCTCTGAGTGCAATGATTGCCTTTTTATCCAGCTTACCGAAAGCCTGACCAAGACCGACACTGGTAGTCGTCTTACCTTCTCCTGCCGGTGTCGGATTGATCGCCGTCACCAGGATCAGCTTTCCATCTTTCTGATCCTGAATCCGCTCTATGTATTCATCCGAGATTTTAGCCTTATATTTTCCGTACAACTCCAGATCATCCGCCGGAACTCCGATTCTCTCAGCAATGTCTGTAATGTTGTCCATTACGGCCGCCTGTGCAATTTCAATATCTGTTTTCATACCTCACCCTCACTCACATTTCTTCTTTAGATTGTCTCTTCTACAAACTGCTCAAACTCTTCTGCGCTCATGAGCACCTTCCGAGGTTTGGTTCCTTCCTCTTCGCCTACCACACCGGCCTCACATAGCTGATCCATAATCCGGGCTGCCCTGTTAAAGCCGATTTTGAAGACTCTCTGCAGCATTCCGATAGAAGCCTTATCTTTCTCGATAATAAATCTGCCCGCATCCGCAAAGTACTGGTCATATTCTGATCCTCCCTCGCCGGAAGCCGCGGAGTCTGAAGAACCTCCGAGATTCTTGATCTTTTCCTCAATATCCTCGCTGTAGACATTTCCGATTGCCTGATTTTTGAGGAAATCCACCACATCCGACACTTCCTTATCGGAGACAAAGGCCCCCTGAATACGCGCGGGTTTCGGATAACCCTGCGGATAAAAGAGCATATCACCCTTTCCGAGTAGTTTCTCTGCCCCGACCATATCCAGAATCGTACGGGAATCTACCCCGGATGACACCGCAAATGCCACCCTGCTCGGCATGTTCGCCTTGATCAGTCCTGTAATTACATCTACCGAAGGACGCTGTGTTGCAATAATCAGATGAATACCACAGGCTCTCGCAAGCTGAGCCAGACGGCAGATGGATTCCTCCACCTCACCGGGCGATACCATCATCAAGTCTGCAAGCTCATCTACGATGATCACAATCTGCGGTAATATTTCCGGTGCATCCGGCTCGCCCGCAGCCCGCATGCTTTCCACTTTCTTGTTATAACCCTTCAGGTCACGCACATTGAGATCGGCAAACTTCTTGTAACGTTCCGTCATTTCCGCGACACCCCAGTGCAGTGCCGCCGCCGCTTTCTTGGGATCTGTGACCACAGGTATCAGAAGATGCGGAATTCCGTTATAGACACTGAGCTCCACGACCTTCGGATCGATCATGATCATCTTGACCTCATCCGGTCTTGCCTTATATAAAATACCCATAATAATTGTATTGATACAGACTGACTTTCCGGAACCGGTCGCTCCGGCGATCAGCATGTGTGGCATCTTGGCAATATCGGTTACAATAATCTGACCACCGATGTCCTTACCTACCGCAAATGCAAGCTTTGAAGGGAATTCCCTGAACTCCTTGGACTCTACCAGATCGCGGAACGCAACCGCTGTATTTTCCTTGTTCGGCACCTCAATTCCCACTGCCGCCTTGCCGGGGATAGGGGCTTCAATACGAATATCCGTAGCTGCCAGATTCAGCTTGATGTCATCCGCAAGCCCTACGATCTTGCTCACCTTCACACCCTGCTCCGGCTGTAACTCGTACCGTGTGACGGTAGGTCCCTGACTGATATCGGTTATGGTAACCTTCACGCCGAATGTGTTGAGTGTCTGCTGCAGTCTTGCCGCTGTATCCTTAAGCTCCCTGCTGGAATCGCCCCCACTTTTTCCTTTCCCCTTCGTGAGAAGTTCATAAGAAGGAAAACGATATGGTTTCGGCGTACCGTTGCCTGTACTGTGCTGCGGCTGTATTTCCTGTTTCGTCTCCATCGCCGTCTCTGATGCCGGCTTTTCTTTTCTTGCCGCCACCGGTCGTACTCGATCCGGGTTGGCTGCCATCTGATTCCCCATTTCAGGACTGTAGGATTCCTCCGGTTTTCCGGAAAGTGTCACGCCGTCCTTGTGGATCGTCGGCTGGATATCCGGGTAAAGATCCGGTTCTTCCTCAACCGGTACCGAAATATCCTCCTGCTCTATATGGATCTCGCTCATCTCATCAGACTCATTCTCAATATAATGATAAGATTGTGGAGCCTTAGGCTTTGGTGCCGGTCTCTCATCCACTTCCTCCATCTCCGGATTCAGTGTGATCTCGTGTACATCATCCCGCACCTTTTCCGCACTTTCCCGTTCTTCTCTGTGAAGCGCCGTGTCATACATCACCCCAGAGACCTTACGTTCCATACGCAGGATCTTCTCGTTCTCTTTCTCCTCTTCCTTCTGACGTCTGCGCTCCTGCTCCTGCTGTCGGCGCTCCTCCATGGCCGCTCTGCGCTCCATGGCTTTTTCCCTGCGGTAAGCCGCATCCTCGACAGACCTCTCATACACCTTCCGGCCCTGTCTGGAAATTCCACCGATAAAGGATTTCTCTGTCACAATGACCAGGCAGATTATCGTCAGTACACAAAGTGCAAGAACAGTGCCCACCATGCCAAGCAGCCGGTAGGAAGCATACGCGATCGATCCTGCCAGAATTCCGCCGCCTTTATGAGCCTTACTGCACCTTGTGTAAATCTCGCCGATCTGATAGCTTTGCACAGCGGACAGATCATTGCTCACCAGTTCACAGATCATCCCCACGATCAGAAACAGAACGCCTCCGGCAATCAGTTTTCTTGTCGCAATGAAATTTCCGGCATTGGACATGCCAAAAGCCACAGCAAAGAAGAAAATAACCGGCGCAATATATGCCGGGAGTCCAAAAATGCCAAAAAGGAAATTGCTCACCGCATTCCCGACTTCACCGACAATTCCGAAATTGCATAAAAACAAAATGATCGCAAGGGCCAGAAATACGATCAACAGAATCTCATTCCGGATCGCCTGATCCATCGGTTCGCTTGTCCTGTGTGACTTTGCCCTGCTGTTTCCGCTCGTTCTCCTTCTTGCGGAAGAAGATCCGCTATTTGATTTTCTATAAGTAGAAGTTTTTTTCCTTCCTTGATTTGGTGCCATGTTACTCCTCATTTCTGTGTAAAATACAATCCCCACAGTGGGATAAAAACTCATTTCAGTATATCATTTCCCTTTTCGCTTGTCATCCTCTAATTACATGACATGCTTCCTGAGAAACGGGATCTTATGTATCAGAGCCGCGATTGCTGTCGAAAATGCAAAGTCCACGATAACAAGCAGTATGACAGACAATACCGGATTAAAAAGCTTCGGCACAAGTCCGATCTTCTTCATTATGATGATTCCGAAATCGTTGGCAAGATAGATTCCAAAAGAAAGTTCCGAAAGATACCCTATCACCTTCATCATGCGGCTGTCGGGATCCACATTCTCAAATTTGCGTTTGAAAAAGACAAAGGCACCGCAGGAGTACAGACAGACACCTGCCGTCAGATACTCATGCATACGGATGTCCGGGTACTGCTCCAAAATACACATAAGAGATGTCGCTACAAACGTGATCAGGAAGCCAAGCGCCGAGAGCAGATACCACTTTTTTGCACGCTCTTTCGTAATCTCCTCCGAACCAAGATAATAGCCCATAAGATAATAAAAACTGTAACCGGATACCATGCTGATATCGATTCGATATGTAAACTGTGCAAACACATACACGGTGGGAATCATCTGCAGGGTCGGCAGTACATAGCTCATCACAAAGGATAAGATCAGAAAATACTGCATTGCCTTTCTGTTCTTCGCAACTGCCCTAAGGGCCGGTGTGATCAGATACATTCCAAGCATGGCATACAGATACCACATATGGTAATGTCCGTAAAACAGATCATGGACAAATTTCTCCACAATTTCTTTTGAAAAGGTTCTCTGTGTCGCAAATCCGCTTGTGATCAGTGCGTACAAAAAAGACCAGAAAAAGAAAGCCGTGACAAGCCTTTTGATATTTCTGCTATACAGCTTCTTCACGGAAAAATCCTTCTCCGGATTCAGAAACAGATAGCCACTGATCATCAGAAACACCGGT
The DNA here is from genome assembly GCA_934385475.1 of uncultured Lachnospiraceae bacterium. Taxonomy (GTDB): domain Bacteria; phylum Bacillota; class Clostridia; order Lachnospirales; family Lachnospiraceae; genus UBA3282. The sequence continues at coordinate 51,996 of CAKRPS010000012.1, read as the reverse complement.
ACACAGTAGCGGAAAATACAGTCAAACAGATTATAGACCAGCCATGGATACGGCTTGATCGGTATATCATACCAGTTTATACATGCGATATGGATCACTATCGTTCCCAGCATCGCACACACTCTCGCAACATCCAGCCAGTAAATTCTTTTGTTCATTCTGCCCCTCATTTCCTCTTCTCGTATTTTTCCACTCTTAATAATAGGCAATTTTAAGCTTTCCTGCAAGTATTTGATAAAAGTACTATCTTATTTGTATCGTCTGCGCTTATCCGTTCTCAATCAGTTCATGAAGTTTCATGACGGCATCCCGGATTCCTCCGACTTCACAGATAATGCCCTCTTCCACCGCCTCATTTCCCACAAGCACCGTACCAACATCCTTTGTCAACATTCCGGTCTCCATCATCAGATCCTCAAATCTGTTCTTGGCGATACTGCAATGGCTGCACACAAAGCCTGTGATACGGTTCTGTATCTGTTTGAAATAGTCAAACGTCTGCTGAACTCCGATCACCATACCACTGAGCCTGACTGGGTGGATCACCATGGTTCCCGTCGGAACAATATAAGAATAATCTGTACTGACAGCGATCGGCACTCCGATAGAATGACTGCCACCGAGTACAAGTGATACCGTAGGCTTGCTAAGAGAAGCGATCATTTCCGCAATAGCAAGTCCAGCTTCCACATCACCGCCCATGGTATTGAGCAGGATCAGAACGCCATCCACCTCTTCGCTGTCCTCAATTGCGGCAAGCTGCGGCAGAATATGTTCATATTTCGTGGTCTTGGAAGAACTTCCGAGATTGTCATGTCCCTCTATCTCGCCTATGATCGTAAGGAGATGAATCTTGTAATGATTGGAGTTTTCATCCAGTGTCATCTGCCCATTTTCTTCTATGCGTTCATCATTATGCTTCTCCCGTTCCCTTTTTTCCTTTTCTTCCATCTCGCGTTTCTGTTCGTCTTTATCTTTTTGTTCATTCTTCACTTTTCCACTGCTTTTCTTTTTATGATCTGCCATACTAATCCTCATTTCTGCGCACGCTCTTTGTATTAAAAAAGAGAACCACTTCTGCGATTCTCTCTTAGTCTGTACCATATATAAAAATTTATACAATATCATTGCACATCAAAGTCATCATTATCATCGACTTCAACATCAAATTTCATGTCCTTCTCTTCTACCGGATACTGGTAATCCATCTCCTTATGTACATGCTTCTTGGGAAGTGGCAGCGGATTCTTGATAAAACGCGGTTTTTCAAGCTTTTCAGGCTCTGCCTGTTCCGGCTGTGCCGGTTCTTCTGTTTCGGTCTCCTTCACATTCTCCTGCTCTGGTATCTGAACAGCTTCCTTCTGCTCACCGCTGTCACCTGTAATCTGCTGTGCAGCATCATTGATCTGCCGAAGCACTGCAACCATCACTTCATCTGCTCCGCCAAAAATGCAATTCTGTAAGCCAAGGCCTGCAAATACCGCCCAGAAAAAGACAGACATCATCCGGCATGGATACGGTCCGTTACCCGCAAACGGTGTTATCGCCGCAGACAGTCCTGCCAGCAGCCAGCCTGTTGTATTCAGTGTCTTCTTGTTTCTGAAAAACTCCGGAATCAGAAAGGAGGCAAGCGCAATCAGGATTCCCGGATAAAGAAGTCCCATTGTGCCATTCCATTCATCAAACGCAAACGGCCTGAATAAAGACATATTACAATAGGTATTGTACCAGTTCTCCATTCCGCCGTAGAACCCCATCCGGGTTCCGTCAAAATACAGAAACGCCATCAAAAACCATGCTGCCACAGCACCGGCAAGAGGCACTGCCACACTCAAAATGCGCTCTCCCACAGAAAAGACATTCTCTTTCTCCGTACGGTTTCCGGCCTTTACGGTGATCATTCCCAGCAAAAAGATCCACAAGGTTACTGCCATCGGATTAAAAAAGCTTATGACACCGATCACAGCCCCGGTAAACAATGCCCCCAGTAAAACAGGAACATCCCATTTTGCTTTTTGTGCTGTTCTGCAACAATAACAGACAACGCAGACAAGTCCTGCCAGATACAGGACAAAGGTAAAATATCCGGGATCGATCACGACAAGATCCATCCGGCTTCCCATCGTAAGCGCAAGGCTGATCAGTACCAGGCAGCCCGGCAGTCTTCCCGCACTCCTGCGGATTGCCACATAGCCAAGTACAAGAACCAGAATATGCAGTATAAGCTGCATAAACAGGGCGGATGCCACCTTGTTGCCAAGGAAGGACAAAAATACTGACAGACACTGTTCATACAGCCAGCCTCCTGTGTCAGCAGACCGTTCTGCTCCCTGCGCAGCCGTGATCATGGCTCTCTGAAAAAAAGCACTCTCTCCTAACACAGTCTCTGTCTGCGCATCCATACCGGTGATCCACACGATCGTCTGGCGCAACTGGTATAGAATACTCATAACCAAAACAAAGGCAGCAATAAACCACTCCCACATACTCGCCGTGTGGAGCTGCATTGTATACTTTTTGCGAACCGCCACCGCAATCGCCCGAATGGCACAGTACACAGCCGCCACTGCCGGAAACAGCACAAGAACCCCGATAGCGGCGCCACCCATAAAGCCAGGTGTTCCCTGAAAAAGACGGATACTGGTAAAATATCCGACAAAGGCAAGAAGCATAATACAGATTCCTGCATAAATAGCCCACAGAATATAACTAAACCATGTCTTTTGATATACCATGCTGTTATTCCTTACTGGATCTTAGATAAAGCCTGCTCCAGATCCGCTATAATATCTTCTACATGTTCCAGCCCAACGGAAAGACGGATCAGATCCGGTGCAACGCCGGCTTCTTTGAGCTGTTCATCGTTCATCTGTCTGTGTGTATGGCTTGCCGGATGCAGCACACAGGTTCTTGCATCTGCCACATGGGTAACGATCGCCGCCAGCTCCAGATAATCCATCATCTCGGCAGCAGCCTTTCTTCCACCCTTTAAGCCAAAGGAAATTACGCCACAGGTACCGTTCGGCATATATTTTGCAGCAAGCTCATGATATTTATTGCTTTCAAGTCCCGGATAGTTGACCCATGCCACTTTTTCATGCTTCTCCAGATATTCCGCAATCTTCTGGGCATTGTAGCAGTGTCTCTCCATTCTGAGCGGCAATGTCTCCAGTCCGACATTCAGAAGGAAGGCATTCTGTGGTGCCTGAATGGAACCAAGGTCACGCATCAGCTGACTGGTTGCCTTTGTGATGTAAGCAGCCTTTCCGAACTTCTCCGTATAAGTAATGCCATGATAGGATTCATCGGGTGTACAAAGTCCAGGGAATTTGTCAGCATGAGCCGTCCAGTCAAAATTACCGGAATCTACAATACAACCTCCAACACTCATCGCATGGCCATCCATATATTTGGTGGTAGAGTGTGTGACAATATCTGCCCCCCACTTAAAGGGATTGCAGTTGATCGGTGTTGCAAAGGTATTATCTACGATCAGCGGTACTCCATGGCTGTGAGCTGCCTTTGCAAATTTTTCAATGTCCAGAACCACCAGTGCCGGGTTTGCGATTGTCTCTGCAAAAACACACTTGGTATTATCCTGAAATGCCTTGGAAAGCTCTTCCGGTGATGCATCCGGATCTACCACCGTACAGCTGATACCCATTTTCTTCATCGTACAGGTGAGCAGGTTAAAGGTACCTCCGTACACCGTTGCAGACATTACCACATGATCGCCTGCCTCACAGATATTGAATACGGCATAATAATTTGCCGCCTGTCCTGACGAGGTGAGCATCGCTGCCACACCGCACTCCAGTTCACAGATCTTGGAAGCAACATAATCGTTTGTCGGATTTGCCAGTCTGGTATAGAAATAACCGCTCTCCTCCAGATCAAACAGTCTACCCATCTGCTCTGAAGAATCATATTTAAAGGTTGTACTCTGATAGATCGGCAGCACTCTCGGCTCCCCATTCTTTGGCTTCCAGCCAGACTGAATACAGATTGTTTCCTTTTTATACTGCTTTGCCATTTTTACCCCCTCATATTTCTCATTTCTAGTGTGTATTTGTTATCAGATACTTTTGTTTCAGAGAAGTCATCATGTCCTCATACTTCTCTCTGCATTCCTGGAATCTTCCGTCCTGCGCCATCGTCACACACTCGCTGATATAGTGATCCCAGAGATACTGATAGATTTCCTCTGCCTTCTCTTCTTTGGCAATACGCTTCACGATCGTCGGGGCGATATTATAGTATTCCTGAATAGTCTGCTCCCCATCCGGCTGCTGAAAGAGATAATCGTCCCGGTATTTCTTCATCAGAACGATCTCCTCACAATCCTGTGACTTGTGAAGTCCCGTGCATACCGCAGTCGTAACAAAACAAAGCTTTGTCTTAAAACCACCTTTAATAGACTCATAATCGGCCGCTTCAATATGACCACCTGATGGATATTTCGCCCATTCCTGGCAGATTGCTTCCGTCAATACGTCAACCTGCTTCAACGGGCCTACCTGTTCCTTATAATACTCTTTGATAGCAGGAAGCACATAGGAAACCATGAAAAGGTTATATTCCAACTGCATCCTGTCTCTTTTGGATTTCTTTTTCTCGACACTGCGCTTTTTGTCTGCCTCACCGGCAAGAGCCTTCGCAATCTCCTCACATTTCTGCCTGATCCCGTCTTCTTCCCCGGAAGACGCGCACGGCGCTGTCATCGTTTTCCAGAGCTCTGCATTTTTCTCCAGAAAATCATGAAAGGACTGCTCGTAAGTATCCTTTCCAAACTCAGCCACCTTTTGCTGTGCCTGTGCAAAAAGATTTTCCATCGCTGTAAGCATTTCCTGTTCCATTCAGTCTGCTCCTCTACTATTTGTAATGCTCTCTGTCTTTATTCGTCCCAGTTGTGATATACAGCCTGTACATCGTCATCTTCATCCAGAAGATCCAATGTTCTCTGCAGATTCTTGATTGCAGTCTCATCCGTCAATTCTACCCAGTTCTGTGGAATCATGGTAACTTCGGAGGAAACCGGCGTGATTCCGGCTTCTTTCAGTGCTGCGTCAACTTCACTCCACAGATCCGGATCTGTATAGATCTCATAGCAGTCCTCTTCTTCTGAAAAATCCTCTGCCCCCGCATCAAGAGCCGTCATCATCAGATCATCGGAATCCATCTCACACTCTTCTTTATCTACAATGATCAGTCCCTTTTTGTCAAACATAAAGGAAACGCATCCCTGCGTACCGATATTTCCCTGTCCTTTAGTAAACGCGCTACGCACATTGGCTGCTGTACGATTGATATTGTCGGTAAGGGCATCTACAATGATCGCGATGCCATTCGGTCCATATCCTTCGTAGGTTACATATTTATAATTGACATTGCCGCCTTCTCCTGCGGCTTTCTTGATACCTCTGTCGATCGTGTCATTGGGCATATTGTTCGCTTTTGCCTTGGCAATTACCTGTGCCAGCTTGAAGTTATTGGCAGGGTCCGGTCCGCCCTCTTTTACAGCAACGGCAATTTCTCTTCCGATGATCGTAAAGATCTTACCCTTTGCCGCATCATTTTTCTCTTTCTTATGCTTGATATTTGCAAATTTTGAATGTCCTGACATACCTCGTATCTCCTTTATCTGTTGATCCTTATTTCTTTACAAAAGCTTTACAATCTATAATCATAACATTATTTTTCTTTTTCATCAAGTTCCGTGTCCTCAGTCTGCGGTTGCTCCGGCTCCAGCCTTGTGACAAGCACCTTCTGCACCATCCGGTTCTTGACTTCCAGGATCCGGAATCGATATCCCTGATACTCTACCTCAAAATCCTCATCCTTTTCCGGAATATGCTCCATTTTGGAGATCATAAAGCCGTTCAGCGTGTCAAAGGGTTCCTCTTCAAAGCTGATCTTCAAAAGTTCCTCCAACTCCTCAAGCGGCGTCATTCCCAGAATCTCATAGGTGTCCGGCTCCTTCTTCAGTACATAGCTTTCCTCTTCGTCATACTCATCTTCTATGTTGCCGACGATCTCCTCCAGAATATCCTCCAGCGCAACCAGTCCGGCTGTCTGACCGTATTCATCAATCACGATCACCATCTGGAGCTTCTGTGTCTGCATCATCTGAAACAGCTCGTCAATCTTACGCTTTTCTGTAATAAACACCGGCTCTCTGAGAAGGCCCCTGATCTTTCCGATCGGTTTATTCTTCATACGCTCATTCATCTGCATACGCATAACATCCTTCAAATGCAGAATGCCGACAATATGATCGATCGTCCCATCATAGACCGGGAATCGGCTGTTATGAGCATTCACGATAAAAGCAGCTGCATCCTGCAATGTCATACTGCAGTCGATCGCGACCAGATTGTTCCGGTTGATCATGATATCCTTGGCTTCTTTGTCACCATATTCAAAGATATTTGTGATCATTTCAGCCTCATTGGCATGTAGGATTCCCTGTTCATGGCCCTCATTTACCATCGAGAGGATCTCTTCCTCCGACACATCCGATTTCATATCCGTATGCTGTATGCCAAACAGCCGGAGTATTCCGCCTGCCGTTGCATAGAACAATGCAGTAAATGGTGTTGCGATCCGGACATAAAAATAAACCGGATTGATAAATCTTCGAATCCATCCCTCCGGATCGTTCTTGGCAAGCTGCCTAGGAATATAAATTCCAAATACAATGATTATGTACAGGAGCAACAGCGTGACAGCCACAGAGGCAAGTGCCATCAGCGCAGCTTGCCAGTAAGCCCCCTGTAAATGGTATGCCTCCCAGCGGTACAGGGCATACCGGATATATCCGTTCACCTGATACAGATACAGGGCACCAAACAAAAGGCTCACTGTCACGACACCGATCTGCACAGCGCCCCCATAATTTCTTTGCTGGTTCATCAGACAGGCAATCCTCTTTTGTTTCTTAGGGGAAATTGCCTTATCTACATTTTCGTCCTCTTCTTTTTCTCCCTTGAGATTCTGCATCGCCATATGAAAACCGTACAGAATCATCTCCACGAACAATAGCACTATAAACAATACAATACTGCCCGCGACACCTTCATCCATAATTACGCTTCCTTCCTCATGCTTTTTATTTTGTATGATAGCAAGGAATACAAAGTGTGTCAAATTTTCTCCGGAATTATGTAGTAAGTTCCAGACTTATCATCAATCCCACGTTGACTTCCTTCATAATTTCCGGGTCAAGATGGCACACTCTGTCTTTCAGCCTTTTCTTGTCGATGGTCCTGAGCTGCTCCAGTAAAATAACGGAGTCCTTGACCATATCGTATTTTCCGGCATTCAGTTCTATATGTGTCGGCAGCTTCGCCTTGTTCAGCTTTGATGTAATGGCAGCACAGATCACAGTCGGACTATGCTTATTTCCTATATCGTTCTGGATGATCAGGACCGGACGGATTCCTCCCTGCTCCGATCCGATCACCGGTCTTAAATCTGCGTAATAAATATCTCCTCTTCTCATTACCATACACTTCCTTTAAATCAATCCAGCAATCTGCTTGTTCTTTCTCACTGTCAGCAATAGTATTGCCAGTTTCTCTAAGGGTATACATGATAATCAGTCGTTAAAATAATCCTTCGTCTCCGTAATCTTTCCTTCCTTGAGATACACTCTCGGCACACGCTTTCCAAGGTCGCAGGCAAGCTCATAGTTAAACCGTCCCGAAAGCTCTCCAAGCTGTTCTATCGTGATCGTCTCTTCTCCGTCCCTGCCGATCAGGGTGACAACATCTCCCTCTTTTGCCTCCGGGATTCCATCGACATCAACCATAAACTGATCCATACAGACTCTTCCCAGGATAGGAGCCTTCTTCCCACGGATCAGCACATAGCCTTTGCCTGAAAGACCTCTCGGATAACCATCCCCGTAGCCAACTGGGATCGTAGCGATCCGCATTTTATGCGGTGTCACAAAGGTTCCACCGTAGCTGATGCCGACGCCCTCCTCCACTTCCTTGACAAATACAATGTGGCTCCTTAACGAAAGCACCGGTTTCAACGGAACGATCTCCTTTGACACCTGATCTGAAGGCCAGAGTCCATAAAGTGTTATTCCTGCCCTGACCAGATCCATATTGGCTTCCGGCAGCTCCACAATACTCGCGCTGTTTGAGCAGTGCTTGAGCGGAATATGGTAGCCGGTTTCCTTTTCCACAAGCTCCATAAAATCCTTCAGACGCTTCAACTGTCTTCTGGCATAGGTCTTATCCTTTTCATCAGCCCTTGCAAAATGGGTAAACATGCCCTCCAGCTCAACTCCCTGCGTCGCAAGCACCTTCTTCACAAAGGCAAGACCGCTCTCATCGGGCCGTATTCCGACTCTGGTCATTCCGGTATCTACCTTCACATGAATTTTGGCTTTCTTTCCAAGCCTTGCAGCACATTCGGAAAGCTGCGAAAGCATATCCTCCCGGAACACTGCCGGACGGATCTCATAACGGATCAGATCTTCATAACAGTAAGGAAATGTATATCCCAGAATCAGGATAGGCTTCTCCATACCGGCTCTCCGCAGGCTTAATGCCTCCTCGACGGTTGCTGTGGCATATCCCCACACGTAATCCATTTTCTCCAGTTCTCTGGCAATTGGTATCGCTCCGTGTCCATAGCCGTCTGTCTTGATGACTCCTACCATTTTGGTATGCGGATCAATATTGCCATGCATCTGCTCCATATTGTAGCACACCGCATCCAGGTCAACCTCAGCCCACACTCTTTGATAATTTTCTTTCATAGTACATCTGCCTCCTCTTTTGCCTGACTGGCTAATTTAAAAACATCCTGTATATGATCCGAAAGATCTGTAGCCATCATCGACGTTTCCGTCCTCTTTCCGGCTGCGAGATCTCCCGCAATTCCATGTAAAAGCACTCCGCTCACCGCGGCCCTGTCTGCCTCTCCTGACTGCGCCAGAATCCCGGCTATCATTCCTGCAAGCACATCGCCGCTCCCTGCCGTCGCCATACCGCTGTTTCCGGTGATATTGAGATATCCTTCCCTCTTGTCATGTGACACGACAACCGTTCTCGCATCCTTACAGACTATGGTACAGCAAAGCTCTTCTGCAAGCTTTCGCGGATAGGAAAGCAATCTCTTTTTCACCTCCGGGATTGTCACTTTACAGAGCCTTGCAAATTCTCCCAGATGAGGTGTGAGCACCACGGCCCGTTCTCTTTGTTTCTGAAGTGCCTCGATAAGCACCTTCTTCTCGGAAAGCAGGTTCAACGCATCTGCATCCGCCACAAGTGGCAGATCACTGTTCACGATACACTCCTCCAAAAGTCTCTCTGCATCCTGCGCTGTTCCGATTCCCGGACCGATCAGGATACAGTCTGCCCATTCAAAGGACTGGTGCAGCTTCTCTCTCCACTCTGCACTGTCTGTTTCACCTTCTGTATAGGTAAGCAGCATCGCTTCAGGAACACTCTGTTGCAATGTCTCCCTGTTCTCTGCCACCGTCACCACCTTAACCATACCGGCACCCGACCGGAATACTGCTTTGGCCGCCAGCAGAGCCGCTCCGCAGATCTCACTGCTTCCAACAACCGCAAGCACCTTTCCAAAAGTTCCTTTGTTTCCATCCGCTCTCCTTGATTGCAGCGGGGCATCCTGTGCATTTTCCAGACAGTACCAAAAAGGAGGCGTACCTGCAAAGCTTTCCTTCAGGATTCCGATATCCCTGCAGCAAAGTCTCCCGCAATGAAAAGCTCCCGGATACAGAATCTGTCCAAGCTTCTCAAACCCGTAGGTTACCGTAAGATCGGCTTCCACTGCACATCCCATCACCGCTCCGGTATCGGAATGGATCCCGGAGGGAATATCAATACTGCAGACACAGGCATGCTCCTTCTCCCGGATGGCATTTATCGTATGGATCGTCTGTGCGTATACCCCTTCCGGATTTCTGGATAACCCTACCCCGAATAAAGCGTCTATTATTATAGCATATTCACGGCCTTCTATTCTGTCATAAAAACATGCTCCATATGCCTCGAGAATTTCTCTCTGCTGTCTTGTCTGCGCACTCTGCTTTGCCGGATCGCCGATCTGTACAAAGGTAACCTGATACCCCTGTTGCATCAGAAGTCTTCCCACAGCAAGCCCGTCGCCACCGTTATTTCCCTGTCCGGCAACGATCAGCACCTTACAGGGGATTTTGCCCCGCTCACGCTGTAATTCCTCTACTGTCACAATCGCTGCCCGTTCCATCAGAAGCAGTGATGGAACCTTGAAAATGTCGGTTGTATTTTGATCATACCGCTTCATCTCTGAGGCGGATACCAGATATCTTTTCATAAAATCGCTATCTCCTTCTCTAACTTTCCTCTTCTAAAGAGAAAGGCGCAAAATCTTGTGATTTTTGCGCCTCTTTGCTGCTTTAGGAATCCTCTGTTATATCCTCGTCCGTCTCAGCCTCCTGCTGCATGCGATGTCTTTCTTCCGGATTATACTTCAGATCGAAAAGTTCCATCACATCTGCGCCAAACAGATCGTGCATATACGAGTATAGCTGAAAATTCATATTTTCTTTTTCTTTTTTGCGAACAGTTTTCTTTTTCAGTTCCTTCCGGATCTCTATGATCCATGCGTCGATCGCATCGATCTCTGCGGTATTTCGCTGTAGCCTTTCATAGCACTCCCTCATTGTGATCAGCATCAGCCGCTCATTGACCTTTTCGATCTCATCGGGCAGCTCCGCGATCTCCTGTCGATAACCATTCAGCTTGTCATTGCATTCACCGACCAGACGCTGATGCTCCGACATCTCTTTCTCATATTTTCTGGAGTTCCTGCTGTCTATCCTGTCTGCAAGCGTCATGATCTCATCCAGAAGCTTTCTCTTAAGCCGGACAATGTCCTTGCTCTCCGTATTTGCCTTGCCCTGACGCTTGATCAGCTCATTCAGCTGCTTCTCAACCGCCTGAATCTCAGGTGTATGCTCCACCTGGGTGAAAAGCCTGTGCCAGTTATTGTCAAGGGTCAGCACCGGAATCTTCTTCCCATCTAACGCCTGTCTGAATGCCCCATCATCCTTAGCCATATGTATTGCTCCCCCTCTTTTGACAACCGAAAGGATTTCATCTCTCTTCCCTTGATGAAAGATTGTAGGACAGTTTCATCAGACTGTCGGATAAATGTACATTTTCTACCTTTATCTCTTTCGGTACACACAAATCCACATGTGCAAAGTTCCAAATCCCTTTGATCCCATAAGATACAAGCTGTTCTGCAACTTCCACAGCGCTTGTCTTGGGAATGGCAAGAACTGCAATGTCAATGTCATTTTCCTTGACAAAGCGCTCCATCTCTGTCATCGGTCTTACCGTTATCCCACGGATCTTTTTCCCGTAAATCTCCTGATTGTTATCAAATATCCCCCGGAAAATAAATCCTCTTCTCTCAAAATTCATATAATTGACCAGTGCCTGCCCCAGATGTCCGGCACCGACAATGATCAGATTATGTTCTTTATCAAGGCCCAGTATCTTGCCGATTTCCTCATATAGATAACCGACGTTGTATCCATATCCCTGCTGTCCGAAACCGCCGAAATTGTTGAGATCCTGACGAATCTGCGAAGCGGTAACTCCCATGATATCGCTGAGTTCCTGCGAGGATACCCGCTCTGTTCCCTCGTCCTTCAGTTCTCCCAGATATCGGAAATATCTTGGCAAACGTCCGATAACAGCTTGGGAAATTTCTTTCTGCTCCAACTCTATTACCCCATGCTTCCCGAGAATACAATGTAACCGTATCATTCTCTCTCGGTTTTTGTTCTTTTTCAGTATACAACTTCGTTAAAAAAAAGGCAAGCCGATAAACCTATTTGACATTTGTATCTATGCCTTGCTAAACTATCGTTTGGAGGTAACGACAATGATTCTATCAGTTAACGCTTTATATAAATCCTTTTTGGAGGTTCCGGTACTCCAAAATGTATCTTTTCATATAGAAGACTATGACAAGGCCGCCATCGTCGGAATCAACGGTGCCGGCAAGACCACCCTGCTCCGGATCGTGATGGGCGAACTGTCTGCCGATTCCGGAACCGTAATAGTGTCCAAGGACAAGACCATCGGTTATCTGTCACAGCATGAGGCAGTCTCCGGTGATAATACCATTTATACAGAGCTTCTGTCAGTGAAGCAGAACATCATCGACATGGAGACACGTATGCACTCCATCGAGCTGCAGATGAAAAACGCTGCGGGCGATCAGCTTGAGCAGCTTATGAATCTTTATGCAAACCTGACCCATGCTTTTGAAGAGGCAAACGGTTATGCCTACAAGAGTGAACTGACAGGTGTTTTGAAAGGACTTGGTTTTACAGAGGAGGAATTCTCCAAATCCATCTCCTCTCTTTCCGGCGGTCAGAAAACCCGTGTCGCACTTGGAAAGCTTCTGCTGCAAAAGCCCAATCTTATTATTTTGGACGAGCCTACCAACCACCTGGATATGTCTTCTATCGCCTGGCTCGAAAATTATCTTCTGAACTATAAGGGAGCGGTCATCATTGTATCCCATGACCGTTATTTTCTGGATAAGATCGCTAACAAGGTAATTGAACTGGACAACACAAAGGCAACTGTTTTCTCCGGAAATTACACCGATTACGCCGCCAAGAAAGAAATCCTGCGCACTGCCAGCTACAACGCTTACCTGAAACAGCAAAGCTATATCCAGCATCAGGAAGCTGTCATTGAAAAGCTGAAATCCTTTAACCGTGAGAAATCGATCAAAAGGGCCGAGAGCCGTGAAAAAATGCTGGAGAAAACAGAACTTCTGGAAAAGCCTACGGAAGTACGCGCTGACATGCATCTCAAGCTGACCCCCCAGTTTGAAAGCGGTAACGATGTGCTGCACATTGAGGATCTTTCCAAACATTTTGGTTCCCTCACCCTGTTTGAACACCTGAATATGGATATCAAGAAAGGGGAACACGTTGCGATCATCGGCGACAACGGAACCGGCAAAACCACGATTCTGAAAATGATCAACGAACTGCTTCCTCCCGATGCCGGTGAAATCCGTATCGGTGCCAAGGTGCAGATCGGCTATTACGATCAGGAACACCACGTTTTACATATGGATAAGACCATCTTTGAGGAGATTTCGGATGATTACCCATCACTCAGCAACACAGAAATCCGCAATACACTCGCCGCCTTTCTGTTTACCGGAGACGATGTATTTAAGCAGATCAAGACCCTCAGCGGTGGAGAACGCGGCCGGGTATCTCTTGCCAAGCTGATGCTGTCCGAAGCCAACTTTCTGATCCTCGACGAGCCGACCAACCATCTGGATATTGTATCAAAGGAAATTCTGGAGGATGCCTTGAACGGTTACACCGGAACGGTTCTGTACGTATCCCATGACCGTTATTTTATCAACAAGACCGCAAGCCGTATTCTCGAACTGGATCACAAGGCGCTGACCACATACCTCGGTAATTATGACTATTATCTGGAGAAAAAAGCAGAACAGCCGGAAATGCAACTTTCCTCTGACAGGACAGTCTCCGGATCGGTCCAGAGCATTGCAAAAACCCCGGATGCCTCGGATTCACAGAGCAAACAGGATTGGAAAAGTAAAAAGGAACAGCAGGCTGCACAGCGCAAAAAAGAAAATGCCATTCAAAAATGCGAGGCGGAAATCACAGATCTGGAGGCGCGTAACACCGAAATCGAACAGCAGATGGCCTTGCCGGAAATCTGTACCGATGTTGCCAAATTGCAGACGCTTTCCCAGGAAAAAGAATCAAACGATTCTGCATTGTCGGCACTTTATGAAAAATGGGAAGCACTCTCTGAATAGAGTGTTTCCCATTTTGTTATTACTGCTCCATTGTCTCTCTGACAGCCTTGATGAAATTCTCACTGTTCAGAACCGTCACATCCTTAAGGGAAGTGATCAGTGCCAGATCCTTTGTCATCCTGCCATCCTCGATCGTCTTGATGGTTGCTCTCTCCAGCTTATCCGCGAACTCCATAAGAGCCTTATTACCGTCAAGTTCTCCACGCTTTCTCAGGGCTCCCGTCCAGGCGAAGATCGTCGCTACCGAATTTGTCGATGTCTCCTCCCCTTTCAGGTGCTTGTAATAATGTCTCTGTACCGTGCCGTGTGCTGCCTCGTACTCGTAAACGCCGCTCGGTGAAACCAGTACGGAGGTCATCATTGCAAGAGAGCCGAACGCTGAGGAAACCATGTCACTCATTACATCTCCGTCATAGTTCTTGCAGGCCCAGATAAATCCACCTTTCGCTTTCATCACGCGCGCTACCGCATCATCGATCAGCGTATAGAAATACTCTATTCCTGCCTTGTCGAACTTCTCTTTGTATTCCGCATCAAAGATCTCCTGAAAGATGTCCTTAAAGTTGTGATCGTACTTCTTGGATATCGTGTCCTTGGTTGCAAACCACAAATCCTGCTTTGTATCAAGTGCATAGGAGAAACATGCCCTTGCAAAGCTTTCTATCGACTTGTCCGTGTTATGGATTCCCTGTATGATACCGGAACCTGTAAAGTTATGGATCGTCTCACGGATCTCTGTTCCGTCCTCTCCGGTAAATACCAGTTCTGCCTTTCCGGCACCCGGAACCTTGATCTCCACATTCTTATAGACATCACCATACGCATGACGCGCAAGTGTGATCGGCTTTTCCCAGTTTTTCACACAAGGCTCTATTCCCTTAACGATGATAGGCGCACGGAATACCGTTCCATCAAGTGCTGCACGGATTGTTCCGTTAGGGCTCTTCCACATTTCCTTGAGATGATACTCGGACATTCTGGCCGCATTTGGGGTAATCGTAGCACACTTTACCGCAACACCATATTTCTTGGTCGCTTCTGCGGAATCGACCGTCACCTGATCGTTCGTCTCATTTCGATGCTCCAGACCAAGATCATAGTACTCTGTCTTCAGATCAATATATGGAAGAAGAAGCTCCTCCTTGATCATCTTCCAGAGAATCCTGGTCATCTCATCGCCATCCATCTCCACGAGCGGGTTGGTCATCTGAATCTTATCCATCACTGTTTCCTTCCTTTCCCTTCTTACTCTCTATACTCTCTATAACTATTAGGCAATTACAAAACTCATAAATCCTCACATTGAAGTATACAAATCAATAACCAAGCAAAGGACCCTTGAGAGGACAAAGGTTCGCAAAACTGCGAACCTCGGTACTTAGTGGCTGTATTTTAGCCACTTACGTACCATTGCGTCCGGAACGGAGCGAAAGCGCGTCCTGGCTGGTTATTCGATTTGCACACTTCTATCATAAGTTCTTTGTTTCGTAATTATCTTTCTCTATAGCTATTCTATCTCTCCATAAATCTCATAAAGGCCATTCTTAACCATGTTATCATAGGCATTGATCATATGTCGGTTTGCAAGCTGTTCTGCTTTATCCGCATCGCCTGCCTTGATCGCCTCCATGATCTGCCGGTGCTCGTCGTTGGAGGCCCGTCCTCTTGTATTGTTCGATAAAGTTTTCTGACGAACCCTGAGCACATACTGGTGATAATCCTTCAAGGTATGCTCTAACAGCTTTGAATCACAGGCTTCATACAAAATGTCATGAAAACGGTTATCTAACTCCGCCATCTGGTCCATATGCCCCTTCTGCGCGTGAAAATCAGCCAGATAAATGTTTTCCTCCATCTCCTCCATCTGTTCCCCGGTAATCTTCTCTGTGGCAAGCCTTGCACACAGTCCTTCCAAAAGGGAGCGGATCATGTAAATATCCTTCACATCCTTCGCTGTAATTCCGGTAACATAGGCACCCTTATTGGGAACGATCTGAATCAGTCCCTCCAGTTCAAGCTGTCTGAATGCTTCACGCACAGGCGTTCTGCTGACACCAAGCTCTTCCCCGATCGCAACCTCCTTCAGTTCCTCGTGCTCCTTGTATTTTCCACTCAGGATGTCCTCCCGGAGCTTCTGGAACACTCTGCCACGCAGGGAGTATTTATCATTCACTTCACTTTTTAAATCATAACTGCCCATTTTTTTACTGCGCATCTCCTTCTTTTCCATGTTCACCTGGAACCGGAATCTTTAATTCATCACAGGTCTTTTTGATCTGCGCTACCAGTTCTTCATCTGTCAGAACCGTCACACGGCCTGCCGCATATTCCTCATCCACCCATACCTTCAGAGCTCTTACCAGCTCTCCATTCTTATCAAGCTGTTCATCACCCTTGAGCTTATAATAGGTGTTGATCCAATGTGCTATTCCGGCAAGTCCCGATGTGTTGGACACTGCACAAAGCACCGGTCTGTTCAGGAACTTGTCCGTGTCAAATATATTGTAGATCTCCTCATTCTTCAAAAGTCCATCCGCATGGATTCCCGCTCTTGTCACATTGAAGTTCTTGCCGACAAACGGAGTCCTCGGCGGAATGTGATAGCCGATCTCTTTCTCATAGTATTCGGCAAGCTCTGTGATCACGGTTGTATCCATGCCATTCAGGTCGCCCTTGAGCTGGGCATACTCAAATACCATTGCTTCGAGCGGAGTATTTCCGGTTCTCTCTCCGATTCCAAACAAAGAGGTATTGATACCGGAACAACCGTAGATCCATGCCGTTGTTGAGTTGGATACCGCCTTATAGAAATCGTTATGTCCGTGCCACTCGATCAGCTCATGCGGAATTCCCGCATGGGTATGTAATGCGTAAATAATTCCCTGCACACTTCTCGGAATAACCGCACCCGGATAGTTAACACCATATCCCATGGTATCGCAGGCACGTACCTTGATCGGAATCTTATATTCCTCCATCAGCTTCATCAGTTCCATACAGAATGGAACCACATAGCCATAGATATCAGCCCTTGTGATATCCTCCAGATGGCATCTCGGGCTGATTCCTTCCTCAAGACAGTCACGAATAACACTCAGGTAATGATCCATCGCCTGTCTTCTGGTCATTTTGAGTTTCAGGAAAATATGATAATCGGAACAGCTTACCAGAATTCCGGTTTCCTTCATGCCAATTTCCTTCACAAGTTTGAAATCTTCCTTGCTCGCACGAATCCAGCTGGTAACCTCCGGGAACTGATAACCACGCTCCATACATTTATAGACTGCATCCCTGTCCTTCTTGCTGTACAGGAAAAATTCGCTCGCACGGATCATTCCGTTTGGTCCGCCCAACTTATGCAGATAGTCAAATATAGTTACAATCTGTTCTGTCGTATAAGGTGCACGGGACTGCTGACCATCGCGAAAGGTCGTATCCGTGATCCAGATTTCCTTCGGCATATTATGCGGAACGATCCTGTCATTGAACGGGATCTTCGGAATCTCCGAGTACGGAAACATGTTTCTAAATACATTCGGTTTCTTTACATCGTCCAAGATGTACATATGCTCTTCTATTTCCAGAAGATTGTTCTTCTCATTCATAGTCACAGGACGATTCAAAAAGGTTCTTTCATCATCATACATCGCATCCACGACCTTTCCCCACATCATTTCGGTCATTCTATTTCTAAAATGTCGACCACGTATAATTGTATACAATCATACCATCTATGTCAACCGTTAATAAAACATTCTTCCGATATCCAACATCCCCCACCCCTGCTTACTCCAGTCTTCTCCCAGGTTTCTGGCACTGTAGATCATTTTACGTTTTACTTCCTCGTTATGGAGATCCGGATATCGTTGCAGCAAAAGAGCCGCCGCACCGGATACGATTGGTGTTGCCATGGAAGTCCCGCTCTTTTTCATATAAGCCTTCTGATAGCCGTTTCTTCCGGCTCTGCACCGATAGCAACAGGACACGATATCCGTTCCCGGTGCCACAATATCCGGCTTCCGATAAGACATCTCTGCGCTCCCTCTGCCGGAATAATTCTCACACAGATCTTCCCGATCCCCAAAATATCCTCCCTCATTACAGCCGACCGTGATGACATGTCTCCCCATTCCAAGCGGGGATATCGTATTCGGCTTTGGACCTGTATTTCCAGCTGCACAGACGATCACAACATCACGGCTCCAGATTTCTTCCAGAATCTGATACAGGGCATTCATCTTTTTTTTGCCCCCATCATTTCCCACACCAACTGAAATATTCAGAACGCGGATACCAAACTCCTCCTGATTTTGAAGCACCCACTGCAATCCGCGGTACATATTTTCAATACTGCCTTCGCCCTTTTCATCCAGTACCTTACCTACCAAAAAAAGGCACTGCGGTGCGATCCCCCGGTAAATTCCACCGGAAGCCCTTCCATCACCACCGATGCAGCCGCACACATGCGTGCCATGTCCGCTGTCGTCGTAAATCCCATTCTGACCATGTACAAAGTCCTGATAGCCTACAATCCTTTCCCGTAAATCCGGATGCAGGGAAATTCCGGTATCCAAAACCGCCACAGTGATCCTTTCGTCACTTTGTCGGATTTCCCACTGCAGTCTGTCACTACACCCAAGCTGTTTTCTGACACGATCCATTCACTGCTCCCTGTCCATGATTAGCGGTCGTCAAATGCATCCGTACAAATGCGTGCATTTTTTCTCCTAACCATAACATAAAAACTCCCGGCTTTAAAATAGTTTATGCCGGGAGTCGGAATCAGTTCTTTCTTTATATGCTATTATATTTTATTTTTCCATTTTTCCGGTATACTCAAGGCAAAGCATTGTAATGTCATCGAACTGATCATTATCTCCCACAAAGGCATCAATATCTTCTTTGACAAGCCGTAACGTCTCTTCCGGACTACACTCTAAACACTTTTCATTCAAAGCATGTTGCAGTCTGTCCATCCCATATAACTTTTTATCCTTATTCACCGCTTCCGTCACGCCATCTGTATACTGGAAAATCTTATCCCCAATAGAAAGATTTACTTTCTGCTCCTGATATTCTATATCCTCCAGACCTGCCAGAACAAATCCTGCGTTAGTCTCATAGGCTTCATACTCTCCATTTTTCCGGTAAATAAAGGGTTTCTCATGTCCTGCATTGACATAGCGGAACTCTCCTGTCACAAGGTCCAGGACACCTTCAAATGCAGTGATAAACATTCCATTATCATTTGATTCACACAAAATGTTATTTACTTCCGTGAAAACCTCTCCCAGGTCACATCCCGGTTGGGTATGATCCTTTATGAGCGTTTTACCGATTACCATAAACAAGGCTGCCGGAACACCTTTTCCAGAAACATCTGCCATGACAATCGCAATATGCCTTTCATCCACCATAAAGAAATCATAGAAATCTCCCCCCACTTCCTTTGCCGGGGTCATCGTGGCATAGATGTCCAGTTCATCTCTGTCCGGAAATGCCGGAAAGATACATGGCAGCATAGAAGACTGAATGTGGGTTGCCACATTCAACTCCGCACCGATACGCTCTTTTTCTGCTGTAACAGCAGTCAGATTCTGAATATAGTCTTCCAGCCGTTCAATCATAAAGTTAAAGGATTGTCCCAGGTCTTCTATTTCATCCTTAGTTCCAATTTCAATCTTCTGCTTTTCAAAGTTTCCTGACTTTACAATATCCGTTGTAAATCTGGAAAGCTCTTTCACCGGATTTAATACCATCCTTTTTACTAATACCATATAGAGCAGCAAGGCAACGCATATAATGCTGAACGAGATTCCAAGCATCTGATACAAAAAGGAGTTTAAGTGGTCACGAACTGCCTGCATATCCAGAATATACTGAATTTCCGCAATGGCATTTCCATTTTCGTCCAGAATCGGAGAAACCGCAGTATAATTATATCCATAGCTGTTGTCTGTCACGACCGGCTTGTCTGTACCTTTATTCTCCGAATATAAGTCCCATGCATAATTATATTTCTGTAAATCTGCCTCATCGTTGGCAGCATCCGTATACAGTACATCGGTTCCATAAGTCAGCTGATTTGCAGGGTCATCTCCCATTTCCGGTACACAGGTATCTATGTAAAAGGTCACACTGTCTTCATCCGGAATGACCAGTGACAGATAAGTAATATTCCCATCTTTTTTTACAGTATTCAGCATGGATTGTACCCGGCTGTACGCTTCACTGTTTTCCCCTCCGGGACTGATGATCGTCTGTACATCCTCTGCATCCAACATGGTTGCCACACTTTTACTTCCACTGATAACCCGTTGGGCATACATATCTTCCAGATACTTTTTGGAAGACAGATAACTGAATAGAGAGATCGTTACCGTCAAGGCAACTCCCAATACTCCCAAAGACAATACAAATTTAGGCAGTAATTTCATCGCATTACACTCCTCGTCTATCTAATCTCTTGTAATAAATTGCAGCATCACATTCACATCGCCCTTTGCAGACCGGGCATATCAGATCTGTCCGGTCATACCACACACGTCTGGAATCTGCCAGATGGGAAAATCCGAAGCTCTTCACTGTTTTTTCCACAGGAACCTTACCGTGTGGTTTCCAGCACACACCAAATGCTATATCTGCTTCTGTTTCCTCTGTGAGCCATTGTAATCCCAACTCTATCAGATATTTTGATATATCACGATTTCTGTATTCAGGCAGCACTCCGATAGACTGCATATTTCCAATCAAAGGAGTATCTTTTCCTGTCAGTTCCTTCAGTTTTGACAGCGACAACTTTGCTATCTGCTCTGCTTCCTCTATTCCGATCAGACGAATATATAAATATGCTACCGGCTTATTTCCCGGCGTTACCAAAAGCAAAAACTTCTCTTCCGGCCGTTCCAGTGCTTTCAAAAGCATCTCTTCTGTATATAAGTTTTTCCCGACACACTCTCCGCACATCGCTATCGTCGGCTCGATCAGTTCCCTTGTCAGTGGCACTAACGTTAAATCATCCTTACTCAGCATTTCCACCTCCACAGGTACAAATTCTGAATCCCATGGAAACTGTTGTTGCCTCATCCGTCATCTGCTGATAGAGCTTATCAAAGTTCTTCTGCACCCATTCCCATTCACTTTTATATGTACCATTTTGTTTTCCAAGTAACGATAAATCTTCTGGCAGGTAAGAGCAGTATACCTCAAAGATATCTTCTTTCTTTTGTTTTTCCATACCGGAAGAACATACCTTTGTACATTCAGATTTTATATCTGCATATCCGCTGTTTGAAAGTAACCGTGGCAATTCTTCCCCCATGTTTCGTTTTCCTGCATACGGATCTACAGAAAGCACTTCAAGCATTTTTTTTAATAATCCATCTTTGTCCGGAGACATATCGCTTTGCGCATCATCCGCTTCTATTACGATAAGTTTTCCTTCCGGTGCAAGAAACTCCCTGAGTCTCTTTAAAATGTCCTCTGGATTATCTGTGTGCATCAATACAAAAGAACAATGAATCACATCAAATGCCGGAACATCTTCATTCTGCATAATTTGTCGAAGTTTTTTCGTGAAATCTTCTTCCGTGATATCACAGGTATAAAAGGAAAACACTTCATCTTCCAACTTCTCTTTTGCCTGCTCCACTAATGGCTTCAAACACTCTATGCCAATAACTTTTTTGAAATCTTTATCACAAAAACGCTCCTTTGTTTTCCAGCCATTATTGCAACCCACATCTAAAAGTGTCAATCCGCTTCTTCCTGCTATCACCTTTTGGTATATTGGTTGTTCATATTCTGAAAGCAGTCTGCCCTGCGTCACAAGTCGCTTTAATTCCATTTCATCCAAAAATACATTTTTTCCCATAAGAGCTATCTCCGTTAAATTATCACATGTAACCATTGAGAGTTAAAAACCAGAATAAGAACTCCCGGCTTAAAACAGTTTATGCCGGGAGTCAGAATCAATTCTTTTTATGAAATTTCAGCTTGCGAAGTTTTAAATTTCCATTTACAAAAAAT
The DNA here is from genome assembly GCA_934385475.1 of uncultured Lachnospiraceae bacterium. Classification (GTDB taxonomy): domain Bacteria; phylum Bacillota; class Clostridia; order Lachnospirales; family Lachnospiraceae; genus UBA3282. The sequence continues at coordinate 30,114 of CAKRPS010000012.1, read as the reverse complement.
ACTGCCATTGCAGTCAGGAAAAGCCCTCCCGCAAGAGCCCATTTCCAATAGGTTTTCTGATTAGAGACTGCAGCCGTCTTTCTCTGTCCCTGTGCGCTGAACGTCATTCTTCCCTCAGAAAGCTGTGTCTGTCCCTGCGCAACAACCTCTTCTGTAGATGTCGCATCGCTGTACATCACATAGTACGGAAAATGCTTTGTAGTGAACTGTAGCCACTTTGCATCGTCCTTTGTCGTGATGTGATGATCCAGTTCTCTCAGAAGTCCGTCTGTGTTAAGGCACAGGATATGCAGTGTGTCCGGGTCAAGTCCTTCCGGCACCGGCATAGATACATCCATTGTCATCTTGCCAAGTGAAGTAATGGGTATCCCGGTCTTTTCTTCTGTGAATTGCAATTCATAACCTTCCAGTCCAGCAGGAATTGCATCACCGTACATGCCCTTGTAGACCTTCTGGATCTCACGTTTTGCCGTATCACTGTCCATGACATTCAACGTGTATCTGCCCTCAAGACCTTCCACATTTGCTGTGACACCGGCTTGTTCCGGAAGATACTGACTGCCTGCGATCACCGTGATTAATGCCTCTGCTGTCTGCTCCTGCTCCGCATTTTCCTGCGTCTGTTCTATAGCACTTTTTCTTTCATCTACCACAACAGGACCGGTTGCCTGTCCGCTCTGTACTTCATAGGCCTTTCCATCCAGATAAAAGGTTCTCCCTGTAAGGTCCGGGCCACCATTTTTCCAAAGCACCTGTAAAGAGCCCGGCGTATCTCCGTCCGGTTCGCGGTCAATCCGGCATACCGTACCGTCAAAGCCCATCTGTCCCTGCTCCAGTACCGTATCCTTTCCCTGCTCCTGCACATTGACACCGTTACGTATGACAGAAACTGCATTTCCTGCCAGAGAATATCCTCTGTAATTGTCATGATACAGCTTTGTTGCCGCTGTTCCATAGGCAAGCACCGGAAGCTTTGTCCCATCAAAGACAACCGCTGTATCAGCTATCTGCTTGTCTGTTCCTGTACAATCGTAAGCTCTGAGTCCTATTTCCTTCACAGATGCCGGAATATGTACATTCCGGATTGGACAGCCTGCAAATGCCCTGTCACGGATCTCCTGTACCGCCTTCATGCCCTGCACAGATGTCAGAGATGCACAATCCATAAATGCGGCTTCTCCAATGATTGTTGTACTATCCGGAATCGTCACCTGTGTAATCTCGTTATGCTCCCGGAAAACATCCGGTCCGATCTGTTTCACGGTATCGGGAATCGTCACCTGCTCGCTGTTGCCGCGATAGGCGAGCAAAATACCATCTCCGACAATCAGGAAATCGCTTCCGCTCCCCACCTGATGCAGCCAGCTCTCCATCCAGGGTGTCTTTGCAAATGCAAAAGACTCAATTGATTCCACACTGTTTGGAATCGTCACCTTCTCCAGTTTATCACAATGATAAAATGCTCCATATCCAATCTGTTTCACACCATCCGGAATCTTCACACTTTTCAGCCTGGATCTTGCAAAAGAAAACTCTCCGATCCGCTCCGTATCCGCCGGAAATGTTGCAGATTCCATAGCATTGTCATAATAAGCCTGTGCCGGGATCGATACTCCTTCCGGTGTTCCGCCGATCACGTCTCCCGTATCTCCCACATTGATCGTTGCCTGTGCATTGTCGATCATCACAAATGCATGCTGACCAATGATTCTTGTCACGCCCTTTACCGTTCCATCCTCCGCATCCTGCTCCATCGGATTCATATGGGTAACTTCGTGATAATAATCCACCGGTCCAGATTCCTGTTCTCCGCTCTCTCCCTCTGTGGAGTTTTCACTTACCGAATTCTGATTCGGTATGGGTGCTTCTTCGTATTCTGATACATCAATATCATCAAGCACGAGTGTCTGTGCAAATTTTTCCGCCTCAGATCCTGGCTGTGCATCGATAGACAGCTTGGTACACCCGTCGAATGCTGTACTGTGGATTGTGTTTACCGAAGGAGGAATTGTAATATTCCGCAGCCTTACACAGTCCTCAAAAGCCTTCATATCAATACGGCTGACCGAATAGGGCAATGCCACATCCTTCAGATTCTTACAGGTAGAAAAACAATATCCGGGAATATCCTTCACATTGCTGCTGATGCTGACCTTCTGTAAATTGTAATCTCCCCAGAATGCATACGGCTTGATACTGCTGACACTCGCAGGCATCACATAGGAATCCCCTTTTCTGCCCGCAAGAACCTGATAAAGAGTATCCAGTCCATCCTTGTTGTAGATTGCTCCCTCATTACAGGTAAATTCAGGATTACTGCTGTCGATCGCTACATCTGCCAGACTATAATCGCCGGAAAAAACACCATTTCCCAGAGTCTTCAATCCTTTTCCGATGGAAACCTCTTTCAGAAGCGGACATCCTGCAAAAGCAGCGGTATCAATCGATTCCACAGAATCCGGGATTGTCACGGATTCCAGATTTGCACAGTCTGCAAAGGCTCTGGCTCCGATCGACTTCACGCTCTCTCCGACTGTGATATGCTTTACCTCATCGTTTCCGGCAAACGTCTCCGACTCGATCTTTTCCACGTAATTGGAAACAGACACGTCCTGTGCCGTGCCTTTATATTTCACTAATGTAGTTCCGTCCATTTGAAAATCAGATGCGGAAGCCGTTGTCACGGCCTCCACATCTGTTACTGGAATCTGTGTCACTGCAATTGCTGCTACAAGCAAAAGCGAACCGATCAGATTGCGTATTTTCTTGATCATAGGATTCTCCCATGCTGTTGTTATGCTTTTCTGGGCTTGCTGCTTCTCTTATCCTTCTTCAGCAACAGGATCAGAGACAGGCTGGCAAGACCAATTGACAGGAACCACTTCGGATGAATCGGATCACCGGTCTTAGGTGTTACATCGAGTGTACCCTCTGTCAGATTACCTGTGTCAACGTAAATCGTATAAGGCGAGAAGTGCGTTGCCGTAAACGAAATACAAGGAACACCGTTGATCGTCGTAAATCTCTCACTCAGATCTTCCAGCTGATCACCTGTCACAACCGCACCGGCCATATTGTTTCCACCATAGGAAACCAGCGCATCCGGAATCGGAATCGTGATATCAATGGATAACCCTTCTGTATTGGTAATCTTTGTAGTTCCGGTCGAATCATACAGACTGATATCCATTGCATAATACAGGATATTGTCCAGTGTACCGTACTTATTGGTAAGCGCTGCCGCAACTGCCCTTGTCGCTTCATCGGTCTCTGTGATCTTCACAATAAAGTTATCGGAAGAACCGTTGACATTGGCCGTTGCAAGATCCTTATTCGAGATACCCGGCTTCGTAATGTCTACCGTTGTATTACCCTTTCCGTTGTTGGCTGCATTATTACCGTTATTGCCATTATTTGTACCATTTCCGTTTGTTCCCGTTGCAGCAGTTGCCGCCGTTCCATTGCCTGCTACATAGTTTGCTGTCACGGTAACATTGTTTGCCGGCATTACAAAGGTGGTTGCCGACATACTCACGCTGGCAAGTGCCACGCCGTTCGACTCGGTTGTCCATTTGCTGAATACCATACCTGCCGCAGGAGTGTTCGCTGCAATTACAACTGTAGATCCGGCTGCATAGCTTCCGCTTCCGCTTCCGTTCTCAACGGTAACCGTATACATCGAAGCTGTCGATCCGGAACCGGATGTATTCGATGTATTGCTTGTGCTTGTGCTGGAGCCGGAGCTTGTATTGGAACTTGAACTTGTCGTCGAGCTGCTTGCCTTGGATGAAGTGCTCGTTGAACTTGTCGATCTGTTGCTTGTGCTGGAACCGCTCGTCGTCGTACTGCCTCCACTGGTAGTTCCACTGCCCTCTGCCTTATAAAGAGCGAGGAACACGGTTGTATCCGTAATTGTGCTTCCTACTGTCGCATTGCCCGTTCCAAGCCACTTATCAAAGATATAGCCCTGATGATATTTCGGTGAAGGGAAATCATCTGCTGAAATTGTCGTTCCGGCTTCCACGGTCATACTCTTATACACTGATCCATCCATAGAATCAGAGAAAGTAACCATATATTTTCCACCGACGGTACCATCGTACTGTGCAATAAAGTTTGTGTTCTCCGTAATCGGATCAGAAACAGACTTTCCGGTATCTGACTTCCATCCGGTAAACGTTGAGTTCGTCATCGTCGGAACCTCATCCTGTGTCGGATCAGCTGAATTCTGACGAAGAACATGTCCCTCCTCCACGTAGAAGGATTTAATAATGCTTGAATTATAATCAAGGAACTTCACAAGGAAACTGTCGGAAATCAGTTTCACCGTCATTCCCTTTCCCTTACTCTGGTAGTAAGTACCATACTCGTAAGCAGATGTATCCTTGTATGTGTTAATCTGCACACCGTTCTTCGGTTCTACCGCATCGGTTGCGATGAATACTTCCTTACCGGTAATTGTCAGTTCCAGAGCAGGAATTCCTCTGTAGTCCATACTGCTGTCTGTAATATTTGCAAACGCATCTGCCTTAATGCTGTTGACTGATACCGGCAGATTTGCTGAGACAAGCTTCTGATCGTTCCTAAAACAAGCCTCTGGTATCTCTTCCAGACTGGTTGCTTCACTTAAATCTGCATTTCTCAGGTAAATACAATTTTCAAATGCACTGTCTGCAATCTTATTCACGGATGCGATCAACGGATCTGTAGCCGCAGATACAGTGTTGTTGGAAACACCCTCATCATTTACATTGCTGTCACCACGTCTCTGCACACATTGTACAATCTTATATTTGCCCGTATTGGTATCATCTGCCTCGTAGATAATACCGTTCTGTGCTTTATATTTTGTATTTGTATCCGGTATTGTCACCGACCAAAGTTTCGGACAGCTGTCAGTTATCTTATCCGGTGGTGTATTGTCTGTCGTAAACGGCAGCGTTCCAATCTCTTTACACTTGTCTGACAGAACCAGTCTTTCAAGTGATGTACAGCCTCCAAAAGCATTGTCCGGAATGATCTCTACACCCGGAAGTTCAATAGACTCCACATAAGTATTCTTCTGGAACGTCTCCGGAGATGTGGCGCCAAAATAGGTCCGATAGCTTGTCGCTGTCTTCTTACCAGTCTTATAGGACTGTGCATCAATCGAATTGATACAACTCGGCATTGTAATATTATAAACAGAATCTATAATACTCTGCTCAAAATCATCCCAGCTCTTATAGTCTACTACAGAATCTCTGTTTGGTGTCTGATCCGGATTCGCTTTTTTCACTTCGAGATAATTATCAATAAACTCAAATGGGTTCTGCTCAAAATATGGTTTAGGATCGGTGTCGGCCGCCTCCACAACAAGCGGTTCAAAGAAGAAATCATACAGAGACTGTCCCTTCTCTTCAAGGCGTACCAAGTCCCCCATATTTTTATTTTCTGTTGTTGTACACCATTTCCATTTGGGCAGTGTCCTACTTTTTTCTGTATATGTACCCTTGCAAAAATCTTCATTAACCCAAGGACCATATAGAGCATCAGTATATGCAGCTTCTTTTTGAGAATCCCAAGCATCAGCAAACGCTCTTCGTTTCTCATCATATTCCGCACCAGAATATTTTTGGTAAAAAGCAGCCTCCCTCTTTTTCTGATAATCCTGTAATTCCTGTTGCAGGGAAATATCTGCAGATGTACCAAATATCTCATCGTACTCCGGATAGTCCAATAATGTTATATATCCGTTACCATCATCAAATTCTCCGTACATAACGGAAAGATGCTTGGAATCCGGGCTGTCCCATCTGCTCTGATAGCGAATGCGTACTCCGGCGTTGGAATCCTTAACATAATTGTCTGGATTCATCGCATACTTAAACGGCGCATAATTTTCATTGATATCTGCATGGAATGTCAATTCATCTCCGTTTGTACGGAACGCATTATTGCCAATCGTCAAAGAAGTATAATTCTGTCCCTGTGGCGTTGCAAAGGTTACATCCGTCAGATTAAAGCAATTCTCAAACGCATTCTCACCGATACTCTTAATTCCGGTTCCAAATTTAACACTGGAAAGATTCTGCCACTTGGTAACTCCCGTCGAACCTGCTATTTCGGTATTCTGAAATGCACCTGCCGCGATGTTTTCAATATTGTCACCAATCACAAGATCCTTAACAGACTTTGTCAGGTTGGTATCGTTAAAGCAACCGTTGCCGATATTCTTAACCGGTGTTATACCCACATAAGACGGAATAATCAGTTTACCATCTTTCGGTTTTTTACCAGGCTCTTTCAATTCACATTTGGTTAATGTATTTGTTGACTGGTCAATACTGAGAAGGTATATGTCACTGCATACCTCATAATAAGTTCTTCCATTCTCTATATAGCAATACGGAATTGGAACATCATTGTAATTCGTAGCATCCCAAGTGCTGGATCGAGGACCAGCAGTTGTTCCTGTCGTACTGCTGATCTTCGGTCCCTGTACATAAAATCCTTCATTGCTAAGCGATTTAAACAGATTCTTGTCAAATTTTGCATCTCCAGCACTGTCAGGGAACAATACGCTCTGAAGACCTCTACAATTTGAAAAGGTATGGATTGGAACAACTCCACTAAACTCCTTCGGCATCGTAACCTTCTGTAATGCACTTCTTCCAGCCAGAACATAGTCCGCAATTCCCTCGCTCGGGTCATCTTTGGTTGTTATTCCGGATTTCAGGTTAAAAGGAAATTCAAACTGTGTCATGCCTGCTGAACTGGCATTTACGACTGCAAAGCACCCCTTACCCATGCTCTTGACATGACTTCTGTTGGTATCTCCAAAGTTAACCTTTGTAAGACTGGTACAGTTGTAGAATGCATATTTGGAAATATTTATATTTGTACAATTCGAAAAGTTAACTCCGGAAATCGGGCTGTATGCAAATGCACCTGCACCAATTTTCGTAACGGCATTTCCCAGTGTCACCTCTCCCGAAAGGTTTGTTCCCTGAAAAGCTTCCGCGCCGATCACTGTCGGATTCATGGTTACCGAATGCAGATTCGTACACCCCTTAAAAGCACCATCTCCAATACGGTCAACGTTGCTGATATTGATTGTCTGAAGGGTTGTACATCCCTTGAAGGCTTCATCTCCGATTTCTTTAATCTGCTCACCTAGCGTAAGATTCTTAATACGGTACGCTGCAGAATCACTGGCTGATTTCGGTGCAAAAGCCTTATCGGCAATACCGATAATTGTATATGTCTTGCTAACCTTAAAATTATTGCTATCCAGTATTGTTCCGGACGGCAGCGCTCCCTCACCCAGCCATTTTAATACAAAGCTATGTACATCAGCAGGGTCTGATGGATCACGATCTGCCAACTTGTCGATGACCTCATACAGGGTATATCCCTGATATCCCTCTGTTTTATCGCAAAAGAACTTCTGTTTCATGCTTTCGCTCTGAGTTCCATAATAGCTGTTAAAGTCCTCTGCTGTAATCTCTATGATGGGATAGTTGCCCTCCGTATCCTTATCAAAGTTACGAAAGCTCTCATAATTTGCAAAATATTTTTTTATCAGTTCATAGTTAGGCCCTGTCTTCGTTGAAGTTTTTATAACGACCCTGGGCTGCCCGTCTGCTTTATTATAATAAAATGCCCGATATGTATCCATAGATACTGTTTCGTATTCGCCTTCAACATTATCTCTCAAATAAACATCTTCCGCCAGATATCGAGTATTATAATCCAAAACATATCTCTTGTTGCCATCGCCAGTCCTGGTCAGTTTATACTGCCAATCCAGTATTCCATACTCTGCTGTTTTGGATATAAAAATATTTGGTGTTGTAATATACTTTGTCTTGTCGTTCAGATCAACCGCCGGTGTACTTGCCACTATACCATCTGCGCCTGAAATATCTACCTGATACACCAGTTCCCCATGCTTCTGTCCACATTGAAGACAGGTATTTGATGTAGTTCCTGTACTGTCAGGATCATCTGCGCTAACCTCCGGTACCGGAATTGCTGCAACTGCAATCGCCGTAATCATCAGTATAGCAGCCATACTGCGTCTTACGGTTCTTTTCAGTCCCCTCTTATTTTTCTTCCCCTGCATTTTTTTCGACATGGTATCTCTCCTTATCATTCCCCAACTATCTATTTTAATGAATTAGCAATCTACTCTATTCTCTTTGCAACCACCACGAAACGTCCATCCGTCTCCGAGCTGTCGCAGGTTGACAATGTCAGAAGCTCGTCCCCATAGCTTGCTGTCACACCGGTATCTACCAGCGACAGCTCTGCCATCTCCTGCATATTAGAATTAAACTCCTTCTCTGACACCGCATCCAGAAACTGATAATACTTAAATACAACCTCGTCCTCGTTGTATACCCTGGTACGGAATACATACATCACCTGATAGGTTCCCTTTTCATAGATTGTATCAAATTGAATGATCTCGTGGGCCTTACAGTACTTCTCGTTTCCATACTGGCTCAGGTTTCCGAACATCTTACCGGATTTCATGTGATGTCCATATACGATCAGGTTGGTATTGCGGTGTACAACATCGCAATCCTTGTCCAAAAACAGACTGCCGTTTTTGTCATACTCCTGATTGTAGTTGTGATCCAGATAATATTCATTATTGGCTGTCTGCATGACAGGATAATCAATATTTGTATCGTCAATTTTAAGCCATCCGATTAGACTTTTGTTCTTATTGTACAGTGTTTTGTACTCGTCGAGAACCTCCAGATCCACCTCTTCCTCCTGTGTGTAATGAATCGTTACACTCGGAGTCAGCATGTCCGCTCCCTTGAGCTGCGCCAGTGCATCATAGTCCATGGTATTCTTTTCCAGATAATAGGAGTACGCTCCAAAATATCCGAAACACCCTAGCGCTACAATACTGCACACAATGATCAATGCTCTCCTACGCACATCCCGCCTTTTCAGCTCCTGCTTGACAATCTTCTGCATATCAGCATCCATCGGCTCCTCAGGCTTGTCCTCCTTAGATGCCGAAACCTTTGCAGGCTGCTTCTTTTTCGTGGCTTTCTTCTTTTTGCGAAGCTCCTTGGGATTGATCCGACTGTCTCTGGTATAGCCCTGTTTTTTGAATCTCGTTGCCAGCTCATAGATTTCATCATCAAAATCATTGCCGACTACCGTTTCAAACCGGTACTGTCCGGACTGCATATCATCATACAGCCTGATAACCTCTCCCGGCTGCTGCATGTTGACGCGGGCTCTGATCTCTTCGATTTTTTTAAGATCCCTCTCTGCTGCTTTGCGATCTGCCTCTGTTCGGAATCTTCTTCCTGCAACCTCAAATCCCTCCATTTGGGGATCGCTCCTTTTATGTATAATCGGGCATATGCTCTATTTCTAGTTTGCATACAATTTTATTTTACTATATCTTGAAATTTATGCAAGCTTTTTTAATTATCGCTTTATAATTTAAAAATTTTATCAATATTCTTCCACAAAGGAAACACATACAAGCATCCACCATAAGATATACCATAAATAAAATAATTGTGGAGGCACATCATGAGCGATTTAACAGCAACTCAGTGCGGATGCAGCAACACCAACAACAATAACAACAACGGATGCGGATGCAGTTCTATCATTTGGATTCTTCTCCTTCTGTCCTGCTGTGGAAACAACAACGGATGCGGATGCGGTAACGGAACAAGTCTCGGAAACATTTTCGGAAATAACGGCGATAATAACTGCTGTTCTTCCCTGATTTGGATCATCCTGCTCTTCTCCTGCTGCGGATGCGGTAACTAATTCTTTTTTTCTGACACAACCCCTTCATATCTTGTTTGCATATCAAAAAATAGGCTCGGCTTCGGGCCTATTTTTCTCTCTTGCAGCATATACTGTACAGAGATATCGCAGGCATCAGAAGGGGTCATACTATGGGCGACAGATCACAGGAAACGACAAACGTTATGGCATTCGATGCCCTGTATACAACTAATCAGATCCAAAAAATGAAAATACTCCTCCCCTACATAGACCCTCCTATGCAAAAGCACCTTGCGGTTTATATCAAATATCTGGAGTTGCAATACACCATGGAATATACAAGAAAACACCCTTTGCAGATCTGCGAATGCAGCAACAAATCAAAATCACTTTCCGATCTTCACGATCTTTGCCGTCAGCTCTGCCTGTATTCCACGCCAGAGGAAATAAAGCAGCTTGAGCAGATGCAGTCGATGTTGCAAACGATGCAGAGCTTACAGGAAATGAATCAGACAATAGCCAGTATGAAGGAACTTTTCCCCGATATGGATATGCCCTTTGGCCCGGATGCGCAGGGGGAGGGTTCTTCCTCTATGCTTGATATGTTGATGAACATGCTTACTCCCGAACAGAAGGCCATGTATGAAGCCTTTTTGCAGCCTCAAAACTAATTACCAGGAGGTATTTATCTCATGACAGAAGAATGGATGCAGGACCCTGCAATTGCACATATAGACAAAGCCAAGCTTGATTTCTTGCAGGCGCTGGTTTTTGAAAGCCAGTCGCTCTCCAAGGAAAAGCTGCTTCCTTTTTTGCTTTCCGTAGCCAAAAAAGGACAGGAACACAATGTTTCCTTCGACAATGAAGAAATGAATCTCATTATTGAGACGATCCGTCAGTACTCTACTCCAGAGGAAATCGACCGGATCGACAAGCTGATGCGGATGCGGCAGAAAAAAGTTTAGGCAAATTCTAAACCACTCTTCATAATCCTTTTGTCACACACTTTAAGGCAAGCAAAATAACGCTTGCCTTGATGTCTTTCTACAATTCGTTTTATTTATCTATGGCAATCAGAGTTTTTAACTCATCTCCAAAAAATTCTTGCTCCGTTTGGAATAAACCATTTTTAATCTCAAAGAATAATTTGTTATAGGTTTTTTCGCCATCCATTTTCTGCAAAATGAACATTATTTTCTGCGGTCTGGAGCAATAGTCCGTTATGGGGTTATTTAACAAAGTAGTGGGTATCGGCAATTTTGTTCCATCCACCTTATTTGTCCCTTTTAATTTTATTCTTGAATCGTATCCTATTACACCATTCAAATTCCCAGTGGCCATCTCAAAATCATTATCACGTGTTACCAAATCCTTTTCTCCAATTTTATAGCACCTGCTGTTTCTTAACTCCAGCATCTGCTCCATAATCGCCACTTTTGAATACATCGTATTTGCATCCTTTCGCGGAGTACAATCTTCTCTGGTAATCGTTCCTTCAACACATAACTCATAAAATTCTTTTGCACCTAAAGTCTCACTTTTTATACCTGCAAGATGCATAAAATTATTCTTTCCAAATCTCGTCTCATAATAATCATATTTATCTGACTTTTTCTCTCTAAATATGAACAATAGAGAAGTGTCAGCATATTCTGAATACAATATTGCGCTTTTATGCAATATTGCTAGCAATTCCTCAGAAGTCAGTATCCTTGTATTCCGCACTCTACACTTCATAATTCTCCTTAACGTAAAAGAGAAACCTTTGATACAAAGGTTTCTCCACAATTTCAAAAGGCTGGTTTCATTATGGTGCTTTGCCACCAAATCACAGGCCTTTCACCTGTCCGGCTTATTTATCCTCTATGCTAAAGAGTAATCGCAAAGTTTTAACGTTGCCAGTGCAACGGAAGCAAACACCTTATGCTTCGTGTCCTGTTTTCAGGAAGAGATTTCTCTCTTGGTACTTATATTATACTCACAATATCAGAAATAATCAACTCATTTTTATTTCTGCACAATATTGACCAGTCTGCCGGGAACATAGATTTCCTTCACAATCGTTCCTGTGAGCTTATCGGCGATCGTCTCCTTCGCCTTGGCAATGACTTCATCCTTCGGGTCATCCTTGCCGATTGCAAGGGTTGCACGTGTCTTTCCATTGATCTGTATTGCGATCTCTACGGTCGTCTCAATAGTCTTAGCTTCATCGAACTCCGGCCAGGTAGTCTGATATACTCTTCCTTCAAAGCCTACCAACTGCCATAATTCCTCTGTGATATGAGGAGCTACCGGGTTCAGAAGCGTAAGCAATGTTTTAAACTCGCCTCTGGTAACCGCATTTTTCTTATAAAATTCATTGATCAGAGCCATCATTGCAGCGATTGCCGTGTTGTACTTCAGATTTTCAAAATCTGCGCTGACCTTTTTGATGGTCTGGTGAAGCTTTGTCTCCAGATCTTTGGAGAAACCTTCTTCCTCTGTCAGGATATCCTGTAATTTCCATACTCTCTCAAGGAATCGACGACATCCCTTCACTCCATCCTCAGACCAGGATGCAGCAAGATCAAAGGCACCGATAAACATTTCATAGGTACGCAGAGTATCTGCGCCGTAATCATTTACGATATCGTCCGGATTGACAACATTTCCTCTGGACTTACTCATCTTCTCACCATTTGATCCAAGGATCATTCCGTGAGATGTTCTCTTCATATACGGCTCCGGACACGGAACAACCTTCTCATCATACAGGAATCTGTGCCAGAATCTGGAGTACAGAAGATGCAGTGTTGTATGCTCCATCCCTCCGTTGTACCAGTCTACCGGCATCCAGTATTGCAGAGCTTCCTTGCTTGCAAGAGCCTCTGTGTTTGTCGGATCTGTATACCGCAGGAAATACCAGGAAGATCCTGCCCACTGCGGCATGGTATCTGTCTCTCTCTTCGCCGGTCCACCACAGCAGGGACAGGTTGTATTCACCCAGTCTGTCATAAGCGCAAGCGGTGATTCTCCGTTATCTGTAGGCATATAGCTTTCTACATCCGGAAGTTCCAGCGGAAGTTCGCTTTCATCAATCGGTACATAACCGCATTTGTCACAGTGTACGATCGGAATCGGCTCTCCCCAGTAACGCTGTCTGGAAAATACCCAATCTCTCAGTTTATAATTGGTCTTGGCACTGCCAATTCCCTTCTCTTCCAGAAATGCGATCATCTTCTTTTTAGCTTCATCTACATTCAGCCCATCCAGGAAACCTGAATTTACAAGAGTACCTGTCGCAACATCTGTGTATACTTCTTCCTGTACATTCTTGCCGCCTGCCACAACTTCGATAATGGGAAGGTCAAATTTCTTGGCAAAATCCCAGTCTCTCTCATCGTGTGCCGGTACCGCCATAATCGCACCGGTTCCATAACTCATCAGAACATAGTCCGAAATAAAGATCGGTATCTCCTTATCGTTAACCGGATTGACAGCTGTAAGTCCTTCAATCTTCACACCGGTCTTTTCCTTTGCAAGCTCTGCACGCTCGAAATCAGACTTTCTCGCTGCCTGCTCACGATACGCTGCGATTGCATCCCAGTTCTTTAACTCATCCTTATATTTGTCAATGATCGGATGCTCCGGGGACACAACCATATAAGTTACGCCAAACAGGGTGTCACATCTTGTTGTGTAGATACGAAGCTTATCCTCTTTTCCTTTGATGGAGAAGTCTACTTCCGCACCGGTTGATTTGCCGATCCAGTTCTTCTGAGAAACCTTAACCTTCTCAATATAGTCTACGCTGTCCAGCCCCTCGATCAGCTTGTCTGCATATTCCGTAATCTTCAGCATCCACTGGCTCTTAACCTTACGAACCACCTCAGATCCGCATCTTTCACAGACACCGTTCACAACTTCTTCGTTTGCAAGGCCCACTTTACAGGAGGTACACCAGTTGATCGGCATCTCGGATTTATAAGCAAGTCCTGCCTTGAACAGTTTCAGAAAAATCCACTGTGTCCACTTGTAATAGTTCGGATCTGTTGTATTGATCTCTCTGTCCCAGTCAAAGGAATATCCCAGTGAATGTAACTGTCCCTTGAAACGGGCTACGTTATTCTTGGTTACGATCTTCGGATGAATGTGATTTTTGATCGCATAGTTTTCGGTCGGCAGACCAAAAGCGTCCCATCCCATAGGATACAGTACATTATAGCCCTGCATTCTTCTTTTTCTTGCAACGATATCTAATGCTGTATATGGTCTTGGATGACCTACATGGAGTCCCTGTCCCGAGGGGTACGGGAACTCCACCAGCGCATAATATTTCGGTTTGGAGTAATCATCTGAGGTCTTGAATGCCTTTTCATCATCCCAGATCTTCTGCCATTTTGTTTCTACTTCTCTGTGATTGTAAACTTCTGCCATTTCTATGACCATGCCTTTCTCAATAATACATACGTTATTATTTTATAATAACAGGCAGATTTGTCAACCAAAATGACAGATTTTCGTTCTCTTTGGTTCTATTCATCCTTATTTTTCTCTGCAACCTTCTCCGCTCTTGCAGCAACTTCCTTTTCCTGTACATCCGGCGGTGCCGGTTCATATCTTGCAAAGGTGTGGGAATACTCGCCTCTGCCTCCGGTAAGAGACCGAAGCACTGTACAGTAGCCATTCAGGCTTGCCTGTGGAATATCTGCCTCGATCATTGTTCTGCCGTCTCCCATCGGGTGCATTCCCAGCACTCTTCCTCTCCGCTTGTTCAGATCGCCCATGATGTCGCCCGTATAGGATTCCGGCACGGTGACACGCAACGTTTCGATCGGTTCAAGAAGGATTGGCTGTGCTTCCATGATTCCCTTCTTAAATGCCTGTATGGTCGCCATCTTGAACGCCATCTCAGAGGAATCCACCGGATGGTAGGAGCCATCATACAGAACTGCCTTGATTCCCACAACCGGATAGGCTGCCAGCGGTCCGCTGAGCACGGACTCCTGAAGTCCTTTCTCCACTGCCGGGAAGAAATTCTTCGGCACTGCTCCTCCGACTACCTCCTGTTCAAACAGAAAGCTTTCTTCCAGATTGCCGGACGGTTCAAAGCGCATCTTGACATGACCGTACTGTCCGTGTCCTCCTGACTGTTTCTTGTACTTGTACTCCACATCTGATTTCTTTCGGATTGTCTCACGATAGGCAATCTTTGGATTCATCAGTTCAATATCCGCCTTATATTCGTTGTGCAGTCTGCTGACAACAACCTCCAGATGCATATCTCCCATTCCGCACAGAAGTGTCTGCTTGTTCTCTGCATCATTGACAATCTGCAGGGTACAGTCTTCATGGGTCAGCTTTTGCAGACTCTGGGCGATCTTATCAATATCCGCTTTGTTCTTTGCCTTATAGCGCATTGCCATACATGGCTTCGGCAGATCTGTCTTGCCGTAGCGTATGATCCTCGCCTTTGTCGAGAGCGTATTTCCTGTCCTTGCTGCAGTGAGTTTTGCGATGGCACCGATATCGCCCGCATGAAGCTCAGTCACCTCGATCGGTTTATTTCCCCGCAGAACATAAAGCTTGCTGATCTTTTCCTCTATTTCCTTTTCATCGTTATAGATCAGATCATCGCTCTTGAATACGCCGGAGCAGACCTTGATCAGCGAATATTTACCGATAAAAGGATCTACGATCGTCTTGAAAATATATGCCGATTTTGCCTTTGCGAAGTCATAATCTCCCTCAAAGACTTCATTGCTCTTCAAATCAATTCCCGCAATCTTACGGTTTTCCGGGCTAGGCATATACTTGACTATATCATCTAACAATGTATAAATACCCTGGCCAAGAGGATTTGATCCCATAGACATCGGAACTATGCTGCCATCCATAACGTTATTCCGAAGAGCCGCTCTTATCTCTGCCTCAGAAAAACTATCTCCATTGAAGTACCGTTCCATGAACTCTTCACTCGTCTCTGCCACTGCCTCCATCAGCGTATCCCGGCATATCTGGAGATTGGCCTTGCTGTACTCCGGCATCTCACATTCCACAACCTCCTTGCCTTTCCAGCGGTAAGCCTGCTCCGTGATCACATTGATATATCCAACGAACTTCTCGTTCTCACGGATGGGTAAATGAAACGGTGCAAGCTTCTTTCCGTACTTCGCCGTCATATCCTCCACAACCTGCCTGAAGGACGCATTGTCAATATCCATGTCCGTTACAAACACAAAACGCGGAAGCTTATACTTCTCACACAGTTCCCATGCCTTCTCCGTTCCGACCTCCACACCGGCCTTTCCGGATACCACGATAATCGCTCCGTCCGCTGCACTTGCAGCCTCCTCCATTTCACCGGCAAAGTCAAAAAAGCCGGGTGCGTCCAGTATATTGATCTTCACATCCTCCCACTCCAATGGAACAAGGGATGTCGATATGGAAATCTGACGTTTTTGTTCTTCTTTTCCATAATCGCTTATGGTATTCCCATCAGAAACCTTCCCCATTCTGGAAGTAATACCGGCAAGGTATGCCATCGCTTCTACCAGACTGGTCTTGCCGCTTCCTCCATGGCCAAGCAGCACTACATTACGAATCTTATCAGTTGTATATACCTTCATTGCATGCCCCTCCTATACCGTTTTGATATGGCTATTTTACCAAATATTATCTGATTATTCAATCTTTATTATCTAATTTGTACAAACATTTGTAACATTTTCCTCGCAATAGACTCTACAACTTGGAGATATCTGCCCCGAATTTTTGTTTCATTGCTTTTGAACAAGGATAATGGTATAGTAAATTTGTATGTAAATTATCAAAAAGGAAGGTTTTTTCTATGCGTTCACTGACCTGTGGTTTCATTGGACTTGGACTGATCGGCGGTTCTATTGCGAAGGCCATCCGGCACTCTGTTAAAGATGCCCGCCTGATCGCCTATGACATCAACGAAGCATCCTTAAAGCTGGCCGCCTCCGAAGGCGTTCTTGATGAGATCTGTACCGGTATCACCGATTCCTTTTATGGTTGTGACTATATTTTTCTGTGTGCACCGGTTTCGCATAATGATGAAAATCTTCTTATCCTGAAGGATCACTTAAACCCTTCTACCATACTGACCGATGTCGGAAGTGTAAAAACCGGCATCCATAAGCAGATCCAGAAGGCCGGTCTTGAAGATCAGTTCATCGGCGGTCATCCCATGGCTGGTTCGGAACGATTTGGCTATCAGAACTCCAAAGCCGCTTTGCTTGAAAATGCATATTATATTCTGACTCCTTCCGACACCGTTGCGAAGGAAAAAGTCACTGCCTATCAGACACTTGTGGCTTCTATCGGGGCCATTCCCCTCATTCTCACTTACGAGGAACACGATTATGTGACAGCCGCGATCTCACATCTTCCGCATATCATTGCTGCCTCTCTTGTCAATCTGGTCCGTAAAGCAGATTCCAAAGAAGGGGTTATGAAAATGATTGCCGCAGGCGGTTTCAAGGATATTACGCGGATCGCTTCTTCATCACCTGTGATGTGGCAGCAAATCTGCCTCACCAACACTGCCAACATTGAGACGCTGTTACAGAGCTACATAAAGGACTTACAGGATATCTCCGCCGAACTTTCATCCGGCAACGAAACTACTCTGTATGAATTTTTTGACGATGCACGTGCTTACCGGGAGTCCTTCATCAACGCCTCCAGCGGGCCGATCAAGACAGAGCATGTCCTCACGGTAGACATTGCCGACAAACCGGGTGCTATCGCCGCCATCGCCTCTCTTCTGGCAATGCACGACGTCAGCATCAAAAACATTGGAATCAACCACAACAGAGAACTTGCAGAGGGTGCTCTCCGCATAGAGTTTTACAGTGCCGACATGGCCACTGCGGCCACGGATGTACTCACAGCACACGGCTACAAAATTCACACAAAGAAATAGAGGAATCATACAACAGAAAGGATATCAGACTATCATGATTTTACATAAAGCTACCAAACTCCGGGGAGATGTGACGATTCCCGGAGACAAATCCATCTCACACCGCGCCGTCATGTTTGGTGCTTTGGCAGAAGGAACCACCGAGGTAACAAACTTCCTGCAAGGAGCTGACTGTCTTTCTACGATCGACTGCTTCCGTAAGCTGGGAATCAAAATCGAAAATACTCCCGAATGTATTCTGATCCACGGCAAAGGTCTGCACGGGCTGACTGCACCGGATTCCGTTCTGGATGTAGGAAACAGCGGAACAACAACCCGCCTGATTTCCGGTATTCTCGCACCCCAGCCTTTTTCCTGTACACTGACAGGAGATGCCTCGATCCAGAGCCGTCCGATGAAACGGATTATGGAACCGCTGTCTTTAATGGGCGCTGATGTCACAAGCCTTAACAATAACGGCTGTGCGCCCTTGCAGATTAACGGCAAGCCCCTTCACGGTATCAACTATACTTCTCCCGTTGCATCCGCCCAGGTAAAATCCTGTATTTTACTTGCAGGCTTGTATGCAGATGGCACTACCAGTGTCACAGAGCCCAGTATCAGCCGGAACCACACGGAAATCATGCTGCGTTATTTCGGGGCAGATGTGCAAAGCTCCGGAAATACCGCTACCGTACATCCCGAACCGGTCCTTCGCGGACAGAAGGTCTGCGTTCCCGGCGACATCTCTTCTGCCGCCTACTTTATCGTTGCCGGCCTGATCGTTCCCGGTGCAGAGGTTCTGATCCACAATGTAGGGATCAACCCGACAAGGGATGGTATCCTCAGGGTCGTTAAGGCGATGGGTGGCAATATCACCTATCTGAACCGAAAGGAAGAAGGTGAACCGACCGCCGATCTTCTTGTCAGATACAGCAAGCTTCATGGAACCACCATCGGCGGCGATCTCATTCCGACTCTGATCGATGAGATTCCGGTCATCAATATCCTGGCTGCCTGCGCAGAAGGCACCACGGTCATCAAGGATGCCGCCGAATTAAAGGTAAAGGAATCAAACCGGATCGAGGTTATGACAACGCAGCTGCAGGCAATGGGCTGTGATATCACCGCTACAGACGATGGCATGATCATAAACGGCGGTCAGCCACTGCACGGCGCTACCATAGATTCCCATATGGATCACCGGATCGCCATGAGCTTTGCCGTCGCTTCTCTTGTCACTGAAGGGGAAACAGATATCCAGGGAAGTGAATATGTGTCCATCAGCTATCCCGGATTTTTTGAAGAATTAAAAAGGCTGTCCGATTGATCTAATCGGACAGCTTTACTAATAATCTGTTCAGAAAATAAGAAAATACCATGCAGAGGATTCCCGCCACACTTCCATACCAGTTCAGCGTAGCATCGGACATCTGAAAATGTCTCCCCTCCACAAATTGTTTGTAATACTCCGTATAATACGCCAGCGCATAACACAGGACACCCGATGCAAACACTCCAAAAATTCTGAAGTATCTACGAAAGATGACCATGCTCACAAACGTGGTCACAACTCCCACCACAAAGAAAAGTCCCAGGTGAGCTCCATAGCGTATCATCAGGCTTGTCGTTTCAATCTGATCCTGCGTCGGGCTCTCAAAGATACGATGTGCGATCTGATCTGCAAGCTGCATGGTGATACTGGTAGAGTTTGCCCCATTCTGAAAAGAAACCATCATCACAAAGTACAGCAAAAACATCAGTCCGATCACAGAAGCCAGAATTACCACGATTTCAAGCAAAAGTTTGCTGCTGTTTTTTCTACTCACTCTACCTACACTTCCTTCTTTTCCAGGCAATCCGTAATAAACATCGCATCTCCAAAGCTGAAGAAACGATACTTTTCTGCAATCGCCTCCTCATAGGCATGCAGTACATGCTCCCTGCCTGCAAGCGCGGACACCAGCATGACCAGAGTGGACTCTGGAAGATGAAAATTCGTGATCAGGCAGTCCAGCACCTTGAACTGATAACCGGGATAAATAAAAATCTCGGTATTGTCACATCCGGGTCTTATAATGCCATTTTCATCCGCCGCACTCTCAATTGTTCTGCAGCTTGTTGTTCCAACACAAATCACACGGTTTCCTCTTGCCTTTGCCTGATTGATCCTGTTCGCCGCATCCTCAGACACCTGATAGAATTCCGAGTGCATATGATGCTCAAGAATATTTTCTTCCTTAACCGGTCGGAATGTGCCAAGTCCAACATGCAGCGTCACATACACGACATCAACACCTTTATCGACAATCTCCTGCAACAATTCCTTTGTAAAATGCAATCCGGCAGTCGGCGCTGCCGCCGATCCTTCATACTTGGCATACACTGTCTGATAGCGGTTTTTGTCCTGCAGTTTATGCGTTATGTAAGGAGGAAGAGGCATCTCTCCCAGACGGTCCAGCACCTCTTCAAAAATCCCCTCATAGGTGAACTTCACCAGACGGTTTCCTTCCTCCACCACTTCCAGTACTTCCGCCTTCAGGCTTCCGTCTCCAAATACAATTTTCGAACCCGGTCTCGCCTTTTTCCCGGGCTTTACGAGGGTTTCCCAAATATCATTTTCTTTTCTTTTCAGGAGCAGGATCTCCACTGCCCCACCGGTATTCTCTTTGGTTCCAAGAAGTCTTGCGGGAATAACCTTCGTATTGTTAAGTACCAGACAATCGCCCGGTCTTAGATACTCTGTAATCTCACGAAACACATGATGCCGGATTTCTCCGGTATTTTTGTCCAGCATCAGAAGTCTCGAAGAGGATCTGTCTTCCAAAGGGTCCTGTGCGATCAGTTCCTGCGGAAGATCAAAATAAAAATCTGATTTATTCATCTAAAGCTCCATTCCGATCACTACAGCTCAGCATTCTGCAGAAAGGCTACATAACCTCGCTTTGTCTCATACACATCTGCTTTGCTTGTAGCTTCCCACGGTGCATGCATATTGAGCACAGCCACACCGCTGTCGATCACATTCATTCCGTAGAGAGCCAGAATATAAGCGATCGTGCCTCCGCCTCCAAGGTCTACCTTGCCAAGCTCTGCTGTCTGGAACGTAATCTTCTCCTTGTCAAAAATATTCCGGATGTGGCTGATATACTCTGCATTCGCATCGTTAGAGCCTGACTTGCCGCGTGAACCGGTGAACTTGTTAAACACCATTCCTCCGCCAAGGTAAGCAACATTTTTCTTGTCAAAACTTGCCGCATAGGTCGGATCATAGGCACTGCTGACATCAGAGGAAAGCATACAGGAGTGTGCAAGACATCTGCGCACATTCAGCTCGCTGTATTCTCCAGTCAGATTCATAACCTCTGCCACTGCATTCTCAAAGAAATGTGACTGCATACCCGTTGCGCCGACGCTGCCGATCTCCTCTTTATCTACCAGGATACAGCATGCGGTACGCTTTACGTCCTTGATCTCCAGCATTGCCTCCAGAGAAGAAAAGGCACACACTCTGTCATCCTGTCCATAGGCAAGGATCATGCTGCGATCAAAGCCTGCTTCTCTTGCCTTTCCGGCCGGAACAACCTCAAGCTCCGCAGAAAGGAAATCTTCCTCCTCCACGTCATAGGTCTTTTTCAGGATGTCCAGAACGCCTTCCTTCACAGCCTCTTTCTCTTTGTTCTTGCCCTTTTTATCCTCTTTCTTGTCGATCACAAGCGGTTTATTTCCAATAATGATATCGAGTGCCTCACCCTCGATCACCTTCGCAGCCTTCTTTTCCAGCTGCTCCTGTGCCAGATGGATCAGCAGATCCGATACAAAGAATACCGGATCATCCTCGTTCTCACCGACATTTACCTCCACCGTTGTTCCATCCTTCTTGACGATAACACCGTGGATTGCCAACGGAATTGTCACCCACTGGTACTTCTTGACTCCACCGTAATAGTGAGTATCAAGATAAGCAAATCCACCGTCTTCGTATAAAGGATTCTGTTTGATATCCAATCTTGGCGAGTCAATATGCGCTCCCAGAATATTCAGGCCATCTTCCATCTTATCTTTACCGATCTGGAACATGACAATGGATTTGTTCATCCACACAGAGTACACCTTGTCGCCGCTTTTCAGCTTCTTTTTGCCCTTGATCAGCGTTTCAAGCTCCTGATACCCTTCCTTTTCAATACGGTTTACGATCTGATCGATACATTCTCTTTCTGTCTTTCCGTTATCCAGAAACTCTCTGTATTTTGCAGCAAAGTCATCTACCTTTGCCATTTCCTGTGCACTGTAGGTTTCCCATGTATTTTTGCGTTCCATACTAATCCTCATTTCTTTATTAACTTCTCAGTTCAATTCCCATGCTCTCAAGACCATTCAGAATCTTCTTCATAGCACCGGAAATATCACTCTCTTCCAGTGTTCTGTCCTTTGCACGGAAGGTAATAGAATAAGCCACCGACTTGAAGCCTTCCTTGATCTGATCACCCTCATAAATATCGAACAGTTCATAGTTCTCCAGTATCCTGCCACCGCGCTGTGCAATGACAGCCTCGATCTGTCCTACCATAATATTCTTCGGTACTACCATACTGATATCTCTGGACACTGCCGGATACTTGGCAATGCCTTCATACTTACGGTCAAAGGTTGCAAACGGAAGTACCTCAGGCATATCCAGCACTGCAATATAAGCCCTTGTCTTCATATCATAATTGTCGCATACCTCAGGATGTACCTCACCAAGATATCCGAGTACCTTTCCTTCATATATGATATTTGCCTGCCTTCCGGGATGTAGGAAATTCTTACCTGCCTGCGGATCATAGGACGGCTTCTTCTTCATGCCGATCGCATCGAAAAACTCTTCGATCACACCCTTCATAGTAAAGAAATCACAGCTTCCATACATTCCGAGTGTAAACTGCATTCTTTCATCCGGCAGCTCTGTAAGCGGAAGGCTCTTGGGAACATAAATGTTTCCAAGCTCATACAGCCGTACTTCTTTGTTTCTTCTGTTATAGTTAGTCGCCAGACTGGTGAGCATTCCGTTTAGGGAAGTAGTTCTCATAATAGAGAAATCTTCTCCAAGAGGATTCGATATGGTGATTGCTTTTCTCGCCGGATCGTCTGCATCCAAAAGCAGCTTGTCAAACACCTTCGGGCTCTCGAAGGAATAACACATTCCCTGAGAAAAACCACAGTACTCTGCAATATCTCTTGCCTTCTGCTCAATGCGCAGTTTGAAAGAAAGCTTTCCTGTCATCGCTTCGCCACTCGGCAAAGTGGTCGGTATCTTGTCATAGCCGTAGAATCTTGCAACCTCCTCTGCCATATCACACTGGCGGAGCAGATCCTGACGGAAGGACGGAATGATCAGCGTATTCTGTGCCGGATCATATTCCACCTCGATCATCTTAAAGATATCAAGCATCTCTTCTTTGGATACCTCTGTTCCGAGAAGCTTGTTGTACTGTTCCGGTGCAAACGGCAGAACGACATTTTTCTTTAACTCTCCGTGTACATCCACCATACCGCTCACAACTTCACCGCATCCAAGTTCTTCGATCAGCTGGCATGCCCTGTTGATCGCTGCTTCTGCATTATAGGGATCAAGACCCTTCTCAAATTTGCCGGAAGCATCTGTACGCAGTCCGACTCTCTTTGCAGATTTACGGATATTGGCACCGTTAAAGGTAGCTGCCTCAAAAAGCACAGTCTTCACTTCATCGGTGATCTTTGAGTTCTCTCCACCCATGATGCCGGCAATACCAACTTCCTTTTCCGCATCACAGATCATCAGAACTTCTGAATCAAGCTTACGCTCCTGTCCATCCAGCGTTTCAAATACATCGCCGTCTTTTGCACGGCGGACAATGATCTTATGACCTGCAATGGTATCAAGGTCATAAGCGTGCATCGGCTGTCCGTACTCTTCCATTACATAGTTTGTGATATCTACGAGATTATTGATCGGACGGATTCCGCTTGCTGCAAGTCTGCGCTGCATCCATTTCGGAGAAGGCCCGATCTTTATATCCGTGCACACCCTTGCACAGTATCTTGTGCAAAGATCCTGATCCTGTACTTCCACGGAAATATAATCCTGTACTTTTTCACTGTTCTCCTTGACTGTCACCTCCGGTAGTACAAAAGGCTTTCGGAATGTTGCTGCCGCCTCTCTGGCAATACCGATAATGCTGTAGCAGTCAACACGGTTTGAAGTGATCTCATACTCAAAAACCGTATCTCTGAGTCCGAGGGCATCGATGGCATCGCTTCCCACCTCTGCATCGTCTCCGAAAATATAAATTCCGTATTCCGGTGCTTCAGGGTACATATCCCGGCTTGATCCAAGTTCCTCGATCGAGCACATCATACCATTTGATTCAATACCGCGCAGTTTTCCGGCCTTAATGGAAATACCTTCCTCCGGGAGTGCTCCACCGTCATGTCCACCGGCGACCTTTCCGCCGTCCAGAACAACCGGTACCTTGTCTCCAACCTTCACATTGGGAGCTCCGGTAACAATCTGGATCACTTCCTTGCCAATATTCACCTGACAGATGATCAGCTTGTCTGCATCGGGGTGCTTCTCAATCTTCTCAATCTGTCCTACTACGATCTTTTCCAGATTCTTATCCAGTCTGCTGTAGCCTTCTACCTTTGTTCCGCTCAGGGTCATTGCATCCATATACTCCTGATCGGTGCAGTTAAGTTCCGGCACATATGCTTTAATCCATGATAATGCTGTATTCATTGTATTCTCTCCTTATTCAGTGTCTCTGTTTCCCATATATTTATTCACTATCTGAAGCAGTGCAGCTTTATGTTTCCAATATCACGTTCTCTTATCTGCCGCTTTTAGAATTGCTTCAGGAAGCGGATATCATTCTCATACAAAAGCCGCATATCATCAATTTCGTATTTCAGAAGAGCAATACGCTCCAAACCTACACCGAATGCAAAGCCTGTATATTTTTCCGGATCAATGCCGCTCATCTCGAGCACGTGTGGATGAACCATTCCACAGCCCAGAATTTCGATCCAGCCTTCTCCCTTACAGAAACGGCAGCCCTTTCCACCGCATTTAAAGCAGGTCACATCCATCTCCGCACTCGGCTCTGTAAACGGGAAATGATGAGGCCTGAATTTAACTTTGGTTTCTTCACCGAAGAGCTCCTTTGCAAATTCTGCCAGAGTTCCCTTCAGATCTGCAAAGGTTATATTTTTGTCAATGACCAGTCCTTCGATCTGGTGGAAAGAAGGGGAATGTGTTGCATCCACTTCATCCGCACGGAACACACGTCCGGGTGCGATCATACGGATCGGAAGTCTGCCCTTCTCCATCTCATGAACCTGTGTAGAGGAGGTCTGTGTCCGAAGCAGGAACTCTCCATTAATATAGAAGGTATCCTGCTCATCCTTAGCCGGATGATCTGCCGGTATATTCAAAGCTTCAAAATTGTAATAATCTTTCTCAACCTCCGGGCCTTCCACAACCTCATAGCCCATTCCGATAAAGATTCTCTCCACTTCCTCCAAAGCGATGGTATTCGGGTGACGGTGTCCCACGTTGTTCTTCTTGGCAGGGAGCGTTACGTCAATAACTTCTCTCTTTAACTTGGCATCACGCAGTGCCTTCTCCATCTTTTTCACAGAGTCGTCCAGTACCTTTTCAATCTCTTCTCTTGTCTCATTGACAAGCTGTCCAACCTTCGGGCGGTCTTCCGGTGCCACATCCTTCATGCTTTTCAGAACCGCTGTCAGTTCTCCCTTCTTTCCAAGAAAATTGACCCTGACATCATTTAACTTATCGAGCGCATCACTCGCCTCTATCTGACGCAGTGCCTCTGCTTTGATCTTCTCTAACTTTTCTTTCATGTCCTGTCTCCTTTTTACTGTTTTCCAACGCACCTGCACCAGTGCGTGCATTTTCCTCGTCGCCATAACAAAAAAACCATGCGTTATAGAAACGCATGGGACGAATTTTACCGCGGTACCACCCAATTTCCTGTTGTCTGCACAGACACTCTTTCCACGCTGCACCGATCAACAGACTCTTGTTTAAGCGTAACGAACTCAACGTTCCGGGCTACCAGCAGCTTATCTCTGCCTTCTCTCGGAAAGCTCCGGTGGGAATTTCGCTTTATTACAGGACCCCGGAAAGACTTCCAGCCGATGATCTTTCCTCTCTGTGGGACTCTAATAAGCTACTGTACACCTTCACAGCCTTTAATATGTTCATTCTAATTTCTTTTGTGCGACTTGTCAAGCCACCCAAACAGGAATTTATAGACCGGTCCGAAATACCGGTTAATGTGCGCTCCCACAAAAAGAATATACATCATCATATAAAACCAGATCATAATGATCACAACGGTTGTCAGGCTTCCGTAAGCGCCAAACCCGTCATAGTAATCTACATAGATAGAAAATATAAAAGAAGCCACACTCCATACCACCGCTGCAAAAGCCGCTCCCGGCATCTGTGCCTTAAATTTCATCTTCCTGCCGGGTACAAACGCATAGATCAGCGAAAAAATAAGCGTCAGCACAACCCATGAGAACAGAAATCGAAAGTGCATGATGAACTGTACCAGAATATGCAGCTGGGGAATATCACAAAGCAGCAGATCAACGATCAGATTACCAAATACCATGACAAAAAGTGCCAGGATCATCGCGATCAAAATGATGATCGTATAAATGCAGGCAATGCTGCGAAGTACCACATAATTACGAGTCTCCTCGAAATCATTGACCTCATTCAGTCCCCGGATCAGTGCAAGCATCGCTTTGGCGGCAGACCAGATTGTCACCAACGCAAATACCGTAATTGTTCCGGCAGACCGCGCATATACATCCGAAACCACACTTTCAACCAGACCGTCAAGCGCTGTCGGAGTAAACTGTGTGATGGCTGCTATCAAATTTGCCTCTGTGAGCGAAGTGTAAGGCAGGATCGCACACAGTGCCATCAGAAGTGGAATCATGGACAGGAATAGAAAAAAAGCCGTGCTGGCAGCAAATGCACTGATATTTTTCTTAGTCATCTGCCAGCTGAAATCTCTGCCTATGTAATACAGTCTATAAATCGTTCTCATTCTCTGTCACACACCCCGGAAAATATATTTCTAAGATTTCTTGGAAGGAGGCTCCTCTGTTTCCAAGCGCCTTCGCCCCATTCTGGGACATCCCGACTCCGTGGCCGTATCCACCGCCAGTCAGCGTATATTTTACCACATTTCCCTTGCTTTTACCAGTTTCTATCACGAAAAAGCCACTTGGCAGAAGCTGTCTCGGAACCATCGTCGTCTGATCCTGCCTGACCACTTCACTGCTACCATCACACAATACTGTCCGGATCGTATACTCCGAAACAACCTTCACCGTTCGTTTTTCCCCCACGATCAGCAGTTCCTGTACTACTCCGCCTTCTCCTCTTTTGTCTACCGTAATATCAAGAATGTTTCCCAGTTCTCCCACCGGCTCCGACGCATAGTAGCCTCCCGCCTGCAACGTGAGGATTTTCTCCGGTTCTTTCTGATAACACTGTTTTAATTTCTCCTGCAGCCCATTTACAGACTCTTCCTGTACCTGATAGCTCCATCGATACCAGGGTTCCTCATGTTCCCAGTCTTCTTCACAGGTGGTCATGAACAGCTCCTTCAGGGTCTCCTCATCCATCGAAGGTGCTTCTCTTCCTTCTCCCTGATAGCTTTTTGCCTTCAGATATGGTATGTCTCCTCCCCCCATCCAGATTCCGGCATCTGCACCAAGTCCGCAGGAGGTGGAATAATAGAAGTTCTCAGCCGGTTCTCCCTCATAGGTAAGAAGAAGTCCCAGCGTATCCTTCACGGCATTGGTAGACCTCACATTTTCCGAACAGTTATGGTACACCTGATATGCTGTTGTGTCATCCACATGGGCTCCATACTGCGGATATCCTGCATGCAGTATAAAGCGGTATGCATAGGTTCTTGCACAGACAGCCTGTGCCTTGAGCGCCTCCTCCGGATAGGATGCCGGCATCTCACTGGGAACTACCGCATACAGATACTCCTCCAGAGGCAGCTCATTGATCAGCAGCATACCCTCCTTTGTTTTGCAGCATTCGATCGCCCCCCGGTACCAGAAATCCTCCTTCTGCGTATTTTCCAGGCAGACTCCTACTTTTCCGGTCAGGACATCGCTCTGAAAACGTTCTCTCTGCCCCTCCTCCAGATCCTTCGCCCTGACACAGACCTGTTCACCATCTCTTTCCAGAATGACCTCATCGTAAAATACAGAACCGTTTGCAGGATTCTTCAGAAGAACCCGGATCAGATCAGCATCCTCCTTTCTGGAAACCAGGCAGGCGCATATCTGTCCTCTGTCCAACACAAAATCAGAATCCTCGTAACCGATCTTCATATCTTCCCTGTCAAGGGCTTTCAGGCTTCCATAGACCTGATACACCGCGAAACCCTCTGCAACAGGAAATGTTCCTTCCCCTTCTATTTCAATTTCCTCTTCCGATACCCGCAAAAGTTTTCCGTGTATTTTCCCACCTTTCACAGTGCTTTCCTCAAGAGCACCCTTTTCAAACCGTAAATCTGCAATCTGTTCCCGTTCCGGAAGCTGTCGGTATTTTCCTCTATCCTGCAGTGGCACGGAAAAATGCACCTGCCGGTAAAAGCATTGCAGTTCTCCTTCTTCATTTTCCTCCACCCACACGTTTTGTAAGGTGTATGCCGTGGGAAGGTTTTCTGTTATGGTAAGCAGCGTATCTCCCTTGCCATACGCTTTCACTCCACACAGAGAGAATCGTTCAAACTCACCGGACGCATATTGGAACCCTTCCGCGTGATTATCCGTATATACTCTATGTTCCTTTGTATCGACCTTTAAAATAAAATAAGCAGATTCCCATATGCTGGATTCCGTATCGTAACAGGCGAGCAGTACCCGATAAGCCTCATACCAGTGTTCCTTTAACAAAGCCTGTTCTTTTTCATAGTTCTGTGCATAATCCGGAAGAGAACACACATCCTTCAGGCTTTCACATAAAATGCAATATTCTCCATAAGTGAAGCTGTCTCCCTCTGCCTTTTCTTCTATCCATGAAGTATCCAGACCGACAGCTTCCAGAAGAATCTTCACATCTTCTGCTGTAATCTTCTCGCCCTCCGGCTCCGGATAATGCTTCTCCATATCCTTCTGTGCTACAAGTACCAGAAAGAGCACACACACAAGAATCATCAATATTTTCAGATATCGTCTCCTGTTTTGTTCCACAGTATGCCCTCCTGTACTCCGGTTTTAGTTATTTTATGTTCACTTACTCCGAATTAGTACAGAAATACCAGTGCGTGCATTTTCCTCGTCGCCATAACAAAAAGAAGCTGCCAACTATGTGACAGCTTCTTTTTTCTTTTGTAGAATATCCCCCAAAATGCCGGATCTTGTATTTTGACTCCTAGCTAAGCTAGGTGGGTAACCGCAACCACACTTCTGCCTTCCACTGCACACTGCCCGAAGGCCGGAGGCTTGACATCCATGTGGCGATATAGGAGTCCCGTTTAAAGTATCTGTAGGTTCAAAATAACAAGACTTTATCGCACATTTCAGGTTACTATTATTATACTCGAATCGCGCTAAGAATACAACATTTCTTTTCGGATATATTCCACATGAAGAAATTCGATAAACCTCTCTTCACTGATCAAAACATGTTCCCTACTCCCCTCATGCCAGCAATTTCTTTTGTTGCCCTCTCGCTCTGATTAGCAGTCGACAAATATGCCTGCACAAGTGCTCGTATTTTCCTCACCACCATAATAAAAAGAGGTGACAGGAAATCCTGTCACCTCCAGCAAAATCATAATCTTATAACTGAGGTCCTGCGGAAACAAGTGCCTTACCTGCTGCATTTCCTTCGTATTTAGCGAAGTTCTTGATGAATCTTCCAGCAAGATCCTTTGCCTTCTCTTCCCAATCTGCAACGTTTGCATAGGTATCACGAGGATCAAGAATACCTGTATCAACACCCTTCAGTTCTGTAGGAACTTCGAAGTTGAAGTAAGGAATCTTCTTTGTAGGAGCATTTACGATATCTCCGCTTAAGATGCCATCGATAATTCCACGGGTATCTTTAATAGAGATACGCTTGCCTGTTCCATTCCATCCTGTGTTAACAAGGTATGCCTTTGCACCGCTCTTCTGCATCTTCTTAACAAGCTCCTCTGCATACTTTGTAGGATGCAGCTCCAGGAATGCCTGTCCGAAGCAAGCGGAGAATGTAGGAGTAGGCTCTGTGATGCCACGCTCTGTACCTGCAAGCTTAGCTGTGAATCCGGAAAGGAAGTAGTACTGTGTCTGCTCAGGTGTCAGAATAGATACCGGAGGAAGTACGCCGAACGCATCTGCTGACAGGAAGATTACATTCTTAGCTGCCGGTGCAGAAG
>CAKRPS010000011.1 GCA_934385475.1 uncultured Lachnospiraceae bacterium | reverse complement strand
AGATAATAGTGTATCACGGAAGCAAGGAATATGTAAAAAAACCTGAAATCAGAATACAGAAATATAATAAGGATTTTTATTATGGTTTTTATTGTACACTTTTTCAGGAGCAGGCTAAGCGCTGGGCTACAAGGTTTACCGGTGAAGGTATTCTTAATGAATATAAATATATTCCAAATAGAAATTTGAATGTGAAGATATTTGAAGAAATGACAGAGGAATGGTTGGATTTTATTGCAGCATGCAGAACAGGGCATTCTCATGAATATGATATTGTCGAGGGACCAATGGCAGATGATACTATTTTCAATTATGTGCAAAACTATATTGATGGGAAAATAAGTAGAGAAGCATTTTGGAGCCTTGCAAAATTCAAGCATCCCACGCATCAGATTAGTTTTCATACTGCCAAAGCATTAACAACGTTACATTTTTTGAAGGGAAGTGAGGTTCGTGACGAAGAATAACAGTGCCTTGTTTTATACTTGTAGCTTGATTGAATATATTGGTAGAATGACTAAACAACGTCGTTCAAATGTTGTAAAACATTTAGGAACAAATACAATAAAAAGAATATATAAGTACGCGGATGTATTTCACTGTGACCCCATTGAAAAGGTCGCGGATGAATTCATTAGTCTTACAAACATTCCGGTAGATTCTTTTGATAATGTTGCAAAGTGCAGATACGAGGTTCCTGATTATTGGACTATTGGTGAAGTGTACGAACGCCTGATAGAGGATTTGGAAGAAAAAACATGCAAAGATGTGGTCGATTTAATCGTAGAAGTATATACATCATGGATTGATAGTGCAATATCGAATTATAATACTGACTTTTATTATCAATCAAGAGAATATATTTGTGAATGTTATCTGGAAGGAGAGATTTGCGCGTAAATTTACAATTTATATATAAATGGAAGGAAAAGAAGCTGTATTTTTATTTATCCGGTGACCCCAGCAGAGGGAAATCATGCTTGTATAGTATTTCGTTAGTTTCAAGCAAGGTTTTCTTCTTTTGTAGGGCAAATAAGAGTACGGTGTCCCGGACATCCCGGGCATACAATTCGCGGTATCCGGACAGTTTCAGAAGTGTCTGCGTTTCTACATCAGTCAGAGAGAAGCCAAAGGCCAGGGCGATCAGCGTTTCGCGGGAAGGATTTTTTTCACCGGAAAAGATCTGATAGACATATTTACGCTCTAAGTGGGAACGGCGTATTACCTCAACTTTACTGATATTTTTTGTGGCAAGAAGCATGTTAAGATGGTCGCATAGCGGACATCTCAGCATGTTTTCTTTATTTTTGATGAGGTAATCTTCAATATCAGTTGCTGACTTTATCTCATGGTTTAATTCCGAGGTTGTTTTTCTCTCCATCTTGTGTTTTCCTTCTTTAATTTGTTATAATAAATGTCCGGAATAAAATTGGTATAGTAGTTTTATACCATGTTATCAATCATGTGGCAAGAGTGGGGAAGAGAATGGAATACGAAGAGATTAAGCTGATCAAGCAAAGCGAAAAGGGAACGATCTATCTGGTGCGTGAAAAGGAAGCGCAGCCAGAGCAAAAGCTGTTTATACGCAAGGAATTGAAGGGATAATATCCGATCTATCTTACCTTAAAAGAGTGTAGGCATTCGTATCTGCCGGAGTTATATGAGGTGAGTGTGACACCGGAGAAAACGATTGTCCTGGAAGAGTATATAGAAGGAGTATCAATCGGAGAGGCAGGCCTGACAGAAAAGAAAATATGCAGTGCTGCAAAGGAACTGTGTGCGGTGCTGGAGTATCTGCATGGAAAAGATATTATTCATAGAGATATCAAGCCATCCAATATTATCTATGCGAAGGATGGGCATATTCGTCTGATTGATTTTGACGCGGCACGTGTGCAGAAGGAAGAGATGGAGCAGGATACAAGGCTTCTTGGAACCAGAGGATACGCACCGCCGGAACAATATGGATTTGCTCAGACGGATGCGAGAACGGATATTTATGCGTTCGGAATTACCTTGAAGCAGTTGTTAGGTGATAAGGCGGTCAAACCATGTTATCGGCAGGTGATTCAGAAATGCACTAATCTGAATCCGGATAACAGATATCAGTCTGTGCACCAGATCAGAAATGCTCTTTTAATTGGAAAATACAGAACAGGCATCTGTATAGCAGGAGTATTGATCGTGCTGTTGGGAGCCATAACGGTGTGGCAGATCGGGCAGCAAAGGACGGAATCTGTGACAACTGCAGAGGATGTACCTTCGGATACAACACAAGAGGTAACAACGGAGATGGAAGAGGATACACTTCCGGCTTTGGAGGCCCCGGCTAATCCACACTGGCAGGGAGAAAGCGGTATCGGAGTCTGGGGAAATGTTCCGGAGTCCGGTACCGGTGAGGTGGCTTATCAATACAGGATATACAGACTGGATACAGAGACACCGCCGGATCCTGAAAAGGATGAATGGATCATGGAAGGCGGAATGCGTGGCAACGGTGGAATTGATGAGGAAACCTCTACCTATCATGATAATCTGACCTGGTATCTACAGGAGGATGGAGTCTATTATTTTGCAGTCTGTGCGGTTGGAGATCAGATCCATTATGCAGACAGTGCATATGCCATGTCAGACGGCTTTGTCTATAAAGGACAGTTTGCACCGGAATTACCGACACCAACCGGACTTCGATGGCAGTTGTATGACGATACCAATGGAAGAGTCTGTTGCGCTATGTGGGACAATCTGGATGAGTATGCTGATGCAGATTGTTTCAATGTGACCGTTTATGACAAGGATGGCAACTACGTAACCAATAATATGTGGTCGAAAGCAGATATTATAGAAAGAGGTGGCAAAGGAATCAAGATCATGCCGGAATATCTGTCGGATCACGATAATCGATATCGCTTTACCGTACAGGTATTCACGTCAAGACCGAATGAATATCACTCGAGCTCCATACCGGATCCGATTCCGGAAGAATATTTCAGTCCGTGGTATACTAATTAACTGAGGAATTTCATATAAAAAATCATAGAAAGATAGATGAGTAAAAATTCCGCTTATTTTATAGGCGGAATTTTTTTGTTGATGACAAAATATGTCAAAGTAGTTTGCTATTATCGAATAGAAGTAAGGAGGACATGCGCAGAAATGGAGATTGGTATGGAATGTTCTGAAAACAGTGAAAAATTTACGGTTCGATTGTCAAATCCTATGTTATATGACAGGCTGTATAATCTAGCCGCGGAATACTCTGTATCGGTAGAATTTCTTGTTAATGTGGCCATTCAAAGGCTGGTGGGAGATGTGGACTTTGTACGAAATCTCCGCCAAAACGTAAAATAAAGCAATGTGTACTATAAGGGGTATTTGTATTGACAATAAGTGGTTGATAGAATATTATAATTTCAGTGAAAAAGAAAAAACAATGAATCAGGATTCATTGTTTTCAAAATAAGAAAAAATAGAACGAAGTACATTCAGAGCCATTTGTTTACGTGCAAGTGGTTGACGGTCAATAATTTGCTTGAACTGCTCCATGATGTTGGAATCACAGTCTGCTACGGAGTCAGACAGAATATAATCGACGGTTACGCCAAGCCGATTGACGAGTCTGACCAGCGTATCCAGAGTAAGACTTCTTTCGCCGCGTTCGATGGCACCCATGTAGGTATCTGATATATCGATATCTTCTGCAAGCTGTGCCTGGGTGAGATTCAATCGAAGCCGTTCTTCGCGGATTCTTTTTCCTAACCTCAAATAGTCCATGTAATAACCCCCTTTCTGTATATTTTATAGTGTGATCAATTTAAGTAAAAATATCTCAAAGGGGTATATGAATACTCAATATGTGGTTTACAAAACAAATAGATAATTAGAATCTGATTGTCTGCTGACAGCAGACCAAAAGATGGAAAATATTGTATACACTAAGGAATAGAAAATATGTTCATGACAAAATATGTCACTCTGTTAAGTAAGGGATGATACATGGAGAAAAGAGCAAAAAATTCGCGAATTTTGGATATGTATGTCCGGTTGTGCGAAGGAAAAACAATTAATAAAAGAGAAGAAGCGGGTAAGTTCGGCGTGGATGAACGAACCGTGCAGAGAGACCTTGATGATATCAGGGCATTTCTCTCAGAACGGAGACAGAAAGAGGCCGACATGAGAACGGTTGTATATAACCGTTCCATGGAAGGATTTGTAATGGATGGAACAGAGGGCTCTCTCATGAGCAATGATGAGATCCTCGCGGTGAGCAAAATCCTTCTGGAAAGCAGGGCTTTTACCAAAAAGGAAATCAATGTGATCCTGGATAAACTGATTGCCGGGTGTGTTCCTTATAAGAATATGTGGCTCGTTACGAAGCTTTTATCGAATGAAAGATATCATTATGTTGAGTTGCACCATAAATCCAATATAGGAGATAAGCTGTGGCAGGTGGGGGAGAAAATACAGGAGTGTAAGCTTCTTGAGATTTCTTATGAAAAGAAACTGCCGGTACAGGAAACTGTTATGAGAGTGGTCAGACCGGTGACAATCATCTTTTCAGAATACTATTTTTATCTGATCGCCTTTATCGTGGAAAAAAATGACGAACAGAATTATGAATTAAAGTATGACTACCCCGCAGTTTTCCGGATAGACCGTATCACAAATCTGACAACCCTGAATGAAAAATTTCAGTCAACAGGTGCGAACCGTTTTGAAGAGGGAGAATTTCGCAAACGAGTGCAGTTTATGTTCCCAGGTAAGCTGGTGAAAATTCAATTTAATTATACGGGAAAAAGTATTGAGGCTATCTTGGACAGACTCCCGACAGCACAGATTGTATCCCGGCAGGAGGGTACCTACCGGGTTGAAGCAGAGGTGTACGGTAAAGGGATTTTGATGTGGCTGCTGAGTCAGGGAGATTCGATAGAGGTGCTTCGACCTTTGTCCATGCGAAATGAAATGAAAGACATGCTTTTGCAGATGATCGATAAGTATCGGGAGTAGGAGCGTGGATTCATAATAAATATTATACAAGGAGGATTTTTTATGGAGATTAGGAACTATGAGATGCCAACAGTGCAAACATCAGAAACAACAGGCTCTGATGTCAGGGAGGAACCAAAAGAAATAATACGATATGTTGCCGGAAAATCAGGGGGCATATTGGGAAACGAGAAAGCAGATAGGGAAGAGTTCTGGAAACAATTATGCAGCATGACCGAAGATGAATTAAGAGTATATGTTCCTGATGTATATCAGAAGAGCATTTACCGGATTAACTACGTAAAATTGAAAGAAAAAGGCATTAAACTGCTTTCTTTTGATGTGGATGATACAATTAATGACTGCCTGTTGGACAATATTGAGGACAAGGTGCCTTTTTTGAATGTGAAAATGCCAAAGGATGCAATACACCTAGTTCAGGAATTAAAGGAAATGGGCTTTATTGTGATTCTGATGACAAATGCCAGTGTAGGAATTGGAGAAGGAGCCTATGAGAGCTTAAATGCTGATGGATATATCAGCAAGGCAAATAAGCCGGAAACAGCAAGCTTTGAAAGGACGCTGGAAAAATATCATCTGGAAAAAAACCAGATGGCGCATATTGGTAACAGCATGCGTGATGACATCGTAGGGGGAAATAGGGCAGGTGTCACTACCTGTCTGGTTCGCCGAAATGGTTTTGCATTTAAATTATACAAAACTACCCTCAACAAGGGTCTAAAGCTTTCGACGAGGGGACAGCTGATAGTAAAAAAGCTGGAGGAAAAGGGCATGTGGCACAAGCATCATGCGAGGATCAAAGGAGACCAGTATTACCAGATTGATGAAGTGCAGAGGTATTCACCGAAATTTAAAAAGTATGAGAAAATAGAAAAATAAGTTTAGAATAATTTTTGTTATATGACAGGAGGAAATATACAGAAATGGCTGTAGCAGAAAAGATAGCAATGAAAATAGTAGTAGCATTAGGGCCGGCAGCGCTAAAAGAAGTGACACATTATCTGCTTGGAAATCATGGAAGTAAGGTTAAAATGGGCGATTATGCAGAATGTAAAATTGCCAGGTTTGATGATACGGCCTGCATTGTGGTTGATTCTGAAAGTGGGGCAGTTATCCCGTTAGGTGAAGACACCGTTGAATCATACGACTTTGTAAAAGAAAAAAAGAGGATGGTTGGCTTAAAGTATAAGACATATTTTTATTATAATGTAAGGTTTAAAAATGGTCAGGAAAGTTACATAAGAATAAGTCGTAAAAACATGATGGCATTTCTTCAACACATGTAATATTTTTTGATGATCAGTTACTTGTTATGTAGTTACTTATGTCAGGAAAAGAATATACTGATAATTAGATTAATTTGGGGTTGTGCAAATAATGAACAGAGATAAAGATGAGTGTGATATAAAGGTATATGAGAATCAAGAATTGGTCAGTACAGACATAGAAGGTAGTATCTATGAACTAAATAAACAAATTGACATGTTATCACCTCATGCGGATAATTTGGATTATTTTATTGCAGTTGCATCCGGTATTGTTTGTGGAATGATGGATGTCTTATGGGTAGGGGATTTTGATCTTGCGCGCGGACGAAAATTTTCTGGCGAGCAGGTAGAAGAATTGGTGAAAAAGACATCACATATGCTTGGCTGCAAGGAAGATAATCTTAAAGGTTGTGTGAAATTTTTAGAAGAAAGGTTTCCACTTGCGGCTGATGGCAATACGCCTGATTTCGGAGGAGGCCTGCAACATCATTTAAGAGATTTCGCACATCATCCAACGATTATTGGATTGATTTTTTCACTGCTGACCCAGTTTACAGAGATGGCATATGGTACAGATACGACCGGAATGTTTAAGATTGTTCCCATTCCGGCTACACATAAGCAGCTTATTGGAGTAGACATACCAGACAAAATATTTAAAGGAACAGTAGGGTGGTTCTTTCATTTAATAAGTGATATTGCTGGATCCAGTTCAACAGCCGGGTTAAGTGGTGGAACCGGTATACCGGGTCCATTATTATCATTAGCAAAGGAAATATCTGCAATTCCATGTTTTAAGAATGCCAAGGTCAAAGGCACTGATTTATCTGTTTATATTTCAAAGTTATTTAATGGAACAGCTTTTGCCAAGTATGATGAAAATGGAAAGATAATTAAAGGAACAGAAATCAAGTTTGATTTCAGAGGAGAATTGGGAGCAGTAGCCGAACTGGGAAGACAAGCTATTCCGGTTATTGCTAATGAATGCATAGTAAGAAGCTTTTATTTTATGCGTAGATTAGGGATAGAACTGAGTGTAGAGAAGATCAGTTCGTTTGAGGATTTGAAAAATCTTAATTGGAATTGTGTGAAGCCTTTTGGAAATCCAACTCTTGATCGAATGATTACTATTGCTACGGGGGTATTTACAGTACTTGACGTTACAGATGCAATAGTATCAAAAAAATATTTTGTTTCCATCAATTATGTTGGCGTCGGAAGATTTACAGTTGCATTAGGAAAGGAAACAATAAACTTTCTAAAGGTACGAGATGTTCAGAAAATTAAAAATCTTTATGAAAAAATCAAACTAAATACATTTACGGATGAAGATAATCAAATATATAAATATATGGAGGCAGCTATGGATTTAGACAAATTTGGATTGACTGTTGAACAGACAGTGATTTTATATAACCTTGAGATGCAAAAGACGAAAAACGATATTAGGTGCACTAATATTGCTATCGGAAAAGAGAAAATAGTCAATTTGAAGAGTAAATGGCTTGAAGAATGGAAATTATACATGGAACGCGGCTTTGCTGGATTTGTTAATGACAGCGAAGCAAAACTTTGTTGGTTCGAAGAAAAAGAACTGATTGAAAGAGTGAAAGAAACTTCGACTAATGAGAGATGGTTCAGATTAGTGTTGCTTGAGGCTATGTTATTTGAACCATATTATGCGTTGAGCACGGAAAAAGATGTAAAGGGGAATGAGATACCCAGTAAGAAGTATGCTGTGCTTCAAAATTCCGTTAATGGGTATAAGAAGGGAGAAGCTGATAAATTCCTAGAGGAATTCATTCCGAAGAATATATATAAACCGGGATATATTAAACGTTTGCGTACTTGCTATAACAAGAATATCAGAGATTTAAATGAAGTTGTAAAATCGACTGTAACAGGTTTGGCAATTTCTTTCTTGATTATGTTAGCTGTAGTTGCTACGGCTGGCATCTTTGCCCCGGAAATTGCGGTGCTTCTTGTGGGATCGAATTTTGCGGGATTAAGTGGGGCTGCGTTAACAAATGCATGCCTTGCCTATTTAGGTGGAGGTGCTATTGCCGCAGGCGGATTAGGAATGGCTGGAGGAACCGCAACTATTGTTGGCGGTGGAGCTTTGCTGGGACTAGGGGTTGGAACCGCAGCCGGTGGAGCCACATCTGCGATTGGGATTTTGGGAAAGAAAAATACAATAATACAGTCCGCAAAACTTATGACTTCATTTAAAGAAATTTTCTTAAACGATGAACATGATATAGAATGTTCAAATACGATTTATGAACAGTATGTAAAGAGTCTTGCTTCTGTACAGATTCAACTCAACGAGCTTCAAAGAAGGTATAATGTGGCAAGTAAAGAGGAGAAGGAGCAACTTAAACAGGATATGAAAAATACTGAAGAAACAATTGATGCAATGATGATCGCAATGAGGGAAATGAAGAAGTTTCAAAGTGCTTTTGAAACTGGCTTGGAAATTTAGATAAGGAAAATGATGGCGACCCATATGTCGGAGTAACGATTGAAGTAGATATCACGCATCAACCAACACCTGTTCCGGCTGACAGTAATCCAAGGATTACATGGGGCAAATTTGTGGAAGCACAGGGGCGGATAACCATGCCAGTATCAATTTTGGCAAATCATGCACTGGTGGATGGCTGTCATCTTGGACAGTTTTATGCAGCGTTGAATAAAGGGATGAAGAGGTTTTCTTGAAAATGTTTACCACAAATACGTTTGATGTTTGAAATAAGTTATGCTATATTATGTCTCATAAAAACGGTTTTATGAGGTAAATGTATGTATAACTTTACGGTAATGCATGAAAACACACCGGTTGCAGATGTCTCTGTATCAGATGACCATAAAAAGGTTAAAATAGAAAAACTAGTACCGGATTCTATTATACAGCCTTTTGGGGGAAATGATTATTCGATAGACCGGGTGTATAGCTTTCTAAAAAGTCGTTGCTATGAGGACGGAAGGGCAGATTTGAATGAAATTCTAGCACAGGCACACTTGGCATCAAATGATCCATGGAAATGGAACAAAGTAACACATGGAGTTATGTGGGATGACCAGATATGGATTCGATATAAGGGAGAAAATTTACGATGGGAGGATGTTCGGTGGAGGAAGTAATAAAAGATTATAAATTATCTCCAGAGGCAATGATTATGGTTGCGGGAAGTAGCATCGGAACCCAGAAGAAGTATTATACAAAAGGATTTTGGTACAAGCAAAATAACGTTGGGTATGAAGGGACTGCTGAATATTTAGCCTCAAAGGTACTTTCCTGTTCAAATATTTCAGAATATGTGAAATATGAACAGTGCAAAATTAATGGCAAAGAAGGATGCCGATCGGCAAATTTTTTACGGGAAAAAGAGTCTTTTATCAGTTTGCAAAGGCTGTATGATACTTATCATGGTGGTCAATTATCTGAAAGAATACGGATAATAGATAGTATTTCGGATAGAGTGAAATTTGTTGTTGATTTTGTACTTGATACTACGGGACTGGATATAAAGGAGCAACTAGGTAAAATCGCAACATTTGATATGCTGATCTTAAATACAGACCGTCACTTTAATAATATAGGCATTATAGCAGATGTATTGCAGAATGATTATAAAAATGCACCAGTGTTTGATAATGGGAATGCATTGTTAAGCAATGTTGGGGAATACCCATTTGATGTGAGCATTGAAAATAATATAGATAAAGTAGTTGGACAGCCGTTTGCGGCCAGTTTGGAGAGACAGGCTATGGAGCTTGGATTTGGTTTGAGAATAAATTATGCGGAACTTCAGAAAATGTTGCAGAAAGAACCCAATTCAAGAGCGCTGAAAACATTGCAGATTCAGCTTGAAAAGTATGAAACTTTGTTAAAAGATAATTCTTTATCAATAATCTAACCGTACGGATGGGCAGTGATACTGCCCATCCGTATAATTTTAGAATTTGATTTTTTGTAGCAGGAAGAGAATCCATGCAAGCAAAAACATCACCTCATAAATAGTTTATGCGCATTTATTATTTACTACAATCAAATCCTGGATTGAAAGCATAGAAATTTTTGGAATCAAGCTTATCCTGTACGATACGGAGGGCTTCACCAAATCTCTGATAGTGTACGATTTCGCGTTCACGCAGGAAACGGATCGGTTCGCAGACGTCATTGTCGTGGATAAGTCGAAGAATGTTGTCGTAGGTGGAACGGGCTTTTTGCTCAGCGGCCATATTCTCGTGCAGATCAGTGATGATGTCGCCCTTGCTTTGAAATTCACAGGCATTGAAGGGGATGCCGCCCGCTGCCTGCGGCCAGATACCTACAGTGTGATCTACATAATAATTTTGGAAACCGCTTGCCTCGATTTCTTCCATGGAAAGATTTCTGGTAAGCTGATGAACAATGGTTGCAACCATCTCGAGATGCGCGAGTTCTTCGGTTCCAATATCTGTAAGAATAGCAGACACTTCACGGTAGGGAGAAGCGTAACGCTGGGACAGATAGCGCAATGAGGCACCCATTTCACCATCGGGACCTCCATACTGGCTGATAATGACCTGTGCCAGTTTGGCGTTGGATTCCTTGATGTTTACAGGGAATTGTAATCTTTTTTCATAATTCCACATTATTGACAATCTCCTTCCCATGGCATTGGCGACAGAGCCCATTTCCAGTCACGACATCCGGAGCTGCCTGCGCAGGAGAGTGTGAGCGGTGTAAACTTTGCAGAGTATTCCTGCTTCGCCTGATTGTTCAGGCGGTTATAATGGTTAAAATATTCCATGGCATTCTGATCGGCTGGATGAGTGTCCAGATATTCAGCAAGTTCTACGACTATAAAATCAAGAATACAAATATCATGAAGGAGTTTTTCCTGTTCTGTTGCAAAAGAATCTTTCATTATTTACAGCATCTCCTTCCTGTAAAGGGTTTGTCGAGTTCAGGGAAAATGGTGCCTATCCGAAAAGCCTCTTCCAGATTTTCATTGATCCCTTTGAAATGTTGCCACGGAACATAGGCCATGGCGAGGGGGAAGCGGTCACAATCTTCTTTGAAGGAAAAATCAGTCATTGTTAAAATTCAACTTTCCGTTTTTGTTAGTATATGCGTTTTGACACAGATGGTGCGGTCTGGAAGATGGCAGAACACTTGAGGGTTAGACGATATGCTATTTTGTTATGTGCAGAATTGTGCTAAAATAAAAAAGATTATGCAAATGTTATGTGTTGCTGTAGGAATTCAGGGTTTCAGACAACAGGAGGAGATTGGGATGAAGGTTTTAATGCTAAATGGCAGTGCGAAGGAGAATGGAAACACTTTTCAGAGTCTGCAGGAGGTAGGCAGACAGCTTGAAAAAGAGGGGATTTCGTACGAGATATTTCAGATAGGTGCAGCACCTGTCAGAGATTGTATCGGATGCGGAAAGTGTACCGAAGAGGGCTGTATTTTCAAAGAGGATTCCGTGAATGAATTTATCCAGAAGGCAAGGGAAGCAGATGGCTTTGTGTTTGGAACGCCGGTTTATTATGCACATCCGAGCGGCAGGATTCTGTCATTTCTGGACAGAGCGTTTTACAGTGGAAAATCGGCATTTGCCTTTAAGCCGGGTGCGTCTGTTGCGGTAGCCAGAAGAGGTGGAACAACCGCTTCTTTCGATGTGCTGAACAAGTATTTTGGCATTTCACAGATGCCGGTGGTTGGATCAACCTATTGGAACAATGTACATGGGGCTGCACCGGGAGAAGTGCAGATGGATGCGGAGGGACTGCAGACCATGCGGAACCTTGCCAGAAATATGGCATGGATGCTTAAATGTCTGGAAGCAGGACAAAAAGCGGGAGTAACCCTTCCGGCTACAGAGACAGGGAGCAAGACAAACTTTATAAGATAAAAAACAAAGCCATTTGGAGAAAAGAGGATTTTGATTGGATACGGATTTTATTAATTTGACACCGGAAAATCTGGCAACGGAGCACTTGAGCTGCCTGATCAGGACAAAGAAAGTTCATCCGGGTGTAGAAGCGAAGCGGAAATGGCTTGCAGACAGGCTTGCGGAGGGGCATACCTTCCGGAAGCTAAATACAAATGAGACAGTATTTATCGAATATGCTCCGTTAGAAACAGCATGGGTACCGGTTGTCGGGGAAAACTATATCTATCTGTACTGCCTGTGGGTTGCAGATAAAGGAAAGGGGTATGGAAAAGCCCTGATGGAATACTGTCTTGAGGATGCAAAAAGACAGGGAAAATCCGGGGTATGCATGCTGGGGGCTCAAAAACAGAAGGGGTGGCTTTCTGACCAGTCCTTTGCAAAGAAATACGGTTTTGAAGTGGTGGATGAAACGCTGAACGGTTATGAACTGTTGGCACTTTCCTTTGATGGAACAAACCCGGCGTTTGCAGAGAACGCAAAGAAGCTGCGGATAGAAAGCAAGGAACTTACTATCTATTATGACGTGCAGTGTCCTTATACCTATCAGAGCATACGGCAGGTGACAAAACAGTGTACGATGGATGAAGTGCCGGTTCACTTTATCGAGGTGGATTCCTTACAGATGGCGAAGGAAATGCCATGCGTCTTTAATAACTATGCGGTTTTCTACAAAGGAAAATTTGAGACGGTTAATCTGCTGGATACCCCTACTTTGCGCAGAATGCTTCATAGGAAACCAAAGTGGCCATATAATCTGATGTTGGATGACTGAGGACAGGACACAAATTTTTCACAATTTGGTACGAATACTGACACAATTTACGAGTAGATTTATTAGAGTGCGTTGTACAGAAACAGGAAGGGAGGATTCTTCATTGATACAAGTGGAAAATCTGGTGAAAAAATATGGAAAACGCGTAGCCGTAGAGAATCTTTCATTTACAGTGGAGAAGGGACAGATCTATGGCTTTTTGGGGCCAAACGGTGCCGGTAAATCTACGACGATGAACATGATGACCGGCTATATCGCTGCAAGCAGCGGCAGTATTACCATCAATGGCTTTGACATTCTCAAGCAGCCGGTCAAGGCAAAGAGCTGTATCGGTTATCTGCCGGAGATACCACCGCTTTATGTCGATATGACAGTCTGGGAATATCTGATGTTTGTGGCAGAGCTCAAGAAGGTGTCCAAAAAGGAGCGTTATGAGCATGTGGATGAGGTGATTGCGAAGATACAGCTGGATGAGGTTGCTGACCGGCTGATCCGTAATCTGTCGAAAGGCTATAAGCAAAGGGTTGGACTTGCACAGGCACTGATCGGAAACCCGGAGGTCCTGATTCTGGATGAGCCGATGGTGGGCATGGACCCGAAACAGATCCGGGAGATGCGTGATTTGATCAAAGAACTTGCCGGAGAACATACGATTATTTTGAGTTCCCATATTCTGTCGGAAATCAGTGCAGTGTGCGATCATATCATGATCATATCACACGGAAAGCTTGTAGCGTCAGGTTCTCCGGAGGAATTGCAGGAGCGGATGCAGAAGAGGGCAGAGCTTGAATTGACAATCTGCGGTCAGAGAGAACAGATTGAAGAAGTTCTGAAGAATATGGACTCCATCGAGGAGTATACCTGTTCTGATACGGATAGTGCAGAGAATATGCAGGTGCTGATCACGGAGAAGGATAATTCCGATATCCGTAAAGAGCTTTCCGTTAAGCTGGCGGAGGCCGGCTTGCCTATTTTGTCTATGAACAGAAAAGAGACATCCCTTGAAGATATCTTCATGGAACTGACAGAGCAGGATGATGCACAGGAAGAGGTACAGGAAGAATCAGAAGAGATAGAAGAAATAGAAGAATCGGAGAAATCAGAAGAAATAGAAAAAGGCGAGGAGGCGACAGACGATGGCAGCGATTTATAAAAGGGAGTTACGATCCTATTTCCGGACCTTTATCGGATGGTTATTCCTTGCAGTGACCTTTTTCCTGTTGGGAATCTATTTTACGGTGTATAACCTTTTGTCCGGTTATCCTACGAT
This sequence comes from uncultured Lachnospiraceae bacterium, assembly GCA_934385475.1. GTDB lineage: Bacteria > Bacillota > Clostridia > Lachnospirales > Lachnospiraceae > UBA3282. The sequence continues at coordinate 48,816 of CAKRPS010000011.1, read as the reverse complement.
ATCTTATGTGCTGCAAAGTGCTGTTTTTCTGTTTATTGTAACGATACCTATATTGACGATGCGAAGCCTTGCGGAAGAACGAAAGAACCGGACAGATCAGCTGATTCTGACAGCACCGGTTTCGGTTGTACAGGTTGTCCTTGGCAAGTATTTTGCACTGATTACGATACTGGCTGTTCCTACGGTTCTGATCGGTCTTACGCCGGTTGCCCTGATGCAGGCAGGAGAGTTCCAGGTCGGAATCTCCTATACTTCCCTGCTGGGCTTTTTCCTGTATGGATGTCTGGCGATGGCGATTGGTCTTTTTATATCCTCAACGACAGAAAGCGTTGTGATCTCAGCGGTATTGTCACTTGTAGTTTTGTTTGTAGGCTATATCATGAGTGGACTGTGCAACATCCTTTCTATGGGAAGCACATCGGTATTTTCAGAGTATCTGGTCAAGGTTCTGCAGGTGTTTGATCTGGTGGGACGGTTTGACGAGCTGTGTTCCGGATATCTGGAATTACAGTCTGTTGTTTATTATCTTACCTTTATTGTATTTATGCTCTTTGTGACAGTGCAGTCTATTCAGAAGCGTAGATACAGTGTCTCGGGAAAAGGTGTGCGGCTTGGTGCATACAGTGTCAGCGGGATTGTTTTGCTGGGCGTTCTGTTAGTGGCTGCCAACATTGGCCTTTCAATGCTGCCGGAAAAGTACACTTCGTTTGATGTGACAGCCAACAAGGTATATACTCTGACTGAGGATACGAAGAAGATGCTTGCCGGAGTAGACAGAGACGTAGCGATCTATGTGCTGGCAGATGAAGGGTCTAAGGATACGGATCTGGATAAAACGCTGCAACAGGTGGATTCCCTGTCAAAGTATATTTCGGTTTCGTATATCAGTCCGGTCTCGAATCCAAAATTTTATTATAATTATACGCAGGAGCAACCGTCTGACAACAGCCTGATCGTTGTGTCTGATACAAATAGTACGGTTGTAGATTACAATGATATTTATGTGACGGAGCTTGATTACAGTACCTATCAGTCGAAGATCACAGGATATGACGGGGAGGGACAGATTGCATCGGCAATCTCCTATGTCCTTACAGACGAGATACCGCTTTTCTATGTGATCACCGGTCATAACGAACTGGATTTTGAAGAGTCTTTTCTGAATGCAATAACCAAAGAGAATGTCAGATATGAGATGCTGGAGCTTTATACGGTAGACAGTATTCCGGAGGATGCGGAGGGAATCATCATCAATGCACCGACGACAGATTTCTCAGAGGATGATGTGAAGAAGGTGACGGACTTTTTACAGAAGGGTAAGAACGCGCTGCTAGTACCTACCTGGACAGAGGAAAGTCTGCCGAACTTTGAAAAGATATTGGATTATTATGGGGTTTCCATGGTAGACGGAATGATCGTGGAACAGGATCGAAACTATTACTACACACAGAGTCCGTATTATCTGATTCCGTCTGTCCAGTATGATACGGTTACAGAGAAGATCAACGGACAGCATGTGTTTGCGCCTTTTGCAAAAGGGCTTGTCTATGATGAGGAGTCAGAAGACATCCATTACACGCCGCTTTTAAAGACCAGCGAAAGCGCATTCAGCAAAAAGGATATTTCCGATGTCAGCGATTATAAGAAAGCTGCTGACGATGAACAGGGACCGTTTGTGATTTCCCTGAAAGCCGAAAGACCGGCTGACGATGGAAAAGAGACGAAAGCGGTTATTGTTGCAACGGAGAGTCTGTTTACGGGGGATGCAGATGCCATTTTCCCGGGAAATAATATGAAGTTGTTTGGAAGTATCATCAGCGATCTGGCAGAGTATGAGCAATCTGTATCCATACCGGCCAAAAGCTATGATATTGGATTCTTGAGCTTTAATGCACAGATATGCCTGATGGCCGGAATTCTGGCTGTTATCGTCCTGCCGCTTGGCTGTCTTATCACCGGCCTGGTCGTATGGCTTAAACGCAGAAAGAAATAAAGGAACTGTCTTGATTTCCCCGCAAGTTTGTGTAAAAATAGTACATGGTGACTTGCGGGGTTTTTTATGTGATAAGAATTGCCCGTATGGAAAAAGGTTATTTGCCGGAGCAAATTTGGGGTTGAAACAGGAGAGGTACTGGCGTTTATGAGAGGAATTGATACGCAGGTTCGGAAGAACAGAAGACGTATTTTTAAGGAAGTAGCCAACTTGGCTTATCATTCAGAAAACTTGAAAGATGAGGTGGAGGCACTTCCGTATAAGATCATAGATTATGATGAATCGGAATATGAGAGTATTTACCGGGAAAGGGCTATTGTAAGAGAGCGTATCCGTCTTGCAATGGGATTGTCCCTGCGCCCGGAAAATCAGCCGATCCATCTGACACAGGGACTTGAGGAAAGCAATATCTGTGAGAAGTATTATGAACCGCCGCTGATGCAGGTAATTCCATCGGCGTGCAACGCATGTCCTGAGAACAGTTATCGTGTGACAGATATGTGTATGGGGTGTGTTGCACATCCGTGCCGGGAGGTGTGCCCGCGTGGAGCAATCTCCATGAAGAATGGAAAATCTGTCATTGATCCGGAAAAATGTGTAAAGTGTGGTAAGTGTAAGGCTGTATGTCCTTACGATGCCATTTCTCATCAGGTGAGACCGTGTGCCGGAGCCTGCGGTGTCAATGCTATTAAAAATGACAATAAAGGAAGAGCAGTTATCGACAGTGAATTGTGTGTATCCTGCGGACAGTGTATGGTAAGCTGTCCTTTTGGTGCCATTGCGGATAAGTCCCAGATTTTCCAGCTGATCCGTGCGATTCAGTCAGGAGAAAAAATCATTGCACAGGTGGCACCTGCATTCGTTGGACAGTTCGGGCCAGAGGTTACACCGGATATGTTCAAGACAGCTTTAAAGGAACTGGGCTTTTACGATGTCTATGAGACAGCTGTCGGAGCAGACCTTGGTGCTCTGGCAGAGGCGGAGCATTATGCGAAGGAAGTGGCAACCGGAAAACTGCCGTTCAGCCTGACCTCATGTTGTCCGTCCTGGTCTATGCTGGCGAAGAAATTTTTCCCGGAGACGATCGATAAGATATCCAATGCGCTTACTCCTATGGTAGCGACAGCGCGTATCATCAAGAAGGATCATCCGGATGCAAAGGTGGTATTTATCGGGCCCTGTGCCTCTAAGAAACTGGAGGCATCCAGAAGAACCGTGCGCTCTGATGTGGATTTTGTAATTACCTTTGAGGAACTGGTTGGCGTCTTTGAAGCGAAGGGAATCCTCTTAAAAGAGATCAAGGCGATGGATGAGATGAAGGGGGCTACCGGTGCCGGACGAGGATACGGTGTGGCCGGTGGAGTTGCCAATGCCATTGAGGAATGTGTGAGAGAGTACTATCCGGATGTGGAAGTCAATATAGAACATGCGGAGAGTCTTGCGGAATGTAAGAAGATGCTGATGCTTGCCAAGGCAGGAAAGAAAAACGGTTGTCTGATAGAGGGTATGGCATGTCCGGGAGGATGTATAGCCGGAGCCGGAACCAATATTGCCGTGCCGGTAGCTGCTAAGGCGGTAGGGGCATTTAAAGATGCGGCCGATAAGAAACTGCCTGCAAATGAGCCGCAGCAAGAATAGATTTAAAAGGCAGGAAGACGGAGGAAGAAATGGAAAAGATCAGAACAAGATATGCACCGAGTCCGACAGGACGTATGCATGTCGGAAACTTAAGAACGGCATTGTATGCATACCTGATTGCAAAGCATGAAGGTGGAGATTTTATATTACGAATTGAGGATACAGACCAGGAACGTTATGTGGAGGGCGCGGTAGATATCATTTACCGTACTTTGGAAAAGACGGGACTTTTGCATGATGAGGGGCCGGACAAGGATGGCGGCGTTGGTCCCTATGTGCAGAGTGAAAGACAGAAATCCGGTCTTTATATGAAGTATGCGAAGGAATTGATTGATAAGGGTGAAGCCTATTATTGTTTCTGTGACAAGGAAAGACTTGCAACCCTTACACAGACTGTGGCTGGCAAGGAAATCAATATTTATGACAAGCATTGTCTACATTTGTCAAAGGAAGAAATTGAAGCGAATCTTGCAGCCGGTAAACCGTTTGTAATCCGTCAGAATAATCCGACAGAGGGAACAACGACTTTTCATGATGATATCTATGGAGATATCACGGTAGACAATGCAGAGCTGGATGATATGATCCTGATCAAATCAGACGGATATCCGACCTATAACTTTGCAAACGTAGTAGACGATCATCTGATGGGCATAACACATGTTGTAAGGGGAAATGAATATCTGTCCTCCTCACCGAAATATAACCGTCTGTATGATGCGTTTGGCTGGAAGATACCGGAGTATGTGCATTGTCCTCTGATCACGGATGAAAATCATCAGAAGCTTTCCAAGAGATGTGGGCATTCCTCTTACGAGGATCTGATCGAACAGGGATTTTTGTCTGAGGCAATAGTAAATTTTGTGGCACTTCTCGGATGGAGTCCGGAAGACAACAACGAGATTTTTTCGCTGGAAGATCTTGTAAAGATATTTGACTATCATCATTTGTCCAAGTCGCCTGCCGTTTTTGATTATACGAAATTAAAATGGATGAATGGCGAGTATATGAAGGCAATGGATTTTGACAGATTTTATGAGATGGCAAAGCCTTACATCGACGAAGTGATCAAAAAGGATCTGGACAAGAAGAAAATTGCCGAAATGGTGAAGACAAGAATTGAAATTTTCCCGGATATCAAAGATCATATTGATTTCTTTGAAGAACTTCCGGAATATGATGTAGCGATGTATACGCATAAGAAGATGAAAACCAACGAAGAGACATCGTTGGAGGTTTTGACGGAGATTCTTCCGCTTCTGGAGGAACAGCAGGATTACAGCAACGATGCGTTGTACCAGATGCTGTCAGCCTATGTGGAGAAAAAGGGTTGTAAGAACGGATATGTGATGTGGCCGATTCGTACAGCTGTATCCGGCAAGCAGATGACTCCCGGAGGAGCCACAGAACTGATGGAAATACTTGGCAAGGAAGAATCGCTTGCCAGAATCCGCAAGGGAATAGAAAAGCTGCAAAATGCCAGATCATAAAGGCAACAGCGCACAGATGAAAGCAATTCGTTTTACGGAGGGACCGGCACTTGTTTTGGCCGGTCCCGGAAGTGGAAAGACTTTTGTTACCGTAGAACGGATTCGCCATCTGCTTACACATCACAAAGTGGAACCGGAACATATCCTGGTCATTACCTTTACCAGAGCTGCGGCACTGGAAATGCAGGAACGCTTCTTTAAACTTATGGAGAGTTCAAAACCTGCGGTATGGTTCGGAACCTTTCATGCAATATTCTATTATATCTTGAGACAATCATCACAGTATCGTGATTATACCATTCTTACAGAAACAGAGAAACGAAAACTCCTGCGGAAAATATTGTCTGTGCACAGGCAATTTGTGAGTGTGCGGGAAGAAGACCATGAGAATCTGTTAAAGGAAATCAGCAGATATAAAAACAGGCAGGGCCGGTTTACTGAGGAAACTGAAAAGGAAAAGGAAGGGAACAATCTGTCTGCGTTGCCGGCAGAAATTAAACGGGAAGACTTTGAGTTTTTGTGCATGGAATACCAGAAGTATCTTCGTGAATTTCACAAAATGGATTTCGATGATATGGGAATTCTGTGTGAGGAACTGTTGACAAAAGAGGAAAAAACACGTAGGTTGTGGCAGGAGCAGTTTCAGTACATTCTGGTCGATGAATTTCAGGATATCGGACCGTTACAGTACCGATTGATCCGCTTACTCTCATCACCCCAGAATAACCTGTTCGTTGTGGGAGATGACGACCAGTCAATCTACAGATTTCGGGGCGCGAGTCCCTTGAGCATGCAGCAGTTTCAAAGGGATTATCCATCGTGTGAGAAGATTCTGCTCAACGTGAATTATCGCTGCCATGAGAGTGTTGTACAGGCGGCGCAGACTATGATTTCAGAGAATAAGGAAAGATTTGCCAAACAGGTAACGGCCAATCATAAGACAGGTGATGGCTTTGTCTGCCGGATATTTAAGACAAGGGAGGACGAACAGACATTTTGGAAAGAGGAATTCCAAAGGCAGCAACAGGAACAGAAACTGGAAAGAACAGCAATCCTGTGCAGGACAAATCTGGAGTGTACATTGCAGAGCAGGTTTCTTGATGAAAACAGGATACCTTATACCATGAGAGAACCGCCCAAAAGCCGTTTTGACCATTTTGTGCTACAGGATATCCTTACGTATCTGCTTCTTGGAGATGGAAATCGGGAGAGAAAGAACTTTCTGCGGATCATGAACAGACCGGTGCGCTATATCCGGAGAGAAAGTTTACGCAGCGAAGCGGTAAGAAGAGAAGAATGGCTTGCATATTATAAGGGCACCAGTGAAATGCAAAAAGAAATTGGAAATCTGTTTGCTTGCCTGGATATGCTGAGAAAGATGAAACCATACCTCGCAGTGCGCTATATACGGAACGTGGTGGGCTATGACCGCTATCTGAAAGAGAAATACAGTGGAGAGACGGTGATGGAATATCTGCGGATCGCAGAAGAGTTCCAGGAGTTTGCGCGTTCTTTTGAGAGTATTCGGGAGGTTCTTGCCTATTGTGCCAGAGAAGAGGAAGACGTACGGGAACAGAAAAAAGAATTTTATCAGCACAAAGGAGAACAAAAAGAAAAAAGAGGGGTTCAGATCATGACGATCCATGCTTCAAAAGGGCTGGAATTTGACTGCGTCTGTATTCCCTCCTGCGAGGAAGGAAATATTCCGTCAAAAAAATCAAAGGAAGAAAGGGAGCTGGAGGAGGAACGCCGGATGTTCTATGTGGCTATGACACGCGCCAGGTATCGGCTTCTGGTTACGGCGGTGAAAAGCGAAAACGGACGGGAGCAGCCGTCGCGGTTTCTGGAAAAACTACAGGAGATGTGAAGAAAAGGAGGACGAATTACTCGTCCTCCTCTACCAGTTCATCAAATTCTTCTGAGTCAAGATACTCGTCAAATGCGTCTGCGACAGCTTCGTATTCATCGTCATCGTCGATATAGCCAAGCTCCGGTTCTTCGTTGGGGTCATTGGGATTTTCGCGGTAACGATAAAACCAAACCTCCCCATCTGTGTTCTCATCATTTTCATCCAGAGGAAGAAGAACAATGTAGTCCTGCTTGTTGACGGTCAAAATTGTCACAATGGCACAGTTGACGGTTGTTCCGTCGTCCAGTTCCAGTTCAACGGTCATTTCTTCTGTGTCGTAGCCGTTTTCCTCGTTATCTGCCTTTCCCATAACTGCCTCCTTTATCACGTTTTTTGAAGTTGTTTTCAGATATAAATACATTTTACCGAATAATCTGAAAATATTCAATGAAAATACAAAAGGATTTATGATATAATGAGTGCAAAAGAAAACCAAGCGGCTGCGAAGCAGACATTTGGTTTTCTGCACTCATTAACGAACATGCGTCTGCCGTAGGCAGATGGGAGTGCGAAGTACGGGCATGTGAGTGACAAGTCAATACATGGTATAATAAGCAAAACATCAGCAATATATAGATAGAAAGTATCAAGCTGCGAAAGGAGCTACATGCGGGATAAATTAGAGATAGTGGCAGCTATGCCGGTGAAGATGGGCGTATATATGGAGAACGAAGGACTGCATGTGACCGCAGCCTGGGATGAAGAGATGTCGGGTACCGTGCAGAAAGAGCGTGGAATCGTACTATATGATAGAAAAAATCCAGAAGGACTTAAAATACCATTCCCGGAGGAGTGCAGGACAGGAAGATCGGCTTCCATGATTTTGAAGGGATACCACGACAGATCGGTTTCTTATCTATTTTATCAGGGAGACCGGCTTTATCAGGATCCGTGGGCCTGCTGCGTCGAAAAGGATACACAGTATGGGAAAAAGGATAAGAGGCTTTTGCGGTGCAAGCTTCTGGGGGAAGATTATGACTGGCAGGGAGACACAAAACCGCACACTCCTTATGAAGAGTGTATTTTTTATGCGCTGCATGTGAGGGGCTTTACCAGGCACAGAACTTCCGGTGTTAAGAAAAAGGGAACTTTTGCGGGAATTACCGAAAAGACAGACTACCTGAAGAAGCTGGGAATCACCTCATTATTATTGATGCCGGCATATGAGTTTAATGAGCTTTTGCCGTCTGCCAAAGCAAAGACTGAGGAGGAACCCAGGGTAAATTACTGGGGCTATCAGAAGGGCTTATATCAGGTTCCAAAGAGTGCCTATGCGTATGGAAAAGATGCCGTGACGGAATTTAAGGACATGGTAAAACAGCTTCATGCGGCCGGGCTGGAAGTGTTAATGCAGTTTTATTTCCCGCCGGAGATCAGGCATGTTGCTATTTTACAGATTTTGAAATACTGGGTGCTTGAATATCACGTGGACGGATTTCATGTCATGGGGGTGGATATGCCCTTATCGATGCTGGTGGAGGAGCCGGTGCTTGCGGATACCAAGCTGCTGACGGAGAGTCGCTTTATTCCGGATGGCGCAAGGAAAAGCCTGTACCGGATGGTTGGCTTTTTCAATGATGGCTTTCTGTATGAGATGCGTAAATTCCTCAAGGGAGATGACAACATGATGGGGCATTTCCTGTATCATATCAGGGATTGCTCCGTGGAAAATGGAATCATCAACTGCATTGCCAGATGGGATGGTATGCGCCTGATGGATTTGGTTTCCTATGACCGGAAGCATAATGAGGAGAACGGGGAAGAAAATCTGGACGGAACAGATTATAACTATAGCTGGAATTGTGGCGTAGAGGGAAAGAGTCGGAAGAAGGCAATCCTTTCCCTGCGGCTTCGGCAGTTAAAAAATGCCATGACTTTCTTGCTGTTTTCACAGGGAACGCCATTGTTATACAGTGGGGATGAATTTGGATTTTCCCAGGAGGGGAATAACAATCCATACTGTCAGGATAATGGTATTACGTGGGTGAACTGGAAGTGGACAGAGAGCGGTGAAAAGCTGCTTGCGTACACAGAGAAGCTGATCGAACTTCGCAAAAAGCAGGGCGTTCTGCGAAATTCCAAAAGGCCGCTGCAAAAGAATGCGGCAGGATATCCGGATATTTCTTTTCATGGACACGAGGCGTGGAAACCGGATACCGGCAGTCTGAGCAGATGCGTCGGGATCATGTTCAGTGAGGGTGATTTCATACTCTATATGGGTGTGAATATGCACTGGGAGAGCCATACGCTTGGTCTGCCACAGCTTCCAAAGGGAAGCTGCTGGGTGCCGTTTCTGGAAGAGGAAAAAGAGGCAGGAAAGAATATACAGACAGGCATAGAGGACAAAAAAGGCTGGCAGGAAATTGTTGTGGAACCCAGAACGGTTTCTCTGTATCTGGCATGTATTAAAGAGAAGCAGGAAAAGAAAGGCGCAGGAATATGATCAAGGCATGGGAACATTTTAAGACCATTACAAAGCATAAAATACTGGTGATGCAGGGCTGCTTCAAAGTGGGGCTCTACAGACAGGGAATTCTGCACGATCTTTCCAAGTACAGTCCGGAGGAATTTCTGGTGGGTGTGAAGTATTATCAGGGAGACAGAAGCCCTAACAATGCGGAGAGAGAGGCTATCGGATATTCATCTGCATGGCTGCACCATAAGGGGCGTAACAAGCACCACTATGAATATTGGATTGATTACAGCACGAAGGAGATCAAAGGCGGCATTGCACCGGCTCCGATGCCCAAAAGATATATTGTAGAGATGTTTATGGATAGGATCGCGGCCTGTAAGACATATCACGGGAGTGCTTATTCAGAGCAGGATCCTCTGGCTTATTATGAGTCGGGAACCAATCCACCCCCGCTTCATCCGAGAACGAAGAAGCTGCTTGAAAAGCTGTTGCATATGCTGGCAGAAGAGGGCGAGGAAAAGACCTATCGGTATATCCGGACCAAAGTTTTAAAAAAGAAAAGAAAATAAAGTGACATTCTTGCGTGAACTTCATACATTATTTTAAGAAAGACCATTGAGCTATCAGGTTATAATGTAAGAAGGAGAGAGTCATAGTATGAACGATTGTATTTTAGTGTTATGCTGTCTGTTGTGTCTGGGAGGCTACGGCTGCAACTGCGGTAACGGAAGAGAAAGAGGTAACGGAAGATCCGGACAGGGTGGATGTGGCAGCAATTCAGACAGGGATGATAAATGCCCTTGTAAGGAGCCGCGTTTTGAGCCGAGATTTGATTCCATGCCGTATTCCGGTTCCGGAAAGACCTGCGGATGTGAGGAGAAGTCATCGGACAGTTGTCAGAATGGCTAGCAGGAATGAAATGAAAAATTAGTACCAAAAGGCGCGAGGAAGAAGTGTACCTTGCGCTTTTTCTATAGGAATGATAAACTTTACTTTGGTAATTATTCAGAGCCTTGTAAAGGCGATTTTGCGAATGGGATTCTGATAGTTATTTACTTTATACGAAAAGTAAGAGAAAGGCGGAAGGAAAATATTATGATAGACGGAAAAAAAGTATTATTTAGCGGAATGCAGGCGACAGGAAATCTGACTTTGGGAAATTACCTCGGAGCCCTCAAAAACTGGGTTACCTTGTGTGATGAATACCAGTGCTTTTATTCAGTTGTCGATCTTCATTCGATCACAGTTCGTCAGGATCCTGCAGAACTGCGTAAAAGAGCCAGAAATCTTCTGACCTTATATATAGCAGCCGGACTTGATCCGGAGAAAAACTGTCTCTATTATCAGTCGCATGTGTCGGGGCATGCAGAGCTTGCATGGATCCTGAACTGTTTTACCTACATGGGCGAACTGAACAGAATGACACAGTTTAAGGATAAGTCAGCTAAACATGCGGACAACATCAACGCGGGCCTGTTCACCTACCCGGTTCTGATGGCGGCAGATATCCTGTTATATCAGGCAGATGTTGTTCCGGTTGGAAAGGATCAGCTTCAGCATCTGGAGATCACAAGAGATATTGCACAGCGTTTTAATGCCATTTATGGAGATGTATTTACGATTCCGGAACCCTATGTTGGCAAGGCCGGTGCGAAGATCATGAGCTTACAGGATCCTTCCCGCAAGATGTCCAAGTCTGATGAAAATCCGAACGCCAGTATTTATCTGATGGATGATCCGGATACGATCATTCGCAAATTTAAACGTGCAGTTACCGATTCGGAGGCTTGTGTACGTTATCAGGAGAGCCAGCCGGGAATCCGTAACCTGATTGATATTTATTGTGCGTGCAATGGCAAAACACCTGAAGAGGTAGAAAAGGAATTTGACGGAAAAGGCTACGGTGATTTCAAGATGGCAGTGGGAGAAGCTGTAGTGGGTGTTCTGAAACCATTACAGGATCGCTTTGCAGATCTTTCCAAGAACAAGGATTATATTGATAAGATTATCAAGGAGAATGCGGAAAAGGCAAATTATTATGCCGGAAAGACATTGCGTAAGGTGCAGAAGAAGGTTGGATTCCCTGAAAAAATAAGATAACTGCAACCATAGAATAGAAAGAGGAACAGAATGTTTAAAAAGGCAAAGGACAAAGTGGATATTCCCAAAAAGGGAGCAGGAAAAGCAGGATTATACATTAAAATTGTAGTGATCGTACTGCTTGCACTGATTCTGGTAAATGCTTCTTATTATACGATCCAGGAGGAAGAACAGGCAGTTGTCTGCACGTTTGGTTCTCCGAAAGCGGTATCTACACCCGGATTACATTTTAAGATTCCGTTTATACAGACTGTGACAAAGGTGAACACAACGATCCAGGGATTTTCCATTGGCTATGATGACGGAGATGAATCAACGCCGGATTCTTTGATGATCACTTCGGATTATAACTTTATTTTTGTTGACTTCTATGCAGAATACAGGGTGACTGACCCGGTCAAAGCACTTTATGCGTCACAGGACCCTGCGGATATTCTGAATAATATCGCACAGAACTGTATCAGAACAACCATTGGCTCTTACACAGTGGACAGCGTTCTTACCACCGGCAAGAATGAGATACAGTCCAATATCAAACAGATGATCCTGGATAAGCTGGAGGCTTATGATATCGGAATCCAGTTAGTAAACATTACCATTCAGGATGCGACACCTCCGAACCTGGAGGTTGAGAATGCATTTAAGGCAGTTGAGACAGCCAAGCAGGGAAAAGAGACAGCGCTGAACAATGCAAACAAGTACCGGAATGAACAGATTCCGAATGCGGAAGCGGAATCCGATAAGATTCTGCAGGACGCAGAGGCAACCAAGCAGGAGAGAATTAACGAGGCAAACGGACAGGTGGCTAGATTTAACTCGATGTATGAGGAATATGTCAAGTACCCTGAGGTTACCAAGAAACGTATGTTTTATGAGGCAATGGAGGATGTCCTGCCGGAACTTAAGGTTGTGATCCAGAGTAAGGATGGAACGACAAATACCATTCTTCCGTTGGACAGCTTCACGGACGGCAGCCAGACGAATACGGATAAGACGTCCGGTATCCAGTCACAGACAGAAGATACCGCACAGGAGGAGTAAAGAGGTATGGCAGAAACGACAACACAGAATACAGAGACGTTTGAGCGTTTTTCGTCGGATGGGACAAAGAAGAAAGGGAAAAAGGCCGGTGTGCAAAAGGGACGTCTTATAGCGGGCCTGATCGCGTTGCTGTTAGTGATCCTGTTGGGAAACAGTATGATCGTCACCAGACAGAACCAGTTTAAACTGGTTCGCCAGTTTGGACGTGTACAGCGTGTTATCACACAGCCGGGACTTTCTTTTAAGATTCCGTTTATAGAATCGGTGGATGTTATTCCTAAAGAGCTTATGCTGTATGATCTTGCAGCATCCGATGTCATTACCTCCGATAAGAAGACAATGATCGTTGACAGCTATGTTTTATGGCATGTTACCGACCCACTGAAATTTGCACAGACATTGAGCTGTTCGGTAAACAATGCGGAAGGGCGAATTGACGCAATTGTTTATAATGCAACCAAGAACACGATTTCCAATATGAAGCAGGATGAGGTTATCAGGAGTCGTGACGGCAAGATGACGGTCACAGTGGATGTGTCTGAAAATGATGTGACAGGAAATGATCTGCGCATTGAGGAGGAAGAGACGGAGGTGATCAACATCACTTCCCTTACAGAAGAGATTATGGCACAGGTGAACCATGGCGAAGAGAAGTATGGGATAGAGATCGTAGCGGTGGAGGTAAAGAAGCTGGATCTGCCGGATGACAATAAGCAGGCAGTATATAACCGAATGATCTCGGAGCGTGAAAACATAGCGGCACAGTATATAGCGGAAGGAAAATCCGAGGCGAAGATGATTGAGAACACCACGGATAAGGAGGTGTCGATCATGTTATCCGATGCGCAGGCTAAGGCGGAGGCAACCGTTGCTGAAGGCGAGGCGGAATATATGAGGATTCTTTCGGCAGCGTATTCTGATCCGGAAAAGACGGATTTTTATTCCTTTGTCCGTGCGATGGACGCTGTGGAAAAAAGTATGACAGGGGATAACAAGACGATTATCTTATCGGACGATTCTCCGATTGCACAGATTTTTAACGGACAGTATTAAGAACGATGTTGATAGATCAAAGCTGGGAAACCGAGCAGGAAAAACAAGGCATATGGAAGCGGGTACGTAAGGCAGACTGGATATTGATCCTGTTTCTGATGGTTCTGTCAGGGCTTCTGGGAATTACTTTTTTCTTAAGCAGTAGCAGAGGAACGTGTCTTGTGTTGTCGGTAGACGGCAGGCAGATTTATGAGATGCCATTCAAAAAAACAGAAATGCAGCAGGAGAAAAGGTACCTGCTCGTAACGTTTGACGCAGAGGGAAAAGCGACTGTGAAGTCAACTGAAGATCTTGCACCGCCGACACCGGAGACGGGAGCCTATAATCTGCTGTGTGTCACAGCAGATGGTGTGCAGATGGTACAGGCTGACTGCCGGGATCAGATCTGCGTACATCACAGGGAAATTGTGAGACAGGGGGAGAGCATTATCTGTCTTCCACACAGACTTACCGCAGAGGTCAGGGGTGAAAAAACGGATGCGGAAGTCTTGGATGGGATGGTGAACTGATTGAAGAAAATTGTGAATCTTGGACTGCTTCTTGCAGTGGCGATGATCCTGTCTTACGTGGAGAGTCTGATTCCGCTTTCTTTAGGCATACCGGGAATGAAAGCAGGTCTGCCGAATCTGATCGTTGTGATGATCCTGTGCGGAGCCGTAAAGACACAGGTACAAGAGACTTTTTGGGAACGACCCGCAGTGACAGCTATGACGGTCAATCTGCTTCGCATTCTGTTGTCGGGTTTTCTGTTTGGAAATCTGTTTTCCATTCTGTATTCTGTGGCAGGGGCCCTTTGCAGTTTTGTGGTGATGATGCTTGGACGCAAGATGGGATGCTTTTCTGTTTTGGGCATCAGTGTGTTGGGGGGAGCCTTTCACAATGTAGGGCAGCTTTTGGTGGCAGTGCTTGTATTACAGACAGGAGTTGTCTGGTATTATCTGCCGGTACTGCTTGCAATGGGAACCGTGACAGGCGCAGTTCTGGGCATGGTAGCGCTGATCCTGGTACCCTATTGCAGAAGGTATAATTTTATCTGAAAAAGGATAGGGCAAAAGCCATGTATGCTTATTTAAAAGGAAAATTGGAAGAGACGATGCCTGACAATGTAGTTATTGAGGTTTCCGGTGTGGGATATAATGTAAAAGTGTCGGAGAGCACGATTTCCATGCTGCCGCCGATCGGCAGCGAGGTGAAGCTGTATACCTATACCATGGTGAGAGAGGATGCCTTTCAGCTTTATGGATTCCTGACAAGGGATGATCTGGAAATATTCAAACTATTGATATCGGTAAACGGAATAGGGCCTAAGGGTGGTCTGGCCGTCTTGTCAGTTATGGATGCTGACACGCTCCGGTTTGCTGTTATTTCCGGAGATGCCAAGACGATCGCAATGGCTCCCGGAATTGGCAAAAAGACAGCGGAGAGAGTGATTCTGGATCTGAAGGATAAGATCTCTTTGGAAGATACGCTCCGTGGAGCAAAAGAAGGGATAAATCCGGTACAGCTTTCTGATAATAATGTGGAGCAGGCTGTCAAAAAGGAGGCGGTCGAGGCACTTGTCGCGCTGGGTTATTCTGCTTCTGAGGCGACGGCGGCGGTTTCAAAATGCAGTTTGCAGGAGGACAGTACGGTAGAGGGAATTCTGAAAGAGGCCCTTAAAAATATGTTTTAAAAGGTGACGGAGAAAACGGATGGGAAGTCGGACGATTGAAACGAATCTTTTGGAAGAAGATAAGAAAATAGAAGGATCTCTCAGGCCCCAGACACTGGATGACTATATAGGACAGGCAAAGGTGAAGGATAACCTCAAGGTTTATATTGAGGCGGCAAAACAGAGGAATGATGCGCTTGACCATGTGTTGTTTTATGGGCCTCCCGGACTTGGCAAGACGACTCTGGCAGGGATTATCGCCAACGAGATGGGAGTCCACATGAAGGTGACAAGTGGACCTGCCATTGAGAAACCGGGAGAGATGGCGGCAATCCTGAACAATTTACAGGAGGGTGATCTCCTGTTTGTAGATGAGATCCACAGGTTAAACAGACAGGTGGAAGAGGTACTTTATCCGGCGATGGAAGATTATGCGATCGACATCATGATCGGAAAAGGCGCATCGGCCCGTTCTATCCGTCTGGAACTGCCGCATTTTACACTGGTGGGTGCGACGACAAGGGCCGGACTTCTGACAGCACCGCTGCGGGATCGTTTTGGTGTGATACATCGTCTGGAGTTTTATTCTGCGGAAGAGCTAAAGCTGATCATTTTACATTCAGCCAGAATCCTCGGTGTTGAGATCGAAGACAAGGGTGCCATGGAGCTGGCCAGGAGAAGCCGTGGGACACCAAGACTTGCAAATCGGATTTTGAAAAGAGTACGTGATTTTGCACAGGTAAAGTATGACGGTGTCATTACGGAAGAAATCGCAAACACCGCACTGGATCTTATGGATGTAGACAAGATGGGGCTGGATCATATTGACAGAAATATACTGTGTACCCTGATCGAGAAGTTTAAAGGCGGACCGGTAGGGCTTGACACGCTGGCGGCGGCGATCGGTGAGGATGCAGGTACGATTGAAGATGTTTATGAACCATATCTGATCAAGAATGGACTGCTCAACAGAACCCCGAGAGGAAGGGTTGTGACAGATCTTGCGTATCACCATTTAGGTCTTGAAATTCCCCTATGACCCAGATATAATAGATATTGTATCAGTATGTTGTAAATGACGGCATATTTTGTGGAAAGTATCGTTACACACGGAGAGGGAGAGTGTCATGTCGACCAAAACAGATACGGAGGTCATTATCGGCGGTAAGGTGTTCACCTTGAGCGGATATGAAAGCGAAGAATATCTTCAGAAAGTTGCATCTTATATCAATAATAAGGTTGCGGAATACGGAAAAGTAGACAGCTTCAAAAGACAGTCGGCAGATACTCAGAATGTATTGCTGCAGCTTAATATTGCAGATGATTATTTCAAAGCCAAAAAACAGATAGAACTGTTAGAGGAAGAGTTGCAGGGCAAAGAGAAGGACATGTACGATCTGAAGCATGAACTGATCGCCTCGCAGATCAAGTTGGAAAATACGGAAAAGAATGTGCAGGATCTTCAGCGGGAAGCGAATGAAAATGCCAAGAAGATCATAAGACTGGAAACGGAATTGAAAGAACTGAAAAAATAAACAAGATAGCTGTCTTTTATAAGACAGCTATTTTAAAATGGGAGCTGCTATGAAAAAAACACCTGAACTGCTGGCACCTGCGGGAAATTATGAGGCTTTTCTGGGTGCACTGAATGCGGGAGCGGATGCTTTTTATCTTGGAGGTGAGCGGTTTGGTGCGCGTGCATATGCGGATAATTTCACCACAGAAGAGATATGTCGTGCGCTCAAAACGGCACATTTTTATGATAAGAAAATATATCTGACTGTAAATACACTGGTCAAAGAAAAAGAACTGGATGAAGTATATGGATATTTACAGCCGTTGTATGAGGCGGGACTGGACGGTGTCATTGTACAGGATATCGGTGTGATGCAGTATATCGGCCGCCTTTTCCCGGATTTGGAACTGCATGCGAGTACGCAGATGACGCTGACAGGCAGTCCCGGTGCAGGCTTTCTGAAACAGCTTGGAGTGACCAGGGTTGTTCCTGCAAGAGAATTGTCTCTTGATGAGATCAGACAGCTGAAAAATGAAACAGGCATGGAAGTGGAGTGCTTTATCCATGGTGCTATGTGTTACTGCTACTCCGGCCAATGTCTGTTCAGCAGTATTCTGGGAGGAAGAAGCGGCAACCGCGGGAGATGCGCACAGCCATGCAGGCTTCCTTACAGTGTTTATCGAGGAGAGAAGTGTATCCAAAAGGAATGTTATCCGTTAAGCCTGAAGGATATGTGTACCTTATCTTATCTTCCGGCTCTGATAGAAGCGGGAATTGACTCGTTTAAGATCGAAGGACGGATGAAAAAGCCGGAATATGCCGCCGGAGTGACGGCTTTGTACCGCAAATATATTGACCTGTATGAAAAGAGCCCTGAAAAATACCGGGTACAGGAAAGCGATATGGAGCAGCTGCGGAAGCTGTATATAAGAAGTGATATCCAGACCGGATATTATGAGAAGCATAACGGAAAAGAAATGATAACGATCCATAAGCCGAGCTACCTTGGAAGTGATGAGGCTCTGCTTACAGAGATCAGAAAGAGATATATCACAGAACCTCCTAAATGCAAGGTTTCGATGAAAGCGTTGCTGAAAGTCGGGGAACCGGTACTTTTGCAGATTCAGGGAGAGAACGAAAGCATACAGGTGCAGGGGGAAACGGTACAGGCGGCGCAGAAGAATCCGCTGACTGTGGAGGATGTGAAACGACAGCTTGTGAAAACAGGGGCATCTCTGTTAGAAGTGAAAGATGTGGATGTCGCAATGGAAGGGGAAGGATTCCTGCCGGTTCGTGAACTGAATGCCCTTAGGAGGGCTGGGATCGAGGCCTATGAAAATGCTGTGATTCTGGAAAATGGACTGAAGGGGTGTAGAACAGAAATACTGACAGAAGCGAAAAAGTGTGGTGAAGAAGCGGGCTGCTGGGAGGCTTTGGCGGAAGAGACAGTCAGGAACACCAGCCGGGACATCCTCGTCCATACGGTAGAACAGTTTGAGACTGCGCTTGTTCATGAGTGCAGGCGGATTTATCTGGAAAGCGATCTGTACCTGCAGGAACATGAGAAGATAACGGCACTTTGGAAGGACAGGCATTCCGGAAGGGAATTTTATCTTGCATTGCCGTTTATCATCCGAAAATGTGATGAGGAATATTTACAGAAACTGAAGCGGTATCTGAAAATTGATGAAATGGTACAGGGATTTCTGGTGCGCAACTATGAGGAGCTTGCATTGGTACAGGCATTGCATAAGTGTTACCCGGTTGTGACGGATGCCGGATTATATTGCTTTAACAGGGAGTCATTGACTTTTTTACAGCGCTATGCGGAAGAGGTATGTCTGCCGTATGAACTGAATGCTGCAGAATGCAGACAGGTTACAAAGCAGGCACGGAAGCTTTCGATGACCACTTCCATGGTGGTATATGGAACAATTCCGATGATGGTTACGGCAAACTGCATCCGCAAAACAAGCGGAGAATGTCTGCGCGGGAAAGGAAAAGAACAGGAAAAGGAGCATGTTTATCTCAAGGATCGGTATGACGCGGCATTTCCGGTAGAGACAAACTGTACGCACTGCTTTAACGTTATCTATAACTCTGTTCCCTATTCCCTTCACAAGAAGCAGAAAGAGATCCAAAGGGTGATGGCGGATGTGCTGCGTTATGATTTTGTTTCGGAGAACGCAAAACAGATGTCTGCCATTCTGGAAGAAAAGGAATTTCCGTTTGAAGGGTATACAACGGGCCATATTAAAAGAGGGATTGAATAAACCGGTATGGAATTATATATCACTGAGTTATCTAAATATTTTATAACCTTGTTCATTGCGCTCTATACCCTGGAGTGCTTTCTGGTTTTTCGTTTTCAGGATGAAGAGAAAAGAACGGGAATTTATATCAGACAGAACATTTTAATGTTTCTGGTGCATTTTTCCTGTTTTCTGGTGATCTGTTTTGAAACGGGAAAGCTGGAGTATCTGCTTTTCTATATTTTACAGCAGATTTTGTTGTTTGCGACCATCGTGCTTTTCAGGATGATTTATCCGAAAGGAAACCGGTTGATCATCAATAATTTGTGTATGCTGCTTGGCATCGGTTTTGTAATCCTGACAAGGTTGTCTTATGAAAAGGCAGTGAAACAGTTTTTTATTGTGACGGTGTCTGTGATCGCCGGAATGCTGATCCCGTTTTTTATCCATAAGATAAAACTTTTGAAAGGTCTTACATGGATTTACGCCGCAGTTGGAATTGCAGCACTTGGAATCGTTCTGATTCTCGGAACGGTGACCAATGGTTCCAAAATATCGTATTCTATCGGTGGAGTAACCTTTCAGCCATCCGAATTTGTAAAGATTCTGTTTGTTTTCTTTTTGGCCAGTGCACTATATGAAGAGCACAGTTTTCTCAGAGTAGCACTGACAGCAGTTCTTGCGGGACTTCATGTGCTGATTCTGGTTGCCTCAAAGGATCTGGGAAGCGCATTGATCTTCTTCGTGGTCTATGTGGTGGTTGTGTTCATTGCCACCGGGAAGTGGATCTATCTGCTGCTTGGCACGGGAGGCGGCTGCGCTGCGGCGGTACTGGCATATCATTTCTTCCGGCATGTACAGGTCAGGGTTCTTGCGTGGAAGGATCCATTTAGCTGTATTGACAGTGCGGGATACCAGATTACACAGTCTCTGTTTGCGATAAGCAGTGGGGGATGGTTTGGGCTTGGTCTGTTCCGCGGAACACCTACGTCGATTCCTTATGTTGAGGCTGACTTTGTTTTTTCGGCGGTGACGGAAGAACTTGGCATTCTTTTTTCGATGTGCCTTATTCTGATCTGTATCAGCTGCTTTATCATGTTTATGAATATCTCTATGCGGCTGCGGGATCGATTTTATCAGCTGATCGCTGTCGGGCTTGGCGTGACCTATATTTTCCAGGTTTTTCTGACGATCGGAGGCGGAACGAAGTTTATTCCAATGACGGGAGTAACTCTGCCGCTGATCAGTTATGGCGGCAGCTCGGTTCTGACAACGCTGATCATGTTTTTTATTATAGAAGGCTTGTATATTATCCGGCAGGATGAAGGAGCAGGACGTGGCAAAAAGAAGAGACGAAGAAAGAGAACGGAACAATATAAAGACTGGGAAGAAGCAGAACCGGAAGCCGGAGAAACAGAAGAAGGCTATGCAGAAGAGGAAGAAGAGGAATAGACAGATTATGGCTGTCACCTACCTGTTTGTAGCTGTCTTTCTGGGAATGATGGGATATACCTGTCATTATGCGATCACGCATCAGCAGGAGCTGATCAACAACAGCTATAACGGCAGACAGGAAATGCTGGTTGCACAGAATACAAGAGGGACGATCTATTCCCGTAATAAGGATGTTCTGGCCAGAACCGAAGAGAACGAAGAGGGCAAGGAACAGAGAGTGTATCCCTATGCCAATATGTTTGCCCATGCCGTAGGATATGCGACCAATGGAAGATACGGTGTGGAGGCGCTGAGCAATTATTATCTGATCAATTCCAATGCGAAGCTGTCTGATAAGGTAGCGAAGGATGTGTCTGGAGAGAAATATCCGGGAGATAATGTGATCACGACGCTGGATTTGGAATTACAGCAGATCGCCTACCAGTCGCTCGGTGTCTACAAGGGAGCTGTCATAGTTTCGAAACCGGATACCGGAGAGATTCTGGCTATGGTTTCCAAACCGGATTTTGACCCGAATGAGATCGACAGCATATGGGAGAGCGTGCTGAATGATGAAAAGAGTACGGTTCTGCTCAATCGTGTTACACAGGGGCTGTATCCTCCGGGCTCAACCTTTAAGATTATCACGGCACTGGAGTATATGAAAGAAAACCCGGATACGTATAACCAGTATCATTACCAGTGTAACGGAAGCCTGACTCATGGAGAGGATCGGATCAACTGTTATCACGGAACAGTACATGGCTCGGAGGACTTTACAAAATCTTTTGCAAAGTCCTGTAATACCTCTTTTGCCAATATCGGACTACAGCTGAAAAGGACAAGCTTTGCGAATACGTTGGATGAGCTTCTGTTTAATGAGGATTTACCGGTCAAGTTTGCTTATAATAAGAGTAAACTGTTGATTGATGAAAATACGTCGGATTCGGATATGATGCAGGCGGCCATCGGGCAGGGAAGTACACAGATCACGCCTCTGCACTTAAATATGATCACCTGTGCGATCGCAAACCGGGGAACTCTGATGAAACCGTATATGGTTGACCGGGTAGAGAACAGTGAGGGAAACGTGGTGAAACAGTTTTCGCCGGATGCTTACTACGGAAGGCTGATGACGGAAAAGGAAGCAGAGCAGCTGACTACACTGATGAAGGAAGTGGTTGAGAGCGGAACCGGCACGAAACTTTCTGGCCTGTCCTATACAGCGGCTGGAAAGACGGGATCGGCGGAATACAGCAGCGTGAAAACGGATTCCCACGCATGGTTTACCGGATTTGCACCTGCCGAAGATCCGACAATATGTGTTACAATCATTATTGAAGGTGCAGGGTCGGGAGGCGATTATGCTGTCCCGATAGCGAAACGGATATTTGATGCCTATTTTAATGCTTAGGAGGAAAACGGAAAATGATTATGGCGGTAAGCTGTGGAGGGGTTGTAATCTTTCGGGGAAAGATTCTGGTACTCTACAAACATTTTCAGAATAAATACGATGGATGGGTACTTCCGAAGGGAACGGTAGAAGAGGGAGAGTCCCATAAGGAAACAGCGCTGCGGGAAGTGCTCGAAGAGACCGGAGCACGTGCCTGTATCATGAAATATGTAGACAAGAGTGAGTATACCTTTAATGTGCCAGAGGATAAGGTTTCCAAGGAAGTGTACTGGTATCTGATGCGTGCAGACAGCTATTACAGCAAACCGCAGCGGGAAGAATATTTTACGGATTCCGGGTTCTATAAGTACCATGAAGCGTATCATCTGCTGAAATTTGCAAATGAAAAGCAGATTCTGGAGAAGGCATATAATGAGTATCAGTATATGAAAAAAAATAACCTCTGGCTGAAATAACAGTCAGAGGTTGTTTGTTGTAAGCTTTAATAAATAGAAATGATCTCAAGATCCGGGTTGGCGGCAAGATCGATAAAGGTATCATCCTTCTTGAGGAGCGGACGTGACAGAAGATCCTGATTGATCAGCATGATCTCTGCTTCGGTGCCGTCCGATAATCTTGCGTTAAAGCCAAGCTGGGTTGAAGCAATGTGATACAGGATAGGACGAAGAATGTGTTCGTCAAACTTTAGATAGCCATCCTTTTCAAAATTGGCAATGACCTGAAAGGGATTCAGGGACTGCCGATAGGTACGGGCCGAAGTCATGGCCTCGTATGCATCGATAATAGCGGTATATTTGGCAAAGACATCAATCTGATCGGAACGAAGCTTTGATGGATATCCGGAACCGTCACAGCGCTCATGGTGCATCAGGGTTGCTTTGAGAACGTGCTCGTTCATGTTGTGATTCTTTAACAGATCAAAGCCGAGCATAGTGTGGGTTTTCAGTTTGGTAAACTCGAGTTCTGTAAGTTTTCCGGGTTTCCAGAGAAGCTCTTTGGGAAGTCTCAGCTTACCGATATCATAGAAAAATCCACATTGGATCAGCAGAAAGATATCTTCCTTGGAGAGTCCGAGCCAGGTACCGAATACGCCGGCAATCAGTGCAGAATTCAGGCAATGTGCATGTGTCATGTCATCTTCACTCGGAAGCATGTTATAGAGAAAATCCAAAAGCTGTTCACCGCTTCTTGCACAGGAGGAAATCTTTACGTAAATCTCCATCAGGCGGTTTAAGGGAGCAGGGACACCTTTTTCTACGAAATCCATCATCATTTTGCGGTAGGTGGGCATGCAGTCATTGTAGGTAAACTCAAAATATTTGAATTCCGTGCTGAGCCTTACTTTTTCAAAATGCGTTGTGGCATAGTCAATTTCTTCTTTGACAGAAATACACATGATAGAATGGCGGGCAAGCCGGGCAACCAGCGCATCGTCTACGACGGTATCCTTCGGACAGATAAGTTCGTGCTGATAGTTAAAAACATCCTCGCCGACAACCATTCCGTTTGTTAGAGCCATACGAGCAACAGTTTTCAATTTATAATCCCCCTCTTTTGAAATAAAGAATAAACTAACTAATTCTAGTATAAATAATCTGAAAAATAAGTCAATATTTTAGCCTGTTTTATTCTCGGTAAATGTGATAGAATAAAATTGCCATACAAATGGGCGATTGGATAAGGAAAGAGTGAATTCAGGAATAATGGTATGAAGTTTTATAATCCTATTTATTTTGGAGATACTGTAAAAAAACCGGATAAGATCAGACATCGTCTTCAACATGGGAAATGTACCTTTGGAATCTATCTTCTGCTTTGGGATGAAGAAAGCGCAAGGCTGGAACTGTATAACAGTGCGGTTCTGCTTCAGCCGTTTTTTCAGAAAAAGGAATTGTTTGTAATCGGGATCGCCAATGGTGAAGAGGAAGGAATCTCCCTGATTCAAAGAATTGTTGACAAATCCGTGAAGCAGCTTGGCTGTGTGGATCTTGGCGCAGTTCTGTTTGGAGAAGAAGTCCGGGAGTAAAAGAGAAAAAGTAGAGAGATCAGATTGATATGTTACATATTCTGCTTGTGATTTTAAAAATAATAGGGATTCTTCTCCTGGCAGTTCTTGGCATCATCCTTCTGGCGGTGTTGGCGGTGCTGTTCGTGCCGCTGCGCTATACGGCTCGTGTCTCCAGAAAAGAGGGAGAGGGAGAACCGCCTGTCCGTGTCCGGGTCAAGGCATCATGGCTTTTACATCTGCTAAATGTAAGGGCAAGTTATGATGGAAAATTCCTGCTGCTGATAAGGATAGCGGTATTTCAGATTTTTGGTATACCACAACAGCAAAAGAAACAAAAAAAATCGAAGGCACATCGAAAATCAAAGAAATCCGGGACACAGCAAAAGGAACAACTTCCCTCGCAGGAAGAAGTACCCGTGGAGGAAACAAAAAGCGAGGAAGAGACAAAAGAGAATTTTACAGAACCGGATAAAACAGTGGAGGAATCACGGAACGCTGTTGAGACAAATGTAAAAAAAGAGGAGAACCCGGAGAAAGAAAAACATGGGACCGCGAAGACTCCGAAGCCTAAAAGGAGAAAAAAGGATGTGCTGGCAAATATACGGTACACAATTTCCGGTTTTTGTGATAAAATAAAACGAATTCTGGGTAATATAGAATATTACAGAGAACTGATAAAGAGTGATTCTTTTCAAGAAGCATTCGCACTTTGCAAGGGGCAGCTGCTTTATCTTTTTCGCAAGATAAGGCCGAAGAAGATTGTGGCTGAGTGGATTATCGGTACGGATGACCCGCTTCTGACAGGAGAAATCCTGGCTGCATATGGAATATTGTATCCCCTTTTGGGACCTAAGGTACGTATTGTGGGCGATTTTGATAACAAACGGCTGGAAGGGGAACTGTTTCTGAAGGGAAAACTCAGGGTTGTTACCTTTGTGAAGATTTTTATAAAAATATATTTTGACAAAAACCTGAAACGATTGATTCAATTATGTAAGAAGGAGGCTGTATAATGGCAGACAATAATTTTTCCGCAGTAGTAGAATCCCTGATGAAGGGAATGAATACGGTGATCGGAACCAAGACCGTGGTGGGAGATGTGACACAGGTGGGAGATACGATCATCCTGCCCCTTGTGGATGTATCCTTTGGTGTGGGAGCCGGTGCCAGTACGGCTGACAAAAAGAACGGTGGAAGTGGCGGTTTCGGAGCCAAAATGTCACCAAGTGCTGTGCTTGTTATCAAGGATGGCTCCACAAAGCTTGTAAATATCAAGAATCAGGACGCTGTGACCAAGGTGCTTGATATGATCCCTGATGTGGTGGAGAAGTTTACAAAACCCAAGGAAGATATGATGCCGGACGACGATGCAGTGGATATTGCATTCCCGGAGGATGACAAGTAAGAGAACCTGAGAGAGGGTTCGCGCATAGAATATACAAAGAGCATAAATGAGGATACTGAATGAAAAAGATGATAGGTTTTGTGGCATTATGTGTTGCGGCCGGTATGTTGTTTATGCTTTTTTTGACGAACCGTTTTATCGGGCTTGTTCTTATTGTTTTGTTGATGTTGATCGGATACAATTTTTTTTACTGTGATTAAAAGGGAAGAAAATGGATAGCTTTGAAGAAAAGATGAAAGAGGCTTCTTTGGAGGAACTGCAGGAGCTGAAAACCTGGCTTTTCCGGGAAAATATACGGCTTGCTGCGGTGGCGGGAGAACTGGAGGAAAAGCAGAGAGTGCTTGACCAGGAAAAGGAGCAGTTTCAGGAAGAAGTAAAACATATCAGTTCCAGGATCACAAGGGAGAGAAAACGGCAGAAAGAGGATGAAACCTTCTTTAAAAAGAAGATGGAAATTCTCCAAAACGGTTTCTGGCAGCTTGATGAGGATCGAAGAAAGCTCGATAAGGAACGGGCAAGGTTCGAGGCGGAAAAAGATATTTCAGAGCAGAATCTGTACCGTGACAGCATAGATGTCTCCGTATTTTTTTGCGGAGTAAAGAATCCGCTTGCCCTGAAAAAGCGATATCGGGATCTGATCAAGATTTTCCACCCGGACAACCTTGCGGGAGATAAGGACGTGATCCAGAGGATCAATAAAGAATATGAGAATCTGAAAGAAGAGTTTGACCGCTATAAACAGGCATAAAAAAAGACCAGTCCGATCGGATTGGTCCTTTGTTTTTAAAGGATTAGGCTCTTTCAACTTTGCCGGATCTCAAGCAACGTGTACATACGTGCAGTTTCTTGTTTGAACCATTCATTTTGCACATAACATTCTGAATATTGGAATTCCAGATTCTGTTTGATCTTCTATGAGAATGGCTTACGTTATTTCCGAAATGAGCGCCCTTACCACAAATATCACATTTAGCCATTTTTGCACCTCCTAACGATACAAGCGATTGTATTTTATGCTTACGCAACGCTAATATAATATCAGATAGAAAATCATAATGCAAGAGAAATTTACATTTTTTGGACAGTTTTTTTATTATTTTTTTTGCAAAGTGATTTTTATGTTTCATTTTTGGAAACTAGGGGTTATAATACCAATATATGTCTAAAATAATAAGGAGGTAGTTTATGAAAGTTTCTTCTATGGATACGCACATGGGAAATATTTCGATTGATCAGGAAGTTATTGCCCAGTTTGCCGGAACCGTTGCAACAGAATGCTTTGGCGTGGTTGGTATGGCCGGTATGAGCGTGAAGGACGGACTGGTTAAACTTTTGAAAAAGGACAGCATGACCCGTGGTATTCAGGTCCTGCTTAATAATAATAAGCTGACATTAAATTTTCATATCATTATGTCTTATGGTGTAAGTATTCTTGCTGTCTCAGACAATCTGATTGACAGTGTCAAGTATAAGGTTGAGGAATTTACCGGAATTGAAGTAGAAAAAATCAACATCTTTGTCGAAGGTGTGAAAGTGATTGACTAAGGGAGGACCTAAAAGTGGCTTCAAATGTGATTGATGCTAAGATGATGGCAAAAATGTTTTTGGCGGGTGCCAAAAATCTGGATGAGAAAAAGGAATGGATCAATGAGCTTAACGTGTTCCCTGTACCGGATGGAGACACGGGAACCAATATGACACTGACGATCATGTCGGCTGCAAAAGAGGTTTCAAAGCTCTATGAAATGGGAGATCTGGATATGGAATCTCTCTGCAAGGCAATCTCTTCCGGATCTCTGAGAGGAGCAAGGGGAAATTCGGGTGTTATCCTGTCCCAGCTTTTTCGCGGATTCACCAAAAGCGTGAAGACCAGCAGTGAGCTTACGATTCCGGTTATTGCGGATGCCTTTGACAAGGCTGTCGAGACAGCTTATAAGGCAGTTATGAAACCTAAAGAGGGAACCATTCTTACCGTAGCCAAGGGAGCTGCAACGAAGGCGAGAGAACTCGCTGACGGCGGTATGGAAGATATGGACACTTTTATCGGAGAGATTATCGCCCATGCGGATGAGGTTCTCGAGCATACGCCGGAGCTTCTGCCAGTGCTGAAAGAAGCGGGAGTAGTTGACTCTGGCGGACAGGGGCTTATGCAGGTCCTGAAAGGTGCTTATGCAGCATTCCAGGGCAAAGAAGTTGACTTTAAGATCTCGCAGGGCAAGCCGGAGGAAGGAAAGAAGCAGGCTGCCGGAAATATAGAAGCACAGGCCAATGCAGAGATCAAATTTGGTTATTGCACAGAGTTTATCATTATGCTGAACAAAGTGTTCAATATCAAAGCGGAGATGGACTTTAAGGCGTATTTGGAGTCTATCGGTGACTCGATCGTAGTTGTGGCAGATGAGGACGTGGTCAAGGTACACGTACATACCAATGATCCCGGACTTGCCATCCAGAGAGCACTGAAATATGGTGCGTTGTCCAATATGAAGATTGACAATATGAGACTTGAGCATGAGGAGAAGCTGTTCAAGATGTCCCAAATGGAAGCTGCACAGAAGGAAGAAGCTCCTATGCCTAAGAAGGATGTCGGCTTTATTGCTGTATCCGTTGGAGAAGGAATCAACGAGATCTTCAAGAGCCTTGGTGCAGATTATATTATCGAGGGTGGGCAGACCATGAATCCGAGCACGGAGGATATGCTGAACGCCATAGACAGGGTAAATGCGGATACGATCTTTATTCTTCCGAATAACAAGAACATTATCCTGGCAGCAAATCAGGCACAGAGCCTTGTGAAGGATAAGAAGATCATCGTGATCCCGGCCAAGACAGTTCCACAGGGTATTACAGCGATCATCAATTATATTCCGGATCTTTCACCGGAAGAGAATGAACAGACAATGATCGACGAGATTAAGAATGTAGCGACCGGACAGGTGACATATGCGGTAAGAGATACCAACATTGACGGAAAGGAAATCAAGCAGGGCGATTTTATGGGCCTTGGTGATGCAGGAATCTTATCGGTAGGAACAACGATCCAGGAAGTTGCAATCAGTATGATCGATGAGATGATGCGGGAAGAATTGGAACTGATCAGCATCTATTACGGAGCAGAGATTGCGAAGGAGGATGCGGAAAAATTGCGTGAGACGGCAGAGAGCCGCTATCCGGGCTGCGACGTAGAGTTACAGTACGGAGGACAGCCAATTTATTATTACATTGTTTCAGCGGAATAAAAGCATGACCCCCGATATTCTGTATCGGGGGTTTTTGATATAAATATGAATGAAAGACGAATATGGATATCATACAGTTAAAGGGTGTCGGAGAGAAGACAGCCCAGCTTTTTTACAAACTGAATATCAGAACAGCGGAAGATCTGCTTTCCTATTATCCCAGAGATTATGATCTGTTTGCGGAACCGGTCTCTTTACAGGATGCGGCGGACGGAGAACTTGTGGCAGTGGCCGGCAGGGTAAAAGGCGGAATTGCCACAAGGCGCATAAGAGCAATGAGCATCACCACCTTTTCGATAGAAGGGATTGATGGAGGCGTTCTTTCCGTAACGTATTTCAATATGCCATATCTGAAGAAGACGATCAAGGAAGGGCAGATCTATATTTTCAGGGGAATACTGCACCGGAAAGAAGAACATTGCCGGATGGAACATCCCAAAATGTATGATCCACAGGAATATGCAAAGCTGCAGTCCTGTTTGCAGCCTTTGTACCCTGTCACGAAGGGGCTGAGCAGTAAGGCTGTTTCCAAAGCGGTCCGACAGGCGATGGTCAGGGAACTGATGCCTGAAGAGTACCTTCCGGAAGGAATCCGCCATAAGTACGACCTTCTTCCCCTGTCGCAGGCGCTTGAACAGATCCATTTTCCGACAGGAAAGGAAAACCTGCTGCGG
The DNA here is from genome assembly GCA_934385475.1 of uncultured Lachnospiraceae bacterium. Lineage (GTDB taxonomy): Bacteria > Bacillota > Clostridia > Lachnospirales > Lachnospiraceae > UBA3282. Next base: position 19,583 of record CAKRPS010000011.1, on the reverse strand, counting down.
GCGCGGGAAAGGCTGGTGTTCGACGAGTTTTTTCTCTTTTTGCTGATGCTGCGAAGTGCAAAGGACAGAAATGAGGAAGTTCTGAGCGACTATGTCATGCTGGATGTCGCACAGACGGGGAGGCTGATCGAGGCACTTCCTTACCGGCTTACGAAGGCACAGCAGAAGGTTTGGGGAGAAATCAGGGATGATCTGACTTCTTCGCATGCTATGAACAGACTTGTACAGGGGGATGTCGGATCGGGCAAGACAATCCTGGCATTTCTGGCACTGTTGATGTGTTCCGCTAACGGCTGTCAGGGAGCACTTATGGCGCCGACGGAGGTGCTTGCACAGCAACATTATGAAACGGTCTGCGAATTGAAAGAAAAATATCATTTGGAGATCCATCCGGTCCTGCTGACAGGATCAACAACGCAGAAGGATCGGAGAAGCATTTACAAGGAAATAGAGGATGGACAGGCGGATATTGTGATTGGCACGCATGCACTGATCCAGGATAAGGTGATTTTTCATAAGCTTGCGCTTGTCGTAACCGATGAGCAGCACCGGTTCGGAGTCAGACAGAGGGCAGAACTTGCCATGAAGGGAAAGGGTGTCCACGTGCTTGTTATGAGCGCAACACCGATACCGAGGACGTTGGCGACGATTTTGTATGGAGACCTTCATATCTCGGTTCTGGATGAACAGCCTGCGGAAAGACTTGCGATCAAAAACTGTGTAGTTAATACCGGATACCGTCAGACCGCTTATAAATTTATGCAAAAGGAGATTACAGACGGCAGACAGGTCTACGTGATCTGCCCGATGGTTGAAGAAGGGGAATCTGCGGAACTGGAGGATGTCCAGTCTTATAAGCAAAAACTGGAGGCTTATTTTCCGGAGAGTATCAGGATCGGATGTCTGCATGGCAGGATGAGACCGGCAGATAAAACAAGGATCATGGAAGAGTTTTCGGAACATAAGATTGACATCCTGGTATCGACTACTGTGGTGGAGGTTGGTGTCAACGTGCCGAACGCAACGGTCATGCTGATCGAAAATGCGGAGAGATTCGGTCTGGCACAGCTTCATCAGTTAAGAGGACGGGTCGGCAGAGGAAAGTGGCAGTCCTATTGCATTTTTATGACAAAGTCTGACAAACCGGAAAAGGTAAAGAGACTTAATATCCTGAAAGAATCCAACGACGGATTTTATATTGCCGGAGAAGACTTGAAATTGAGAGGGCCGGGGGATCTGCTTGGAGTAAGACAGAGCGGTGAGATGAATTTCCGCCTGGGTGATATCTATCAGGATGCCGGACTGTTGCAGAAGGCAAGCGAAGAAGCTGATATTCTTATGAGGGAAGACCCTGCTTTGCAGCTGCCGGAAAATCAGATTCTTGCAAAGGCTTTGAAACAGACAGCAATAAATGAGGTTGACTTTGGAATTATCTGAAAGTAATATGATATAGTAACGAATTTTTTTGTGTGGAGAATATAAGAATGGGGAAAATTGCAATTGTAACAGACAGTAACAGCGGAATAACGCAGTCACAGGCAAAGGAGCTTGGAATTTATGTGCTTCCCATGCCTTTTATGATTAATGAAGAGACGTTCTATGAAGATATTACGTTGTCGCCGGAGGCATTTTATGAGAAGCTTTCGGAGGGAGCACATGTGATCACCAGTCAGCCCACGCCGGATTCTGTCATGAAATTATGGGACGAGCTTCTGGAAGGGTATGATGAGATTGTGCATATTCCTATGTCCAGTGGCCTGAGCGGTTCCTGTCAGAGTGCTTCCATGCTGGCGCAGCAATATGAGGGAAAGGTACAGGTTGTCAACAATCAACGTATTTCCGTTACACAGAGACAGTCGGCGCTGGATGCCAAGAAGCTGGCTGAGGATGGAAAGAACGCTGCTGAAATCAAAAAGTTTCTGGAAGATGATAAATTTAACTCCAGTATCTATATTATGCTGGACACGCTTTATTATTTAAAAAAAGGCGGGCGGATCACTCCTGCAGCGGCAGCACTCGGAACCATATTGAAGATCAAGCCGGTTTTGCAGATTCAGGGAGAACGGCTGGATGCCTTTGCAAAGGCAAGAACGGTCACGCAGGGAAAAAATCTGATGATCAATGCCATCCGTGGTGATATGGAGAATCGATTTGGAGGTGTCCGGAAAGAAAACATCTGGCTGCAGGTTGCGTATACCTACGACAAGGTCGCTGCAGATCAGCTGAAAGCAGAGGTGCAGGAGGCGTTTCCGGGATTTGATATTCATATGGATCCATTGTCTCTAAGCGTGGCATGTCATATAGGTCCGGGGGCACTTGCCGTTGCCTGCTGCAAGAAAATTTAAGAGTATCGTTTCGGAACATAAAGTGTGGGAGATGACTCTTTCACACTTTATATTATTGTTGGCTCTTCGCAACAAGTACTAGCAAAACAATAGAATGGAAAGAGTGTATATGGTCAAATACAATGCGTCAAATGATGAACGGGAGGTTGCGCTCCAAAATGAATACATCGAAAAGGCGGCCGGGTATGTCGCTGAATTGGAGAAGAAGCTGGGGCGGAAGCCCCAAAGCTGTGTAACAACCTTCGGCTGTCAGATGAATGCCAGAGATTCGGAGAAGCTTTCCGGTATTTTACAGCGTATAGGCTACGAACTGACAGAAAAAGAGGAAGAGGCTGACTTTGTTATCTACAATACCTGTACGGTGCGGGACAATGCCAATCAGAGAGTCTATGGGCGGCTTGGCTTTCTGAACAGCCTGAAAAAGAAGAATCCACACATGCGGATCGCCCTGTGCGGCTGTATGATGCAGGAGCAGTCTGTTATTGAAAAGATACAGAAAAGCTATCGGTTTGTGGATCTTATTTTCGGTACGCATAATATCTTCAAGTTTGCCCAGCTTCTGGTCGCTATGTTTGAAAGTGACCGGATGATCATAGATATCTGGAAAGAGACAGATCAGATCGTGGAAGAACTTCCGGTTTCCAGAAAGTATTCCTATAAGTCCGGAATCAATATCATGTTTGGATGCAACAATTTCTGCAGCTACTGTATTGTGCCGTATGTACGCGGGAGAGAACGAAGCCGTGATCCGAAGGAAATCATCCGGGAAATAGAACATCTGGTCGCAGACGGTGTGGTTGAGATCATGCTGCTCGGGCAGAATGTGAACTCTTATGGGAAAACTCTTGAAGAACCGATCAGCTTTGCCCAGCTTCTGCGGGAGGTTGAAAAGATCGAAGGATTGAAGAGGATAAGATTCATGACTTCCCATCCGAAGGACCTTTCGGATGAGTTGATCGAGGTAATGCGGGATTCCTCAAAAATCTGCCGCCATCTTCATCTCCCTGTACAGGCAGGTTCTGACCGCATTCTGCAGGCTATGAACAGACATTATACAAAGGCCCAGTATCTTGCACTGGTAGAGAAGATCCGGAGAGAAATTCCGGACATTTCGATCACGACAGATCTGATCGTCGGTTTTCCGGGGGAGACCCTCGAGGATGTCGAAGAGACGATTGACGTGGTAAAAAAAGTGCAATATGATAACGCCTTTACCTTTATCTACTCTAAGCGGACGGGAACACCTGCGGCAGCCATGGATAATCAGGTTGCGCCGGAGGTTGTAAAGGAAGGGTTTGACAAACTGCTGAAGGTTGTACAGGATACGGCAAAAGACAGGGCAGCCTTGCTGCAGGGGAAGATTATGGAAGCCTTAATCGAAGAGGTAAATGAGCAGGACGGGAGTCTGATGACAGGTCGGCTTTCCAACAATATGCTGGTACATTTTCCGGCAGATAAATCCATGATAGGACAGCTCGTTGACGTATCCCTTGACGAGTGCCACGGATTTTATTATACAGGTCATATGGTGACTAGATAGAGAAAGACGGTAAGCAAAATGGCAGAATTTACACCCATGATGCAGAAGTATCTGGAAACGAAGAAGGAATACCCGGATTGTATTTTGTTTTATCGACTGGGCGACTTCTATGAGATGTTTTTTGAGGATGCATTAACGGCATCAAGAGAACTGGAAATAACACTCACCGGAAAAAGCTGCGGTCAGGAAGAACGTGCACCTATGTGCGGGGTACCTTACCATGCGATAGATGGCTACCTGAACAAGCTGGTGTCCAAGGGCTATAAGGTTGCGATCTGCGAGCAGGTGGAAGACCCAAAGCTCGCAAAGGGGCTTGTTAAACGTGAAGTGACAAGGATTGTAACGCCCGGCACGAATCTGGATGTGCAGGCGATGGATGATACCAGAAACAATTATCTGATCTGCGTGTCCTTCTTTCAGGGAAAAATCGGAATTTCGGTAGCGGATGTTACCACCGGTGACTATTATCTGACAGAAGTAGATGAGCTACATAAACTACAGGATGAGATCAATAAATATGAACCGTCTGAAATAATCTGCAATGAGCAGTTTATGGTAAGCGGCTTCAATGTTGAGGATCTGAAAACACGACTGCACATAGCGGTCTATCCGCTCGCAGCCCATTATTTCGATGAAGAAATATGCAAAAAGACGCTAATGAAGCATTTTCATGTCACTTCATTAGCCGGTCTTGGGATACAGGATTTTCCGACCGGAATGATAGCGGCAGGAGTTTTATTACAATATCTGTACGAGACACAGAAGACGTCACTGTCTCACTTTACCCATCTATACCCTTATCTGACCAGTAAATATATGCTGCTGGATACGTCCACCCGCAGGAATCTGGAATTGACGGAAACCTTGCGTGAAAAGCAGAAAAAAGGATCGCTGCTTGGTGTCCTGGATCGAACCAGGACGGCGATGGGAGGACGTTTGCTACGCAAATATCTGGAACAGCCACTGATTCAGAAGGATAAGATCGAGGAGCGTCTGGACGCTGTCGAGGCACTTGGCCAAAGAAGCGTTGAACGGGATGAACTTAGGGAGTATCTCAACACGATCTACGACATGGAACGTCTGCTCGGCAAAGTAAGCTATAAGACAGCCAATCCAAGAGATCTGATCGCGTTTCGAAATTCCCTTGCCATGCTGCCGGCGATCAAGACGGTATTAGCAGATCTGGATGCCGGTCTGCTTCAGAGTATTCAGGAGCATTTGGACCCCTTGGAGGATATCTATCATTTGATTGACGATGCCATCGAGGAAGAGGCACCGATCAGTGCAAGGGAAGGCGGTATCATTAAGAGCGGCTTTCATGAAACGATTGACTCGCTGCGAAATGCCAAAACAGATGGGAAAAAATGGCTGGCAGAGCTTGAGGAAGAGGATCGGAACCGCACGGGAATCAAAAATCTACGGATCAAATACAATAAGGTATTTGGGTACTATTTTGAAGTGACAAATTCTTATAAAGATCTTGTGCCGGAGGACTATGTGCGGAAACAGACCCTGGCCAATGCGGAGCGGTATACGACACCTCGTCTCAAGGAGCTGGAGGATACGATCCTGAATGCTGAAGATAAGCTCTATGCACTGGAATATAATCTTTTCTGCGAGATTCGGGATGCCATCGCTGGTGAGATCGAGAGAATCCAGCAAACGGCGCATGCAGTGGCAAAGCTGGATGTCTTTACGTCGCTTTCTTATGTGGCAGAAAGAAACCAGTATGTCAGACCGGCCCTGAACGAGAAAGGGATAATTGATATCAAGAGTGGCAGACACCCGGTAGTAGAGAAAATGATAAAGAACGATATGTTCATTGCAAATGACACCTATCTGGACAATCATAAACACTGTATTGCGGTGATCACGGGACCGAATATGGCGGGAAAATCGACATATATGAGACAGACCGCCCTGATAGTGCTGATGGCACAGATCGGCTGCTTTGTGCCGGCCGCAAAAGCCAATATCGGAATTGTTGACCGTATTTTCACCAGAGTGGGGGCATCCGACGACCTTGCCAGTGGGCAGTCTACCTTTATGGTAGAGATGAATGAGGTCGCCAATATCCTGCGAAATGCGACGGCAGACAGTCTGCTTGTGTTGGATGAGATCGGCAGGGGGACATCCACCTTTGATGGTCTGAGTATTGCCTGGGCGGTTATTGAACATATCAGCAACCGAAAACTGCTTGGCGCAAAGACGCTGTTTGCAACCCACTATCATGAGCTGACAGAGCTTGAAGGCAAGATGGACAATGTAAATAATTACTGTATTGCTGTGAAAGAAAAGGGCGATGATATTGTTTTCCTGAGGAAGATCGTAAAGGGCGGTGCAGATAAAAGCTATGGAATCCAGGTTGCAAAGCTTGCCGGTGTGCCGGATATGGTAATTGACCGGGCAAAGGAGATCGTCAATCAGCTCAGTGACAATGACATTACCGAAAAGGTACAGAGCATTGAGGTAAATACCAAAAATGAGAAACGTAAACCGGTCAAGTATGATGAAGTGGATCTGGAGCAGATTTCACTTTTTGATACGGTGAGAGATGAGGATGTCCTGAAGGAACTGCAGGAGATTGAGATTACGAATCTCACGCCAATGGATGCACTGAACACGTTATACCGCTTACAGAATAAATTAAAAAATCGCTGGCAGTCCTGAACGGATGTGGCGGAGATGAGGAACACAGATGGCAAAGATAAGGGTTTTGGATCATCAGACAATTGATAAGATAGCTGCCGGTGAGGTGGTGGAACGACCGGCAAGTGTTGTCAAAGAGCTTGTGGAAAATGCGATAGATGCCGGTGCAGACGCAATCACGGTGGAAATCAAGGAAGGCGGCATATCCTTTGTACGTGTGACCGATAACGGGGAAGGGATTGAAAGATCACAGATTGCCAATGCGTTTCTACGACATGCAACCAGCAAAATTTCGACTGCGGAAGACCTTACGGAATTAGTCAGTCTGGGATTCCGTGGAGAGGCTCTGGCGAGTATAGCGGCGGTATCTATGGTGGAGATTATCACAAAGACGCGGGATGAGCTGATGGGCAGTCGCTACTGTATTGAGGGGGGAATTGAAAAAGGTCTTGAAGATGTCGGTGCTCCGGAGGGAACTACCATTATTGTGAGAAATCTTTTTTATAATACATTACCCCGTAAGAAGTTCCTGAAGCAACCTCAGACAGAAGGAGCTTATGTGGCGGACCTTATGGAACATCTTGCAATGTCTCACCCGGATATCTCTTTTAAGTTTGTGCTGAATGGGAATAATCGTTTTTATACAACCGGAAACGGAGATCTGAAGGAGATTCTTTACCGGATCTATGGGCGGGAAATATCAGAAGAACTCTTTTCGTTTACTTTTGACACTGAAAGCTTCTCAATCAGAGGACTTCTGGGAAAGCCGGTCATAAACCGCTCGAATCGTAACTGTGAGTTCTTTTATATCAATGGCAGATATATTCGCAGCACGTTGCTTAGCAAGGCAGTGGAGGAAGGCTACAGAGAATATCTTATGCAGCATAAATTTCCATTCTGTGTACTGCATTTTCAAATAGACACTTCACGGATCGATGTCAATGTTCATCCGACAAAGATGGAGGTTCGGATTTCGGATGCACCTGCATTTTATGAGACGATCAAAAATGCGGTCTATGATGCACTGCATCGTACGGAGATGATTCCGAAGGTGACACTTGTTGAAGAAAAGGAAAAGGGACCGGAAGTACCTAAGAGTATGCCGGAGCCGTTTGAAAGCAGGAGGATAGCTTCTGTTCCCATGCGTTCAGGCGCGATAGAAGAGATCTATCGAAAGAGCAGACCGCAGGAGCCTGTGCGTGAAGAACTGACGGATACGGTTGCCGAAAGGGAGACGGTTTTTGTAACAGAAAGTGCTGAAAGAAAGCCGGTAGCGGAAACATCGGAACCTGTGAAAGAAATTCCTATACTGAAACCACAGCAGTTAGAGTTGTTTGACGATAAACTCCTGTCGGCTAAGGCGAAGGAGCAGTATATTATCCTGGGGCAGCTGTTTGAGACGTACTGGCTGATATCTTATCAGGATAAGTTTTTGATCATGGATCAGCATGCGGCGCATGAGAAAGTGAAGTATGAACGGTTCATGAAGCGCTACAGACAGCATGCTATGATATCACAGACGATCAATCCACCGGTGATTGTTTCTCTGGATAGCAGGGAGGCATTGTGCTATCGGAATCATCAGGAGGATTTTCGGGAACTCGGATTTTCCGTGGAAGATTTTGGCGGGACGGATATTGCCATACGCGGCGTGCCGATGGATCTGTATGGATACCGGGAACAGGAACTGTTCCGGGAAGTGCTGGATGAACTGGTTGCCGAGAATGTCACCGGAACGCCGGAGAGTATCCGCATCCGAATTGCGACGATGGCATGTAAGGCAGCTGTAAAGGGAAATATGAAGATGAGTCTTTCTGAGGTTGAAAGCCTTCTGGATGAGCTTATGACACTGGAAAATCCTTATAACTGTCCGCACGGGCGACCGACGATCATATCCATGAGCAAATATGAGATTGAAAAGAAATTTAAGAGGATTGTGACCTGATGAACACAGAGAGGAGACCGCTCGTCATCCTGACCGGTCCGACAGCAGTAGGAAAAAGTGAATTATCGGTTTTGCTTGCTGAGAGGATCGGTGGAGAGATTATCTCGGCAGATTCTATGCAGGTGTACCGGGGAATGGATATCGGTTCTGCCAAGATAACCAAAGAACAGATGAGAGGGATTCCTCATCATCTTCTGGATATTCTGGAACCTTCCGAGGAATTCAATGTGGTGCTGTTTCAGCAGAAGGCTAAGCAGGCAATGGATGGGATTTATGAACGCGGGCATATTCCGATTCTTGTGGGGGGGACGGGCTTTTATATCCAGGCGGTCCTGTATGATATTGATTTTACAGAGAATGACGAGGATACCGCCTACCGCATAAAGCTGGAAAAATATGCCGAAGAACACGGAAATAAAGCGTTGTATGAAAAGCTGCGGGAGGTTGACCCAAAGGCATGTGAATCAATCCATGAAAACAATGTCAAGCGCGTGATCAGAGCTTTGGAATTTCATGAAAAGACGGGGCAGAAGATATCGGAACACAACGAAACGGAACGAAACAAACAGTCACCCTACAACTTTGCCTATTTTGTGTTGAATGATGACCGTGAAAAAATATATCAGAATATTGATAAAAGAGTAGATGAAATGTTGCGGCAGGGACTGGAACAGGAGGTTTTGACTCTTTTTCAGAAAGGGTATACGCAGAAAATGGTATCCATGCAGGGGCTTGGCTACAAAGAAATGCTTTCTTACCTGCAGGGAGAATGCAGCCTGGAAGAAGCCGTCTATATCATCAAAAGGGACACCAGACATTTTGCCAAAAGACAGCTCACCTGGTTCCGTAGGGAACGGAATGTGATCTGGATCGATAAACAGAAATGGGCATATGACAATGGGCAGCTTCTGGAAGCCATGCTACATACGTTACAGGAAAAGGGTATCTGGCATGCAAATTAAATATTCGTATACCAGAAAAAACAGAAAATAAAAAGAGGACAGAGAGAACAATGGCAATAAATCTGACGGATCAATATACGAAATTTGGAATTACAGAAGAAGTGGTCAAATTCGGAGAGGAAATTCTGGAATCCTTAAAGGAGCGCTTTCAAAAGATTGATGAGGTGGCGGAGTGCAATCAGCTGAAGGTTGTGCAGGCGATGCAGGAAAACAGAGTGAGTGAGGCCTGTCTCCTTGGAACGACGGGATACGGCTACAACGATATCGGACGGGATACCCTGGAACAGGTATATGCTTCTGTGTTTCATACGGAGGATGCGCTGGTCAGGCCGCAGATCACCTGTGGAACCCACGCGCTTGCGCTTGCTCTGATGAGCAATTTGAGACCGGGAGACGAGCTTCTTTCCCCGGTGGGAAAACCTTATGATACGTTGGAGGAGGTAATCGGCATCAGACCTTCCAAAGGCTCCCTGAAAGAATATGGAATTTCTTATCGTCAGGTTGACCTTCTGCCGGACGGAGCCTTTGATTACGAGGCGATCCGAAAGGCCATAAATGAAAAGACAAGGCTTGTCACCATACAGCGTTCCAAGGGGTATCAGACGAGACCGACATTGTCCGTAGAACGGATAGGAGAGCTGATCCGTTTTGTCAAACAACTGAAACCGGATGTGATCTGTATGGTTGACAATTGTTATGGAGAATTCGTCGAAACAATAGAGCCGTCGGACGTAGGGGCGGATATGGTAGTCGGTTCCCTGATCAAGAATCCGGGTGGCGGACTCGCACCGATTGGCGGCTATATTGCAGGAAGAAAAGATTGCGTGGAAAATGCGGCATACCGGTTGACTTCTCCGGGGCTTGGCAAAGAGGTAGGTGCATCGCTTGGGATTCTGCCCGCATTCTATCAGGGGCTGTTCCTTGCACCGACGGTTACAGCCGGAGCTTTAAAGGGAGCTATTTTTGCTGCAAATGTTTATGAAAAAGTGGGATTTGCGGTTGTGCCGGATGGAAAGGAGAGCCGTCATGATATTATCCAGGCGGTGACCTTCGGGACACCGGAGGGCGTCATCGGTTTCTGTCAGGGAATCCAGGCAGCCGCGCCGGTAGACAGCTTTGTGACACCGGAGCCATGGGATATGCCGGGATATGATTCACAGGTGATCATGGCGGCGGGTGCTTTCGTGTCGGGATCATCGATCGAACTCAGTGCAGATGGGCCGATAACGCCTCCATATGCGGTTTATTTTCAGGGTGGATTGACCTTTCTACATGCCAAGCTGGGGATATTGAAGACCTTACAGAATCTGCTTGACCATGGAGTCGTAACGAAGGACTTCCGAAAAGTTTAGAGAAAGAATTTGACAAATTTTGTATACATCAAAAAAGGGTTGTGATAAAATGAGCGATGGGAAAGGAGAATTGTTTTTTTATGCGAAAAAATAATTGGGCCTGCTTTCTGTTGGTTCTTGCGGGAATCGTGATAGGCGGCTTTATCGGAAGCCTGTTTCCGAATACATGGTTGAATTACGGTCAGTCGTTTGGACTGTCATCACCTATGGTTCTTGATCTCGGAATCTTAAGTATCACGTTCGGCCTGACCATAAAGATTACGATTGCAAGCATAATCGGTATTGCAGTCGGGATTCTGATCTACAGAGTCATTTAACACATTTTGCCCACATGCCTTATGGAGAGAAGTGCTGTCGGGAAATGGAGTTGAATGAAAAAAGCGAAGTGTGAGAACAATGAGTATTACAGATTGCAAAATCTGCCATATGAGAAATATCTTTCCTACGGAAGCAGTGCTTTGACGGATGCAGAGCTGCTTTCGATTATTCTGAGGAACGGAACGCCCAAGACGGATATTCGTACTCTGGGAGAGACTGTGCTTGCAGAAACTTCCAAATATGGGAATGGTCTTCTGGGGTTGTACCATATTACGAGGGAAGAACTGGAAAAAATTGATGGAATTGGAACTGTAAAGGCGATTCAGCTAAAGGCACTTTCCGAGCTGTGTACCAGAATGTCGCAGCTTCGTGCAAAGGATAAGCTTTCCTTTCGGGATCCTTATTCCATTGCGGATTATTACATGGAAAGACTGCGACATGAAAATGTAGAGTATGTCTTTTTACTTTTGTTTGATTCTGGACTACATCTGATCGGGGAGAAAGTATTATCAAAGGGGACGATCAATGCCTCTTTGCTTTCCCCCAGAGAAGTGTATATTAACGCCTTTGAAGGAAGGGCTGCCTATATCATCCTTCTTCATAATCATCCGGGAGGAGATCCGGTTCCGAGTGACCATGATATAGAGGTCACCAAACGGATCAGCGAGATCGGAAAGCTTACGGATATTCCGCTTTCAGATCATATTATTATCGGAGATAACAGCTATTTCAGCTTTCGGGAAAGCCATTTGATGAATTAAAATATTTGCAAAAAGAAAGGGGTACTTTACCTTGGCTAACAACGCATTCGGAATTGATTTGGGAACCTGCAATATCAAAATATACAATCGTGGAGAAGATGATGTTTTTGTAGAAAAAAACATGATTGCCATTGAGAACAAAAAGACGCTCTTTGCTTATGGAAATTCAGCTTTTGAAATGTATGAGAAGGCACCGAGCAATATCAATATTTCCTATCCGCTCAGCAACGGTGTCATTGCAGACATACAGAATATGGAAACCCTCATAAAATATTTTATGGGAGATCTGATGAAGGGCAATATTAAACCGGCAGACTACTATATTGCTGTTCCGTGGGATGTCACGGAGGTGGAGAAACGTGCGTTCAAGGATCTTATCAAGGAGTCAAATGTTAAGGCGAGAAGGGTCATGGTGGTTGACAAGGCAGTCGCTGACGGACTTGGTCTTGGTATAGATGTTAAAAACGCACAGGGTGTTCTGGTGGTTAATGTGGGATTTGATACAACGGAGATCTCGATCCTCTCTCTTGGCGGAATTGTCCTGAGCAAGCTGATCAAGGTGGGCGGCAGAAAGTTCGATGATGCCATCAAAGCAGCAATAAGAAGGGAGTACAGCCTGATCATTGGTGGAAAGACTGCGGAGACGGTCAAGACTTCTCTTCAGGAGCTTGAAGAGGCTGGAACCGGAGCAGTTGTATATGGCAGGGACATTGTGACCGGACTTCCAGTGGAACGTGAAATTCCCACGACGCTGGTTGACGAAAGCCTTATTGAGCATTTCAATACGATCATCGATAATATCAAGGTAATTCTGGAGAGGACACCTCCGGAACTGGCGGCGGATATTTACCGCCATGGAATTTATCTGACCGGAGGAGCATCCCAGGTGAGCCATCTGGCCCAGCTTATGAGTAAAGGAACCGGACTGAAGGTCAATGTCTCTGAAAATCCGGTGAGCAGCGTTGCTTTGGGACTTGCGAAGATCATCAAGGAAGAAAATTATAAATCGGTAGCTTATGCAATAGAAGGAATGAGTAAATGAGTCCTATCGTAAAAAGAAAAGGAGAAAAATTTACATTACCAGGTAAATATCTCCTTTTTATTTTAACAATTGTGTGCACCGGGCTGGTGCTTCTGACATTAAATACGACCATTTTCAGCGGCCCACTCAGCGCTGTTGCCGGATATACTGTAGTTCCCTTCGAGGAGGGGATCAGCGTGGTCGGACACTGGCTTGCGAACCGCTCGGAGGAGCTTGCGCAGATCAGGGATCTGATTGCTGAGAATGATGATCTGAGGGCACAGGTGGATGAGCTGACAATCGAAAATATGAGACTTCAACAGGATCGATATGAGCTTGCCAATCTGAGGGAATTGTATAATCTGGATGCGCAGTACGATGAATATGAGAAGACCGGGGCCAGAATTATCGCAAGAGATTCCGGAAACTGGTTTTATTCCTTTGTCATTAACAAGGGAGAAAATGACGGCATTGAAGTGGATATGAATGTCATGGCAGGAAGCGGCCTGGTCGGAAGGGTTGTCGATGTCGGACCAAACTGGGCAAAAGTGAAGTCGATCATTGCAGATGACTCCAACGTGAGTGCCATGGTTCTGTCCAGCTCTGATAATATGGTGGTATCCGGCAATCTGAAGCTGTATGCTTCCGGCGTGATCGAATTTGGACAGCTGGTGGACAGTGCAGATGTTGTCGTGGAGGGGGATAAGGTGGTGACCTCCAATATCAGCGATAAGTTTTTGCCGGGTATTCTGATCGGATACATCAACACCATCAATCAGGATTCCAACAATCTGACAAAATCAGGATATCTGACACCGGCAGTTGATTTTGAACATCTGGAAGAAGTGCTGGTGATTATGGAACAGAAACAGGTTGTGGAAGAATAGAAGCGGGGTTTTTATGAAAAGAGGCATCCTTACCACTCTTTTGATCATCATATGTTTTCTGCTGCAGAGTACCGTTTTCCGATACCTGGCTTTCGGCGGCATCGTACCCAATCTTTTGATCGTGCTTACTGCTTCCTTCGGTTTTATGAGGGGAGAAAAGACAGGTCTTTTGATTGGTTTTTTCTGTGGTCTTCTGATCGATATCTTCTTTGGGAGTGTGATCGGTTTTTACGCTCTTTTGTACATGTATATCGGATATATGAATGGAAAATTCAGCACGATCTTTTATCCGCAGGATATTAAACTGCCGATCGCCTTGATACTCGGAAGTGACCTTGCCTATGGATTGATCTGCTATGTGATCTTATTTTTGCTTCGTGGCAGATTTGATTTCCGTTACTATGCGGTTCATATCATATTGCCGGAGATTGTGTATACCATCGCAGTAACCTTGTTTTTGTATCCGCTGATCCTGTGGATCAACACACGTCTGGAACAGGGCGAAAAAAGGAGCGCCAAGAAATTTGTTTAGAGAATTACTGGAACATTTGAAAGAAAATATCTTTAATATGGTTACATCCCGGTTGATCGTGATCGTTCTGATCCTGTTCGGCATGGGTGGATATCTGATCTATACGATCTTTCAGCTTCAGATTGTGAAAGGACAGGAATACTATGACAATTTCCAGTTAAAGATCACAAAGGAACGCAATATCCCTGCTACGAGAGGAAATATTCTGGACTGCAACGGAAAACTTCTTGCGTACAATGAATTGGCGTATTCTATCACAATAGAAGATGTCTATGAGTCAGGAAGAGAGAAAAACAAGAATCTGAATCAGACAATTATGACACTGGTGAAGCTGATCGAGGGAAACGGTGATCAGGTGATCAGTGATTTTCACATTGTACTGGACTCGGCAGACCGGTTTCAATTTGACGTGGAGGGAACACAGCTTCAGCGTTTTCTTGCCGATGTCTACGGCTATGCTTCTATTGATAAGCTAAAATATAAAGAAAAAAATGCAACCCCGGAAGAAGTAGTGGATTATCTGTGTGGAACTTCCCCAAGTTCCCATTATGGAATCGGAGGGTATACTCAGGACGATCCCAATACCTTTGTGCCGAGATATGGATATACCAATCAGGAAATCCTAAAGCTGATCACGATCCGCTATGCGATGAGTGCCAACAGCTATCAGAAATATATTTCCACGACAGTCGCAAACAATGTTTCGGAGAAAACGGTAGCTGTCATTATGGAAAATGCGGACGAATTAGATGGTGTTTCCATTGCAGAGGGAACTGTGCGAAAGTATAATGACAGTATTTATTTTGCGCAGATACTGGGCTATACTGGAAAGGTTGCACAGGAAGAGCTGGAGACACTGCAGGAAGAGAATCCGTCCTATGATCTGAACGATACGGTAGGAAAATCCGGAATAGAGTCCTCCATGGAAACGATCTTACAGGGGCAGAAGGGATCGGAGACCGTTTATGTTGATAATCTGGGCAAAGTAATTGAAACCAGCGACCGCGTTGAACCTGTTGCCGGAGATGATGTGTATCTCACGATTGATTCTGAACTGCAGAAATCCTGCTATCATATCCTGGAGTCCAAACTTGCCGGTATTTTGCTGAATAAAATCCGTAATATCAAAGAATATAAGCCGGGTGAAAATTCGAGCAGTTCGGATATTGTCACTCCTATTTACGATGTTTATTATGCGTGCATTAACAATAATATTATTGATACCAGCCATTTTAGTTCTGAATACGCGGGAGAAACAGAGAAGGAAGTATATAACACCTATGTACAGGGGCAGAAAGCTGTTTTCCAGACTCTGCGACAGGAGCTGGAGGAGACTTGCACCCCCTATGAATCTCTGACGGAAGAGTACCAGAACTATGAGAGTTATATTACATCGATGCTTTATGATGATGGGATTCTTATGGAAGATGCTGTCGATAAAGAGGATGCAACCTATATCGCGTGGACAAAGGATGAGGTGATCAGCCTGAATGAGTTCCTGAACTATGCCATTGCCCAGAACTGGGTAAATGTATCGGGGCTCTCCAATGATTCAAGATATTCGGATTCTGTGGAGATTTATCGTAAGATTCTGGACTATATCTTTGAGAGACTTGCTGGTGACAAAAAGTTTGACAAAAAGATTTACCGGTATATGATCAACAATGATAAGATTACAGGAAGACAGATCTGCAAGCTTCTTTTGGAACAGAACAAGGTGGAGTTAGACGAAGCGGAGCACCGGGCGTTTGAGAACGGCTCGGAAACCGCGTATACCTTTATGCTCAATCGCATCCGTAATCTGGATATTACACCGGCACAGCTGGCACTCGATCCCTATTCCGGCTCTATTGTGATCACGGATGTAAAAACCGGAGATACCAAGGCACTTGTCTCTTATCCGAGCTATGATAACAACAAGATGGCGAACGGAGTTGACGCAGAGTACTATGCAAGTCTGCGGGAGGACCTCTCTTATCCGTTATTAAATTATGCAACCCAGCAGAAAACAGCACCGGGATCAACTTTCAAGGTCGTTTCGGCGACAGCCGGACTCATGGAGGGGGTAATCACAACTACCGATACGATCACCTGTACGGGAACCTTTGAAAAGATCAGCCCGGCGGCAAGATGCTGGATCGCACCCGGAGCGCACGGAGCACTGAACGTCAGCGGCGGAATACAGCATTCCTGTAACTGGTTTTTCTATGAGGTTGGTTATCGGCTTGGAATGGTCGGAGATTCTTACAACAGTGATGTAGGTTTGAAGAAGCTTTCCAAATATGCAGACTGGTATGGGCTTTCAGAAACCTCCGGCGTGGAGATAGAAGAGTATACACCTGAGATTTCCGATACCGATGCCGTGCGTTCTGCAATCGGTCATGGTACCAACAACTATACGACCGTAGGGCTTGCGCGATATGTTACCACTGTTGCTAATAGCGGAACATGTTATAATTTAACCTTGGTAGACAGAATTTCCGATCATGGAGTGATCAAGGAACAAAACGCAGAAGTCCGCAATGTGATCGACATGGATGCTGCATACTGGAATGCGATCCATCTTGGCATGCGTCGCGTGGTGGAAGGCAAACGGTATTTTGCCGATCTGAATGTGCAGGTTGCCGGAAAGACAGGTACGGCGCAGGAGAATAAGAACCGGCCGAACCATGCGCTTTTTATAAGCTACGCACCTTATGAAGATCCGGAGATCAGTGTTACAGTCAGAGTTGCAAACGGCTATACATCAGACTATGCTGCACAGATAGCAAAGGATGTTTACGCATATTATTACGGTTCCAACAATGAAGAAGTCATAACCGGTACAGCCAGTGAGGTTCAGGCCGGCGCGATCAATGCTGACTAGAAAGAGGTAATTATGAAAAATCCGGTTATTATCAAAAGCTTTCCCAATGGGATTTCCGTTTATCTCGACAACGAGATACCCTTTTCAGAACTGCTTGCGGAAGTGGCGGCAAAATTTAAGGAGGCGGCTCATTTTTTCAAGGATGCGAGCATGGCCCTGTCCTTTGAAGGAAGGGAACTGAGTCAGCAGGAGGAGAAGCAGCTTGTCAATGCGATATCCGCAAACACCTCGCTGAATATCGTGTGTATCATCGGCAAAAATGATGAGACGAACAAGAATTATGTCAAGGCATTACAGAGACTTGCCGAGCACCAGAAGGCAATGGATAATGCAGGACAGTTCTACAAGGGTACCCTCAAGGACGGTCAGATAATTGAAACAGAGAACAGCATTATTATTCTTGGAGATGTCTATCCGGGAGCCAGTGTATATTCCAGTAAAGATATTATTGTGATAGGCGGTCTGTTCGGACAAGCCTTTGCCGGTGGAAACGGGGAACCCGGACATTATGTTGTGGCGCTTGAAATGTCACCGGAAAAACTTAAAATCGGTGATTTCAAATATAAAACATCCGAGAAACAGAGCAAGTGGCCGATCAAACCAAAGGTTCAGCCCAAAATTGCTTATGTGATCGACGGAAGAGTTCTGATGGAACCGATTACCAAAGAATTACTGAACGAAATTCCTATTTCATAAGCGTTCAGGGGACGATAACGATTCATTTATCACGGAGGGTAATTATGAGTGAAGTAATTGTCGTTACGTCAGGAAAAGGTGGAGTCGGTAAGACCACGACTTCCGCAAACGTTGGTACAGGTCTTGCAGCTATGGGAAAAAAGGTTCTCTTGATCGATACAGATATCGGTCTGAGAAACCTGGATGTTGTGATGGGACTTGAGAACCGGATTGTCTACAATCTGGTAGATGTGGTAGAGGGAAACTGCCGCATCAAACAGGCGTTGATACGGGATAAGCGTTATCCGACGCTGTTTCTGCTGCCATCCGCACAGACAAGAGACAAGAGCGCAGTCAATCCTACGCAGATGGTACGGATGATAGATCATTTAAGGGATCAGTTCGATTACATTATTCTGGATTGTCCTGCCGGAATCGAGCAGGGATTTCAGAATGCCATCGCAGCCGCAGACAGGGCTCTTGTGGTAACGACGCCGGAGGTATCGGCGATTCGGGATGCAGACCGTATCATCGGTCTGTTAGAAGCAAACGAGATCAAACGGATAGATCTTATTATTAACAGAATACGGCATGATATGATCAAACGGGGAGATATGATGTCCGTTGATGATGTCACCGAAATCCTCTCGGTACCATTAATCGGAATCCTTCCTGATGATGAACAGGTTGTTATCGGAACTAACCAGGGGGAACCGGTAATTGGTCTTGATTCAACGGCAGGAAAAGGATATTTAAATATTTGTAAACGTATTCTGGGACTGGAAGTTCCTTATATAAATCTTGATACCGGAAAGGGATTCTTCTCAAGGATCTCTCATGCATTCAAGAAGAATTAGGAGGCCCTGAATATGTTGAAAAGCTCTTCCGTATCCATCGCAAAGAACCGTCTCCGCGCATTGGTCGTATCGGACCGCGTACAATGTACGCCTTCCGTTTATGATCATATCTGCCGGGACTTATACCAAACCCTTTCCAAATACGTGGAACTTACAGAAGATGATTTTCAAGTAGAGATTAACCGTTCACAGATAGTGATAAGAATAGCAGGAGAAGAAACGTGAGATCACATAGATTTACAAAACCATATAACTGGAAAAATTACAAATTCGGAATTGTTGCACTTGTAGGCATTTTATCCATTTTCGGTATCTTAGTCGTAGGCAGTGCGAAAGAATCTCTTCAGAACAAGCAGATTCTTGGTGTCGTGATAGGTCTTGCGGCTATGATCATCGTGTCACTGATTGACTATATGTGGATCATGAATTTTTACTGGGTATTGTATATACTCTCTATCATTATGCTTGCCGCAGTAAAATTATTTGGTGAGAATGTAAATGGTGCAACCCGCTGGATTAAGGTAGGTTTTATCCAATTTCAGCCGTCAGAGCTTGCAAAAATATTACTGATCATATTTTTTGCAAAATTCCTGATGGAACATGAAGAAGATATCAATGATAAATTTACACTGTTGAAATATGCTGTCCTCGCAGGTATTCCACTGGTATTGATCTTAATTGAGCCAAACCTGTCCACAACCATTTGTACCGCTCTTATGATCTGTCTTATGATCTATGTAGCCGGACTAAGTTATAAATTCATCGGTACCGTCCTTGTTATATTAGTACCGGTCGCAGTCATCTTTTTAAGTATCGTTGTTCAGCCTGACCAGAAGCTTTTAAAGGATTATCAGCAGAAGCGTATCCTTGCTA
>CAKRPS010000010.1 GCA_934385475.1 uncultured Lachnospiraceae bacterium | reverse complement strand
CGCCTCTGTTATTAAGGATATGTGCAGTCTGGCAGGCGGCACCAGCCAGTCCTTTACGGGCGGCAGTACCAACGTGACCGTGGACAACAGTAAGCCGACGGTGACGATCAAGGCAAATACGAGCGGCAACCTTCCCCGCCATCAGGCAACCATTACGGCGACAGAGGCAAAGACCATCCAGTATACATGGACGAAGAGTACTGCAATGCCCAGCTATGGCTGGCAGAGTACCACAAGCGGCAAGCAGCTTACAGAGAGCAGGGGCACGGCGGGAAATACGGAAAACTGGTACTTGCATGTGCTCGCCACCGCATCGTCGGGAGCTTCCACGCATACTTATAAGTCGTTTTCCTTTAAACAGCCCACAATCACAGCGGTATCTGTAAGGGCAGGTTCTACGACATCCTATGCAGATGTGGCGGATGCATGGAAAACCAGTAAATATATCGTGGTGCAGTATGCGGGCGCGCAATCCGATTCCAAAATTACTTTTGACGGACCAGTGAGCGGTTCAAAGACCGTTGCATCAAGCGGGAGCGGGACGACGTTTCTGCAAGTTACGAAAAACGGAACATATACCGTCACGCTGACGGACGGCTACGGAAGTGTGATTTCCAAGACCATTGAGGTACAAAAAATAGATAACCAGCAGCCCACAGTCACAATCCGCAGCGGCAGCAGCACGGATGCGGATACCGTATATAATAAGCTGACGCTTGCCGTGTTCCCGGAGGATACCGGCGGCAGCGGCGTGGCAAAGGTGGAGTATGCGTGGACAAATAACACAACAGTACCTTCCTCATGGACGACGCTCACTGCGGACGCGGATGGCAGTTATCAGGCAGCATATACCGCCAAAGAGACTACAAAGACCGCAAAATATCTTCAAGTAAGAGTCACAGACGGCGCAGGAAATGTCTCCACAGTCGTCCAGTCGGGGCCTTATAATATGATGCAAAAGATAACCGGAAAGGGACTTCCCACGATTACCGTGACAGAGAAGAATTCGGGTTCATGGGAAAAGAGCGCTGTGCTTACATGGACGGCGAAGAAAGGAACTGAAACAAACGCCGGTAAGATTGCGTCCGTATACACGCCGGACGGCATACAGACGATAGATTCTGGCTCCAGCAATGCCACCGGAACCTGTACTGTGACGAAAAACGGCATCTATGTATTCATGGTGACGGACGAATATGGCAATTCCGTCAGTACAGAAGTGCTTGTGAAAAACATCGACAACGAGGCGCCGAAGGTGGAAAAGCTGGATTGTTCCGTATCTACAGACGAGGAAACAGGTACGATCAAGCTGACAGGCGCTACGGATGACTGTACGGCAATCTACGACCAAAAAGGAAACTGCACAGATTATCGCGGCAGCGGTATTCAGACAAGGGAGTACCGGGGGGAGAACGAGACAGAATGGAAGACCTTCACCGGGGATAGTTTTGAGGTGACGGAAAACGGAAGATATGTCGTCAGACTCGAAGACAAATTAGGAAATATCAGCAACGAGTACAGCGTGGAGATGACGCTTATTAAGGATACGCAGAAGCCATTTCTTACGGCAGCGGTGGAGAGCGGTGTCAGTGCGAATGCTGGCGGCTGGTACAATGCGGCGGCTCTGCACATTACGCTGACCTATTCCGATGACGTTGGCACGGAGAAGTTGTACGGCAAAGTGGATGATGGCGGTTTTGAGGAAATCAGTGGTATTTCCACAGCACCCGGCACGACATTTACGAAGACTTATGACTGTACAGAGGGTGTGCATAGCTACACCTTCATGGCTGAGGATGCGGCGGGCAATAAGACCGTATCTGAGTCTGTCACCGTGAAGTGGGACAAGACAAAGCCTGTCATCGGTGAAATTACCTTCGAGCAGAAGGCAGCAAATGTTTTTGAATGGATCATCGGTAGAAAAAGCCTGATTCTGTGTATTCCCGTGACGGAAAATGGCAGCGGGGCACAGGAGATTTCCTATACCATAACGCCTGCGTCCGGCACCGCACAGAATGCGACTGCAAAGATTGAGAAGGGTCTGGCAAAGATCACCCTTTCCGCAGACTGGAAGGGCAAAATCACCGATATCAAGTGTACCGATGCAGCGGGAAATGACTCTGACACCAAGAGCATCACAGGCGCAGCAAACGGTTTCATTGTGGAGGATAACCCGCCGGTGATCACCTTCACGGCGGCTGATATGACAGACCCGGCAGGTTCCAAACCGGGAGCGGCGCTGTCGACGAATTACTATGAGGAAAATGCCGCTCCGACGGTCTATGTGTCGGTAACGGATGCGGAAGAAGCCGGTATTACTGCGGGAATTGCAAGTATTACCTATACCATAAACAGTGATGCAAAGCAGACGGTGAATGGCAGCTTTGACACTGACCTAAAGGGAAGCTATGGCTTTACCATACCGCTCACCGGTAGGACGGGCATTGTAAATATTACCGTGAAGGCTTTCGATCATGCAGAAAATACCGCAGAAGGAAAGGTGACTGTCCGTATCAAAGGAAAAGAGGAGAAGCCAAATCCAACAATCGATTACCGGCAGGAGCAGCTTACCAGACTGACGGCAGGCGCAGACTATGCGGTGAACGGGGAACCCCTGTCTGCCGATGAGCAGGGCCATATTGCCATCAGGGAAGACTGGTTTGGCAATACGATCCGGATTGCTAAAAAGGGAACGGAGAGCACGTCAGACAGCGACGCGGCAGAGCTTACCATAGCGGGGCGTCCGGGAATCCCTTCTGTAATTGTGAAAGATGAGACGATCAAAGGAAAAGAAGACGGAGCGTTAAGCGGCGTCAGTGCCGATATGGAATACAGCACTGACGGCGGCACAAACTGGATGGCGATTACTTCCGATGAGATAACAGGCGGCAGTCTGTCAGGTCTTGCACCCGGGAATATTTTGATACGGGTAAAGGCTACCGACGCCGCGCCCCATGGAAAAGAGGCGCAGGTAACGATTGCGGAGGGTAGGACGCTGACTGTTACATTTGATGCAAATGGCGGAAGTGCTGTCACCGCGGTTGCCGGAAAGGTGTGGCAGGATGCGGTCAGCAGGCCGCAGGATCCCGTAAAGGAAGGCTATACTCTGGAAGGCTGGTATCGTGACAATACTCTTACGACCGCATGGCATTTCGCAGACGAAGCAGGCGCAGATCAGCTGACGGAGGATGTGACCCTTTATGCGAAGTGGAAAGACACCGCAAAGCCGAACCTTACCGCAGTATTGGCAGATCAGAAGGATGCGGGAAAGTGGCATCAGGAACTGGCGATCGAGCTTACCTATTCGGACAATGAAGGGGTGACAGCGCTTTCTGTTCAGAAGGACGGCGGCGTTTACACAGCGCTTTCCACCGCGGGAAGCAGCGCGCAGGCCGGCGGTAAAACCTATCAGCTGACTTTTGATGGATTGGAAGAAGGAGAACATACCTATACCTTCAAGGCGGTAGACGCAGCGGGTAACGAAACGGTAACAGCCGCTTTGACTGCAAGGCTTGACACGGTGAACCCTCAGCTTGGCAATGGGTCCTTTAACGAAGGCTATCAAAACCTCTGGAACTGGCTGATACGCAAAGACAGCCTTGAAATCACCGTTCCCATCACGGAAGCGGGAAGCGGCATAGAGAACGTGAGTTACACGCTGATACCGGAAACGGGAGGCAGTGGAACGACAGGTCATGCAACCGTGCAGAAAGCTTCCGGTGGAAATAGTGCTGATTATACGGCTACGATCTATGTTACGCCGGACTTTAAGGGACGAATCCGCATTGCAGCCACGGACAAGGCGGGCAATGCTTCGGATACGAAGACCATCGGTACAGACGGCAGCGGCATCCAGGGTGTCATTGTTGAGGACAATGCACCGGAGATCACGTTTTCCGTAAACGGCGGTGAAGTACAGAAAGAATATAAGGAAGTGCCTACGGTGGATGTGATGGTTAAGGATGACAGAGGAAATGCTGTTTCTGCCGGTCTGGCTTCTGTGACTTACCAGATCGGAAATGAAGCGGAAAATGCTTTGCAGGAAGATTTCACGACAAGCCTGAAAACCGAAGTATCATTTAGCATACTGAAAGAGATGATTCCGGCTGACGGAGGAGTGATCATCGTGAGAGCCACAGATAATGCCGGAAACCACTCGGAAAAGAGACTTACGATACGGATACATACTGGCGGTGGAACGGTGGTGAAACCGACAGAACCACCAAAGCTATCAGACGGGGACGATGAACCGGAACAGCCTGCGAAGCCGTCAGAGGATCAGGTGGAAACAACACCGGAAGGAAAGAAACCAGAGGGAAAGAAGCCGGAGAAGGAAGAGGTAAAGCTCGTACCGGCTGTGACGGATAGCGGCAAGAAGGTGACATCGGACGAACTGTCAGTGACTGACAGCGGTAAGAGGACGACATCGGACGAATCTGTAGCACCGGACAACGACAGTGATAAGAAGATGACATCGGATGAACCGGTAACACCGGACAATGATAAGAAGATGACATCGGGTGAACCGACAGCAACGGATAATGGAAAAGGCATGGCAGACACAGGCAAGGCTTTGAAGCTGGGTGACGGTACAGTCACGGTAACGGTTGTCTGTGATGAGCAGGGGTATACAGCGGAAGTGGCAGATACCATGGCAGCAGCGAACGCGGTGCTGACGCCGGAGCAGATACAGAGCGTGACGGACGGAGAAAACATAGAGATCCGGATAGACGTGAAGGATATTTCGGGTAACGTGTCCGGGCAGGATAAGAGTCTGATCGAAAATGGTATCGAAGAATACCGGAACGATATGCCGGGCCTGACACTCGGAATGTACATCGACATCTCCGTATTTATTAAGATTGGAAAAGGTGATTGGAACGCCGTTAACCAGACACATGAACCGGTAGAGGTAGTGATCGGCATCCCGCCGGAGCTGCAAAGCGATGACAGGATATTTTACATTATCCGTGCCCATGAAGGAAAATATACCCTTTTGGAGGATATGGATGAGGGACCGGATACCATCACCATCTGTACGGATATGTTCTCTACCTATGCGATCGCATACGAGCAGGCGGACGGAACAAGAGATAATCCTAAGTGCAGACTGTGCCATATCTGTCCGACCTTCCTTGGCGTTTGCTACTTTGAGTGGCTTTTGATCATTATGGTAGTCGTCCTGATCATTTGGTTTGACATCCGCAAAAAAAGAAAAGAGCAGGAAACCGGTGCAAGTCCGGAATCTGCCAGGCAGTGGAAAGGATATAGCTAAAAGCCGAGAGAGCATCAGAGCGGCGGGGGCATATTATACAAGGGAAAAGGTAGAAGCGGGGAACAAAATTGGATTCTCAAAAAAATGAAAACCTTCTGAATCTGGCATTGGAAACGCCCGAAGAAGAAAGGGAGCGCAGCCTGGAACTGAATGTGGGATTTGATGAACAGGAGCGCACCTGGGAAGTGATTGTAAAGTATCACGGCTCGCTGGACGAACTGGAGGAAAGGAATATCCGGGTGGAGGAGCTGATCGCAGGATATGCGATCCTGACAGTGCCGGAGTCAGAGATGGGGCTGCTGACAAGTACAGAACAGATTGAGTATGTGGAGAAGCCTAAGCGTCTGTTCTTTGAGGATTTGCCGGGAAGAGGGGAGTCCTGTGTGGCACCCGGAAGTCAGATCGCGTCGAGACTGACGGGAAGAGGTGTTCTGACAGCGGTGATCGACTCCGGGATCGATTACTTTCACAGGGACTTCCGGAATCCGGATGGAAGTACCAGAATCCGTTATCTGTGGGATCAGGCACTGGGAAGAGAGTTTACGGCACAACAGATCAACCTTGCGCTGGATGCGGGCAGCAGGGCGGAGGCATATGAGATCGTGCCGAGTATCGATGTCTCTGGTCACGGAACGGCAGTTGCCGGGATCGCGGCTGGCAATGGAGGAACCGGAGGGGCGTATTATGCCGGTGTGGCTGTGGACAGTGAACTCCTGATCGTAAAGCTGGGAACACCAAGGGCAGACTCTTTTCCGAGAACTACGGAGCTGATGCGGGCGGTGACTTATGTGGTCAACAAATCGATCGACCTGAAAATGCCGGTGGCGATCAATCTCAGCTTTGGAAACACGTATGGGAATCATGATGGAACCTCTCTGCTCGAACGGTTTCTGGATAATGCTTCGGAGATTGGCAGAAGTGTGATCTGTGTGGGAAGTGGAAACGAGGGGACTGCGGGAGGACATGTGAGCGGCCGGATTACGTCACAGGAAAGCCAGAATAATTCATTGACTGAAACAGTCTATGGAAATGACAATAACGTCATGCCAAATATGACAGTCACGGAACTGATTGTCGGACCCTATGAAACAGCCCTGAATGTGCAGCTTTGGAAGGAATATGTGGACCGTTACCGCGTCACCCTGCAGTCGCCGGAGGGAGAACGCTTTACGGTGGACAGTGACCGGCCCGGTAAACAGACCTATGAGCTGGGACAGGTCACGATCCTTGTATATAATGGGGAACCGGCACCGTATCTGACGGCACAGGAAATCTATTTTGATTTTCTGCCGGCGCAGGGAGCAACCTTCCTTCGCAGCGGGATCTGGACATTTCTGCTAGAGCCGGTAAAGGTGGTCACGGGAAATTATACCTTTTATCTGCCCTCAGAAACAGCCCGCGGCACATCGACCCGCTTTGTGCGGAGCACGCCCGATGTGACACTCACCATTCCGTCTACCGCTTCCAAGGTGGTCACCGTGGGGGCCTATGACATTACCTATGAATCCTATGCGGATTTTTCGGGGAGAGGCTATTTATTTCAGGATCAGGTCAACAGCAGGACGGTGGATTCCTTTGTGAAGCCCGATCTTGTGGCGCCTGGAGTAGATGTACTGGCACCCTCCCGCGACGGAGGTTACACGGCTGTGACCGGAACGTCCTTTGCGACGCCCTATGTGACCGGCGCGGCGGCGCTTCTGATGGAGTGGGGGATCGTGCAGGGCAATGATCCCTACCTGTACGGCGAGAAGGTGAAAGCGTATCTGCGCAAGGGGGCGCAGCCGATCCGTGGAGAGCAGGTGTATCCCAATCCGCGGGTAGGGTATGGGAAGCTGTGTGTGGCAGAAAGCATACCAAGGGGGAGTCTGTCTGGTGAGACTTCTTACTATTTTGAAAACTAAAAAATAAAAAAGTTTTCAAAATATGATTTGTACTTAACAAATGGTACAACCACTTATTGATAGTGGTAAATTGAAACTTACTTTGCCGGAAAAACCTAAAAGTTCAAAACAAAAATTTGTGAAAGCATAATTCGTGTATTATATAGAAACACGGAGAAGTGACGCAGAAGCTGATTGCCCCGTTTCTGGTGGAAAGAGAATCTACGTAAAAACCTCTTGCCTAATTTAAAATTCTATGATATCTTTATCTACGAGTTAGCCACAACTAACCAAAAAGAAAATATTATAGTATAGCAGAAACTATCCGGCACATACTTTTACAGAAAGCAGGATTGTCTTAGACGGATGCGTTTCGGAATGGAGGAATTTCATGGATAAAATTTACGTGGTTTACTGGTCACAGTCAGGTAATACACAGGCGATGGCAGAGGCTGTCGGCAGAGGGATCACAGCTGCCGGTAAGGAAGCAGCCGTTGTCTATGTGGAAGACGCTTCCCTGGAGGAACTGAAGAAGGCGAAGGGCTTTGCACTTGGCTGCCCGGCAATGGGAGCTGAGGTTCTGGAAGAGTCCGAGATGGAGCCGTTTGTCAGCGATGTAGAAGGCTTTGCAGCAGGCAAGACCATTGCGCTGTTCGGTTCCTATGGATGGGGCGACGGTCAGTGGATGCGCGACTGGGAAGAGCGGATGAGCGGCTGCGGCGCTACGGTTCTTGGCGGAGAAGGCGTGATCTGCCGGGAAATGCCGGATGAGACAGCACTGGCAGACTGTGAAGCACTTGGACGTCAGTTGGCAGCTCTGTAGTGAAGCCGGACAGTGACAGGAAGACAGAATAAAAAGGCAGGGGGAAAACGGCTATGGAAAATCTCGGGGAGACCAGAAATGACAAAAGACTGGAGACAGAGCTGATCGGAAACTGCGCACCGACGCTGGCAGGACTGAAAAGTGCGAACCTTTTCCGGTACAGATACCGGGACGCGGATACGGTACTTGCAGAGCTTTCTGAGGTCAACCGGCTGCTGAACGAAAGAGGCGTGTATGTGGAGACACTTTGCTGGGAACCCAATGCCGTTCTGGTCTATGCCTATCGGAGAAGCCATCTGGAGCGGGAACTGCAGGGGGAACAGGCAAGAGAGATCCTGAGCAGGTACGGCTATCCGATGGGAGAGCTGGAAGGCAGTCTTGCCTTTCTCAAAAAGAGACTCAAGTGCTACACCTGTTTTCCACATGAAATCGGAATCTTTCTGGGCTATCCACCCGAGGATGTAAAAGGTTTTATTGAAAACCGTGGCAAAAACTGTCAGTACTGCGGCCTGTGGAAGGTGTACGGCAATGCACAGGAGAGAAGAAAGTTGTTCTGCAAGCTGCAAAAGTGCTCGGAGGTGTATCTCCGGGTATTTGCGGAGGGCAGGGAACTGACGCAGATGACTGTCTGCGCGTGATCTGGGACTGGTCAGGCTTTTGTAAATCTGCTATAATGAACCATACTTTATGAGATAGAAAGATAGTCGGACAGGAGGAACGTTATGGCAAATGCAACGAAGCTTGCCCTGGAAGGTGCGCTGAAGAAACTGTTGCTCAGAAAGCCCCTTGATAAGATTACGATCAATGATCTTGCGGAAGAATGTGGCATCAGCCGGATGGCTTTTTATTATCATTTCAAGGACATCTATGATCTGGTTGAATGGACCTGTCTGGAGGATGGCAAAAGAACTCTGAAAGACAAGCCAACCTATGATACCTGGCAGGAAGGAATGTGTCAGGTTTTCGAGGCAGTGCTGGAGAACAAGCCATTTATTATGAACATCTATCATGCGGTGGAGAGGCACAAGCTGGAGAGCTTCCTGTATAATCTCACCTATCAGCTGATCGCGGATGTGGTGGAGGAAAAATGCAGCCGTAGCAGAGTGACGGAGCAGGATAAGGAATTTATCGCCGGCTTTTATAAGTACGGATTTGTCGGTGTGATGCTGGACTGGATCGACCGGGGCATGAAGGATGACTACAAACTGATCGTACAGAAGATGAGTACCATGCTTTATGGAAATATTGAAAATTCACTGCATAATTTTGAGCATGAAAAACATAATAGGTAAGTAGGATTTACAAAAAGGGTGGAATGATAAGTTTTTTATCAATCCACCTTTTTTGTAAATTGGAGTTGTGCAGGAAGTGTTCTATGATGTGTGCATGAACAGCAAAGGACAGCAGGATACCGGCAGCAACGGTATCGGAAGCATAGAAAAGAAAGGTGGTACATGACTATGGCAAGCAAAAAGAGTATCGGTTTAGGTGTGGCAGCACTGGCGGCAGGAGCCGGAGCTGTTATGGCAGCCAAAGGAAAACAGACAGAAAAAAAGAAGGTAAAAAAAGCGGCATCCGAGGCGGCAAGAAAAGATTACCGGAACACGGAGCTTGGAAGATTTGATAAGAACAGTAAGGGAATCTATTATTCCAACGGTAACTATGAAGCGTTTGCACGTCCGAAGAAACCGGAAGGGGTCGATGAGAAAAATGCTTATATCGTAGGAAGCGGCCTTGCATCCCTTGCGGCGGCCTGTTTTCTGGTAAGAGACGGACAGATGCCGGGATCCCACATTCATATTCTGGAATCCATGGATGTGGCAGGTGGTGCCTGCGACGGTATTTTTGATCCGACAAGAGGTTATATCATGCGGGGCGGCAGAGAGATGGAGAATCATTTCGAGTGTCTGTGGGATCTGTTCCGCAGCATTCCGTCACCGGAGATACCGGGAGCTTCCGTGCTGGATGAGTATTACTGGCTCAACAAGGAAGACCCGAACTACTCCCTGTGCAGGGCGACGATGAACCGTGGCGAGGATGCCCATACAGACGGCAAATTCAACCTGAGCCAGAAGGGCTGCATGGAGATCATGAAGCTGTTCATGACAAAGGACGAGGATCTGTACGACAAGACCATCGAGGATGTGTTTGATGACGAGGTATTTCAGTCTACCTTCTGGCTGTACTGGAGAACCATGTTTGCCTTTGAAAACTGGCACAGTGCACTGGAGATGAAGCTTTACTTCCAGAGGTTTATCCATCATATTTCGGGACTGCCGGATTTCAGTGCCCTGAAATTTACAAGATATAACCAGTATGAGTCTCTGATCCTTCCGATGAAAAAGTATCTGGAGGATGCCGGGGTACAGTTTGAATTCAACACGGAAGTGACAAATGTAATCTTCGAGATCAAGGATGGACGCAAGGTAGCCAAAGCGATCGAGTGCAAGGTGAAGGGCGTTGAAAAGGGCATTGTTCTGACAGAGAATGATCTGGTCTTTGTCACAAACGGAAGCTGTACCGAGGGAACCATTTACGGAGATCAGAACCATGCACCGAACGGAGATGCGGAGGTTCGTACCAGCGGCTGCTGGAATCTCTGGAAGAATATTGCAAAGCAGGACCCTTCCTTTGGACACCCGGAGAAGTTCTGCTCGGATATCTCCAAGACGAACTGGGAATCTGCAACGGTCACAACGCTGGATGACAAGATCCTTCCTTATATTGAAAAGATCTGTAAGCGTGATCCGAGAAGTGGAAGAACCGTCACGGGCGGTATCATAAGCTGTCAGGATTCCAGCTGGCTGCTGAGCTGGACGATCAACCGTCAGGGACAGTTTAAGAAACAGGACGAGGATAAGGTCTGTGTATGGGTATATGGTCTGTTTACCGATGTGCCCGGTGATTTTATCAAGAAGCCGATGAAGGAATGTACCGGTATGGAGATCACACAGGAGTGGCTGTATCATCTGGGAGTGCCGGTGGAGGAAATCCCGGAGCTTGCCAAGAACAGTGCTGTCTGTGTACCGACTATGATGCCTTATATCACAGCGTTCTTCATGCCGAGAACCAAAGGGGACAGACCGGATGTTATCCCGGATGGCAGCGTGAACTTTGCTTTCCTCGGACAGTTTGCAGACACCCCGAGAGATACGGTATTTACTACAGAGTACTCAGTCAGAACAGCGATGGAGGCTGTCTACGGACTTCTGGGCGTGGATCGTGGTGTGCCGGAGGTATGGGGCAGCGTATACGACATCAGAGAGCTGCTTGACAGCAGCGTGAAGCTGATGGATGGCAAATCCCCGCTTGAGATCGAACTGCCGGGCCCGCTGAATGCCTTGAAGAAGCCACTGCTTCGTGTTGTCAAGGGAACGGTTGTCGAGAAGGTTCTGCGTGACCATAACGTGATCAAAGAAGGAATGCTTTAAAAAGAGCGGCAAATCTTATATACTGAGAGAAAAATAAAAGTTTCGGAGGGTACCCGTCTGTCGGGTGCCCTCTTGACGTAACAGGAAAACAGAGATTGGGAGAGAACAGGTAAGGGTGACAGAATGCTTCATAAAATCTTAAGGTATAGTTTGGGAATATTTCTGATTTATTTTCTTTTTTCCGTTATAATAGTACCCATATGGTATAAGGACGCAGGGCAGGAGCAGACAGCTTATGCGAAGAGCACGGCACAAAGTGCGGTTCTGTGCATTGACGACAATGAAGAGGCTCTGTACTGGAGACTGAAGGTGATCGGGGCGGCGCAGGAGGAGATCGTGATGTCGACCTTCGACTGGAGGGAAGACAACGGGGGAACCGATGTCATGGCAGCGCTTGCACAGGCGGCAGAGCGGGGCGTGAAGGTCCGCCTTGTGGTAGATGGGATCAACGGTTTTCTGCAGCTTCGCGGGAGCGGTCTGTTTCAGGCCCTGACGGCATACCCGAATGTGGAAGCAAAACTGTACAACCCGATCAATCTTTTGCTGCCCTACCGGATCAATTACCGGCTGCACGACAAGTATCTGATCGCGGATGATACCGTCTATATTCTGGGCGGACGTAACACGAACGATCTGTTCCTTGGAAATTACAGGGAACAGTATAACCTTGACCGGGACGTTCTTGTATATGAAGGGAAAGATGGTGCAGAGGGATCTCTGGGACTTGTGAAAGACTATTTCGAGAAGGTCTGGGAAGACCCGGCAAGCAAGCGGTACAGGCATCACAAAGGAAAACAGAAGACGCTGGAGAATCAGGAGATCCTGCGGCAGCGTTACCTCAGTCTGACAGAGAAGTATCCGGATCTGGAGGATGCGGTATGCTGGGAGGAGAAAACGTTGCCGGTAGAGAGCATTGCGCTGCTCACCAATCCGGTTGAGGTCAAAGGCAAAGAGCCGCTTGTATGGAATGGTATTTATCAGGAGATAGAAGGTGGCAGGGATATTCTGATCCAGACACCGTATATTATCTGTGACAGACTTTTGTACGGCGATCTTCAGAAGGCCGTGGAGCAGGGGAAAAAGGTGGAGATTCTGACCAACGCCGTAGAGAGCGGGGCAAATCCCTGGGGCTGTACCGATTATCTGAACCAGAAACAGAAGGTTTTAGGCGCGGGAGTGTCGGTGTATGAATGTCTTGCAGGGCAGTCGCTCCACACCAAGACCGTGCTGGTCGATGACGATATCAGTCTGATCGGTTCCTACAATCTGGACATCCGCAGTACCTATCTTGATACGGAAATGATGCTGCGGATCGAGAGCCGGCAGCTGAATGCGGCACTTCGGGAGAAGACACAGTTTTATCAGGAGCAGAGCAAAAAGTGTATGCCGGACGGAACGGAGCAGATCGGGGACTCCTACGAGGCAGTTGTGCAAGGCCCGGTGAAAAAGGCAATTTATGCGGTGCTCCGGCTTGTGGTACGGCCGGTCAGACATTTATTATAGAAGAACAGGCAAACAGACAAGGGAAGGCAGAGGATGAAAAGAAAGATGATTTTCGGAGTGTTGGTGTTGGCGGCTGTATGCTGCCTGATCTACAGCGTGACGGCGGCGATGGTGCGTTCCGGCAGCAATTTCTATGTGGTATGGGGAGCAGCAGGCGTATTTTTCGGCGTTCTGGCCTTTCTGCAATATTTTCAGCTGTGGACAAGTATCCCGGTCGGACTGCGGAGAACCTTCTGGGTGCTGGTTGCAGCCGGGGTAGGAATTTTTGTTCTGGCGCAGTGCTGTATCCTCAGCCAGTTCGGTGCCCGCGGAGAAAAAAATCTGGA
The DNA here is from genome assembly GCA_934385475.1 of uncultured Lachnospiraceae bacterium. GTDB lineage: Bacteria > Bacillota > Clostridia > Lachnospirales > Lachnospiraceae > UBA3282. The sequence goes on along the minus strand of CAKRPS010000010.1, from coordinate 53,419 downwards.
TTATATCATTGTGCTTGGCGCACAGATGCGCGAGGATGGGCCGAGTATTGTGCTGCGCCATCGGCTGGATAAAGCCTATGAGTATCTTATGGAAAATGAGAATACGATCTGCGTGGTGTCCGGTGGAAAGGGGGCAAATGAACCCTGCACGGAGGCGGAAGGAATGAAGAAGTATCTGGTGGAAAAGGGTATTTCCCCGGAGCGGATCCTGATGGAAGACCGTTCAACAGACACCTCCGAGAATATAGCTTTCAGTGCCGGATTTATCGGGAGCACGGATGTCAGTGTAGGGATCGTGACGAATAATTTCCATGTGTTCCGGGGCGTACAGCTTGCAAGACATGCCGGGTTTACCAGGGTTTGCGGGATTGCGGCTCCCTCGGATATCAAATTTCTTCCCAACAATATGCTGCGGGAGGTTTTCGGACTCCTGAAAGATCTGGTGATGGGAAACCTGTTGTAAAAATAAGTGGATTCGAGTATAGTTATTTTAGTAGTAGCTATTCAGCGCCATGTAAAGTGAATTCTGTTCATGCCTGCATGGACGATTTTGCGAATGTTGTTCTGAATAGTTACGATAGAAAAGACGAGTGTATGAGGCAGATGAGAAACAGAGCAGACAGGAATGGAATGAGAATACGGACAGGCGCAGCCACACTTTTGCTGGCAGCAGTGATGCTGACGGGCTGTGGAAGTGACGGAAAGGAAAGCTATACCGCGAAGGGGATGACAGCGGTAGAGAATCTTTCCTATGAAGAAGCGCTGGAGCAGTTTGCCCTTGCGGAGGAGAACGGGGAAGACAAGAGACTTCTTTACCGGGGGATGGGACTGGCCTATCTTGGCATGACGGACTACGAGAATGCGATCTTGTATCTGGAGGCTGCTCTGCAAAACAGTGATGGTATTGTAGAGAATATGGATTTTGATATCAACTATTATCTTGCCACAGCGTATTTCAAGAACGGACAGGCCCAGGAGGCGATCGGGGCCTATGATGCAATCCTTTCTCTGAGGCCGAATGAGCGTGATGCCTGCTATCTGCGGGGAACAGCCAGACTGTCTATGGACAATTATGAAGGGGCACAGGCAGACTTTGACAGGGCGATCGCCCTTGCACCGCAGGACTATGACCAGCTTCTCAGGATATACACCGTGCTGGAAGCCTATGGATATAAGGACATGGGGCAGAACTACTTACAGCAGGCGATCACAACACATGAAAAATCTATTTCAGATTATGATCTGGGACGTATCTATTATTATATGGAAGATTACGAAAATGCCAGAACGTATCTGACAAACCTTAACACGGAGACTGACTATGGGGCGGCGCTTTATCTTGGAAGAACGTATGAGGCGCTCGGTGATTACAATTATGCGGCCAGCATCTATGATGGATATACCGTCAACGATCAGACCAAAGCAGAGATCTATAACCAGCTTGGCCTATGCCGGATACAGATGGGGGAGTATGAGCTTGCACTTTCCGCATTTCAGACAGCCATGAATATAGAGGACAACGGTATGATGCAGATCCTCAAATTCAATGAGATCGTGGCCTATGAAAATATGAGGGATTTCAAGACGGCAGCAGCGCTGATGAACAGTTATCTGAAATCCTACCCGGATGATGAGACTGCCAGACGCGAATATGACTTCCTACAGACGAGGTAGGTGGATTGACAAGCCCAAAACGCAATGCTAGTATAGCATTGAAATGGGGAGTGTCAGAAAGGCATGGGAGAAAAAATGAAGAATACATACGTGCGCGTAAAAGGAATTATCAAGAAAGGAGACACGTACCTGCTGATCAAAAGATGGGTGGATGACCGTATCCCCGACCCATTTGTATGGGAATTTATCGATGCGGAAGTGAACCATGGAGAATCGCCGGATGACACGGTGCTCAGGGCGATCCGTGATCTGCTCTCGGTGGAGGGCAGGATTGACAAAATCGAGTATACCTGGTCAAATCTTCTGGGCGATACCCACTGTGTGGGAATTGCATACCTGTGTTCCATCAAGGAGGAGGACGAGCCCAATATTGTCCTGTCAGAAGAGTACGGTGAGTGGAAATGGGTTCCCAGAGAGCAGTTCCCGGATTATATTGAAAACCAGTATGTGTTGAAGGATTTGGAAGGAAAAGTATTATGATCAATCAGTTAGTAGAGAAAATAAAAAAGACAGGGGCACCGATCGTGGTCGGCCTTGACCCTACGTTGAAGTTTGTACCGGAGCATATCAAGGAGAAGGCTTTTGCAGAGTATGGTGAAACTCTGCAGGGTGCCGCAGAAGCGATCTGGCAGTTCAACAAGGGAATTGTGGATGCAGTTTATGATCTGATCCCGGCCGTGAAACCGCAGATCGCCATGTATGAGCAGTTCGGTCTGGAGGGCGTTGCCGTATTTCAGAAGACAGTACGCTACTGCAAGGAGAAGGGGCTGATCGTGATCGGAGATATCAAGCGCGGAGACATCGGTTCCACCTCAGAGGCCTATGCGGTAGGCCATCTGGGTCAGGTTAAGGTTGGAAACACGATGTGCAGAGGCTTTGATGAGGATTTCGTGACAGTGAACCCTTATCTTGGCTCTGACGGAGTGAAGCCGTTTATCAAGATATGTCAGGAGGAAAAGAAGGGGCTTTTCATCCTTGTGAAGACATCCAACCCGAGCAGTGGAGAGTTTCAGGATCGTCTGATCGACGGAAAACCGCTGTATGAGATCGTCGGCGAGAAGGTGGCCGAGTGGGGAGCTGACTGCATGGGAGATTCCTACAGCTATATCGGTGCTGTGGTTGGAGCAACCTATCCGGAGATGGGAAAGGCGCTCAGAAGAATCATGCCCAAATCCTTTATTCTGGTACCCGGCTACGGAGCACAGGGCGGAAAAGGTGCAGACCTGGTTCATTTCTTTAACGAGGATGGGCTTGGCGCGATCGTCAATTCCTCCCGCGGTATTATTGCAGCCTACCAGCAGGAACAGTATGCGAAGTACGGTGCACAGAATTTTGCAGATGCATCCAGAGCAGCAGTGCTCGCCATGAAGGAAGATATTGCGGGTGCACTTAACCGCTAAGAGAGAGTTATAAAGAGGTTTGTATGAGTGGGAAGGAAGAGGAAAATTTTACGGTCAGACCGCTGACCATTGAGGATGTGGAACAGTATAATGCCCTGCTGCGCTATGCGTTTCAGGTGACAGAGCAGGAGCTGGAGGAGACCGGCTGGAAGGACGATGAGATCAAACAGTCCAAATTCCCGGTGCTCCAGAGAGCCGATGTACTTGGCTGCTTTAATGGAGAAAGCCTTGTTTCACAGTTTGCGGTATATCCGCTGGATATGAATATTTTCGGGGTACGGTACAGTGTCGGGTTTGTGACCAGTGTCTGCACCTACCCGGAGTATACAGGGCATGGGATTATGAAAAGGCTGATGGTTCATGGATTGACCCGGATGCGGGAAGCACATAAATCCTTTGCCCTGCTTTACCCTTATTCGATACCATTGTACCGGCGGCTTGGATGGGAGATCATCTCCAACAAAATGACTTATGTGGTCAAGGACACGCAGATCCCCCGCAAAAACAAGGAGCCCGGATATGTGCGACGTGTAGAGTGGGATGACAGAGAGTTTATGGAGCTGCATACCCGCTTTGCGCAGAAAACACACGGCTGTCTGTTCCGCAACGATCTGGCGTGGGAAGAATACTGGAGATGGGATGAGGATGATACGGTGGTGGCCGTCTATTACTCGGAGGATGGAATTCCTTACGGCTATATGGTCTACCTGATCAACTCCGATATCATGCACATTAAGGAAATGATCTATCTGAACCGGGAGGCGCAGCTTGGCCTGTGGGAGTATATTTACGCACATGACTCCATGATCGATGAGGTGCGCGGCAATAATTTCTACAGTGAGCCGATTGCGTTTGAACTGGAAGACAGCGATATTAAAGAAACAGTCCGCCCGTATATCATGGGGCGGATCGTGGATATCGAACAGTTTTTCAAAGATTTCCGCTGTGATCCGGACGAGCCACCGGCCTGCTTCCGGTTTGAGATCGAAGATGACCTTCTGCCGTGGAACAACGGCTTCTTTACAGTACAGTTTGAGGCAGGAAAATGCAAGGTGCTTAAGGAAGAAAAGGGACATCCGATGAAAATGTCGATCGGAACGCTGACAACGCTTCTGCTCGGCTATAAGACGGCAGAAAAGCTTTATGGAATGGACCGTATTGTGGCATCCACAGAGGCTGTGGAACGTCTGGATGACGTGCTGTTCCACAGCATTCCGTATGTGTCGGATTATATTTAGAAACAGAGATCAGGCATAGTGGTACCTGTGGCGCTGCCGGATGAAAAAGGTCACGGTCACGCAGAGGGTGAGAAGCTCGGCGATGGAGATAGAGCCCCAGATTCCGTCAATTCCCAGAAGGAAGGGCAGAAGCAGTACACAACTGATCTGGAAGACCAGCGTCCGTAGAAACGAGATGGCTGCGGAGAGCAGACCATTGTTGAGCGCCGTAAAGAAAGCAGACCCGTAAATATTGAAACCGTTGATCAGATAGGTGATGCAGTAGATCCGGAAACCAAAGCAGGTCAGTTCAAAAAGTGCCGCGTCGTAGCCGACAAAAAGCCGGGCGAGCGGGGAAGCAATGAACTGTGCCACCGCAAAGAGAAGAACGCCCCAGGTGCCGACCAGAGAAAGGCTTTTGCGGAAAAGGTTCTTCAGTTCGGCGTGGTTGCCTGCTCCGTAGTGGAAACTGACGATAGGAGCACTTCCGATAGAATATCCCAGGAAAATAGCGATAAAAACAAAGTTTACATACATGATGGTTCCGTAGGCGGCGACTCCGTTTTCTCCGGCATATTTCATCAGCTGAAGATTATAGAGGGAGTTGACGACGGAGCTTGACAGGTTTGTCATAAGCTCGGAGGAACCGTTGGTACAGGTTTTGAGCAGGATGTGTCCGTTGAAACGGGTTCTTCCAAGACGCAGGAGACTGGAGTTTTTTCTTGCAAAATAGAATATGGGGAACAGGCCGCCGATACACTCACTGCATACCGTAGCGACTGCGGCACCTGCAAGCCCCCAGCCGAGCACAGCGATCAGAAAATAGTCAAGAAACATATTGGTCACACCGGCGGTGATGATAACATAAAGCCCAAGTTTGGGCTTTTCTGCTGTCACGAAAAAACTCTGGAACACGTTTTGCAGCATGAAAGCGGGCATGGAAAGGAACGTGATGTGTCCGTAGAGCACGCAGCAGGAAAGTAACTCACCTTCCGCTCCGAGAGCGATGGAAACCGGACGAACGATCAGAAAGCCGATCGTGGATAACAGGATACCTCCGGCGAGTGTGACATACACCAGCATGGAGAAGTATTCGTTTGCAAGCTTGTGTTCGCCCTCTCCCAGCGTCTTGGCAACAATAGCGCTGCCGCCGGTTCCGATCATAAAGCCCAGGGCAGAGAAAGCCATGATCACAGGCATGATGAGGTTGACACCGGCAAAAGCGGTCTTGCCGACGAAGTTTGAAACAAACAGTCCGTCCACAACGCCGTAGATCGAGGTGAAGATCATCATGATGATCGACGGCAGGACAAACCGCAGTAATTTGGAATACGTAAAGTGCTCGGATAATTGTATTTTCATAGCTGTTAGCATCCCCGGTTTCTGAATAGTTTATAGATAGAATCTTCTAGCATTCTAACAGACATCGGGATATTAGACAACCTGGGCATGGCCGGAAAAGAGATTTGTTGTGCTCAATTTTTCCCCAAAGCTGCAAAGATGAATTTCAAAAATGATAAAAATTTTAAGTTTCGAAAGTGGATGGTTTAATAAATAGAACTACTTATATCAAAGGAGTATATGAAACTATTGTAAATAGAGATTTAGTGCAAAAATATAATTCTCCGCTGCTGCAAATAAAGGATGCCTATCCCAAGATGATTATTGCAAGAACCAGGCATCCGAAATACACATATGGATGAAATGATTTGTTGGTTGAAAAAGCAGGGGTGTAGTGTTATGATGATAAAGAATATAAGCTTATAATAGCCTTAAATAAGGAGAAATAGCAGAATGGAACAGTACAAGCAGGAATTTATCGAGTTTATGGTGGACAGCCAGGTGCTTAAATTTGGTGATTTCACCTTAAAGAGCGGACGTAAGTCTCCCTTTTTTATGAATGCCGGAGCTTATGTCACCGGAAGCCAGCTCCGTAAGCTGGGAGAGTATTATGCGAAAGCAATCCACGACAATTACGGTCTGGATTTCGACGTACTGTTCGGACCTGCCTATAAGGGAATTCCTCTCACGGTGGCAACAACAATGGCGATCAGTGAGCTGTATGGAAAAGAGATCCGCTACTGCTCCAATCGTAAGGAAGTAAAGGATCATGGCGACACCGGAATCCTGCTCGGCTCGAAGCTGCAGGATGGCGACCGCGTGGTTATCATTGAGGATGTGACCACCTCTGGCAAGTCGATCGAGGAGACTTTCCCGATCCTGAAAGCACAGGCAGATGTGGAGATCAAGGGGCTTATGGTATCGCTTAACCGGATGGAGCGCGGCCTTTCGAGTGAGAAGAGTGCACTGGAGGAAATCCGCGAGAAGTACGGATTTGAGGCGAATGCGATTGTGACGATGCAGGATGTTGTGGAATGTCTGTATAACAAACCGTATCAGGGAAAGATTTATATTGATGACGGGTTGAAGAGTGTGATCGATCAATATTATGAAACCTATGGGGCAGTTTAAAATAAGAAAGAGGGGCTGAGAGCAGATTATGGAAGAAAAGATTTATAAGATCATGGGCGGTTCCGGCGCGTTTAATATTGCGATGGGAGTAGTGTCCATCGTTGTCGGAGTGGCAGGCGGTGTACTTCTGATCATCAGCGGTGCAAAGCTTCTGGCGGGGAAAAGCAAGATTTTATTTTAACACGGACACACAAGAGATGGGTATTTTCGGGGAAAGCGAAGATACCCATTTACATATTCCTGCGGTAGACAGGATGGTTAGGAAAGAACAGAGATGGGAAAGAAAAACGGATATATCTTTACAAACAAAGAACATACCCGAAAAGGAATTATGGCGACGATCCTGGGGATAATCTCTATAGCAACGCTTATTTACACGGTGCTGATGAGCTACCGGCAGGATGGAAACGTGCCGAGACAGTACGGCGCAGCGGCAATGCTTGTGATGGTGTTTGCCTTTGTCGGCATTATATTAGGAGTGATCTCGCGGACGGAGAGAGACAAATATTATCTCTTTTCGTATCTGGGGATTGCGCTGAATGTGCTGGTGCTTGCGGCGATCAGCATTATCCTGTATGCGGGAGCGTACTCATAATCATAGAAAGAATGGTCATAGAGAGAATAGAAGCGCAGAAGCGGAGATGTGCAGAGAACGGGCACAGAAATGGGGAGCAGAATGGAAGATTTATATATCAATGAACAGGACCGGCGTGATCTGGAGGAAGAACGTTATACGCTTGCCCTGGAGAGAATCCGGGAGATGGAGAATGAGGAGCTGTGTGCACCGCTCTACCGGGATTATTTCAGACAGATGGCAGCCTTTGTGAAAATGCTGCATGACACATGGGAGATTGTGGAGAATGGTCAGCTCAGGCAAATGAGCATGGAGGAACTGAAGCAGAGGAACCATGACCTCTATGCGGATATTCTGCCGGAGCATTACGGTGAAAGCTACGCAAATCCGGCTTACGCGGTGCAGTGCTTTGGAAAGCCCATGGGGCAGTACCTGTCGTTTCTCTGTGCGGAGCTGCGTGCAATGATACCGGCGGTCTTCGAGCAGAGACGGTTTGACATGATCATCCGGATGGAGCTTTTGCTGGAAGTTTATCAGGCCTTTGTCTGTGCGGCAGCGGAGGATGACAGACAGGAGCCCGCAAAGGAGGATATCCGGGAGATCTTATACTGGTATGCCGGTGACTACCATGAGCCGGAGTGCTTTGAGAGAACGGCGCAGATGGTTGACGGAAAGCAGAATTTTGCAAGGAGCATTATTCTGGAAAGCGACCTTTCGGATCTGCGTTATCTGTATTACTTTGGAGAATATGTGACGGAAAATGAGATTGCTACGGCAGAGCATCTGCTGGAGATGACGCTGGAGCAGATTGCCAAAATGGCAGATACCTACACGGAGGGCTACCGGATCGGCTTTGAGGTGGCAGGCAAGGATCTCTCGATCAAGAAGACCGTCAATATAAGATACTGTCTGGGCTTTGAGAGAATGATACGGCGTGCCGCGGCAAATTTTGAAAAGCTTGGATTGCAGTCTACTTTTTACCGTGCAGGCAGCAGTATTTTTCAGGGACGCTCGGTATACAAGAACGGATTTTTCGGGGCAAATCCCAATAAACAGTTTGACTATGACCACCGTGAGGATCAGGCCCTTTTCCTGGACAGACAGCTCGCGGAGCGCCGGCTGGAAGGCACCCGCAATGTCTATGAGCACTGGAAAGAACAGATGGGACAGTTTGGCGGCCCGGCAGTCGTGGAGATTTTCGGGGAGAAGCCGTTTGTGCCGGAGAACAAAGAGGATGCCTGCAAGCTGAGTGAAAAGCAGCAGAAGCTTTCCGTGGAGTACGCGGGAAAAGCGGGAATTCTGCAAAACCGCTATATCAAAGGGGAAGAGAGAAGCTTTACGATCATTGCCTTTCCGGTGCCGGAGATCGGAAGTGCCTACCGGGAGATCTTTGATGCGATTGTAAAGATCAACACTTTGGATTATAAGCTTTATCAGAGCATCCAGCAGACAATGATCGATGCGCTTGACCGTGGGACGAAGGTGCGCATCCTGGGGTCCGGAAAGAACCGGACAGATCTTACCGTTGCGCTCCATACGTTACAGAATCCCGGGGGACAGACCAACTTCGAGAACTGTGTTGCAGATGTAAATATCCCGGTTGGAGAGGTGTTCACTTCGCCGCTGTTGAAGGGGACGAACGGTATTCTGCATGTGACGAGGGTTTTCCTGAATGAGCTGGAATACAAGGATTTGTGGATCGAATTCAAGGATGGCATGATCGCAGATTACGGATGCGCGAACTTTGAGACGGAAGAAGAGAACCGGAAATATATCAAGGACAATGTGCTGTATCACCATGAAACGCTTCCGATGGGAGAATTTGCGGTAGGAACGAACACGACAGCGTATGTCACGGCGCGCAGGTTCGGAATTGAGGACAAAATGCCGATCCTGATCGCAGAGAAAACGGGACCTCACTTTGCAGTGGGTGACACCTGTTATTCCCATGAGGAGAATGTGGTGCTTCACAACCCCGATGGAAAGGAAATCATTGCCAAGGAAAATGAGGTTTCGGCCCTCAGGGACAAGGACCCGGCGAAGGCGTATTTTCAGTGCCATACGGATATTACGATCCCTTACGATGAGCTGGGAGAGCTCTACGCGGTGACGGCAGAGGGGGAGAAGATCGAGCTCATCCGCGACGGACGATTTGTCCTGAAAGGGTGTGAAGAACTGAATCGGGCGCTGGAAGAAGAGGAAAGATAAGGAAGAACAGACAAAGTCGTCTGAAAATAAGTTGCACCCTATCCTAAAATTTAGTAAACTGAAAGAGATAAAAAGGCAGGAGGTTTTGCAAATGGCACAGGTAGGTATTGTAATGGGAAGCGACTCCGATATGCCGGTTATGGCAAAGGCAGCGGAGATTCTGGATAAATTCGGCATTTCCTATGATATGTCGATCATCTCGGCACACAGAGAGCCGGAGGAGTTTTTTGAGTACGCGAAGAGTGCGGAGCAAAGAGGCTATAAGGTGATCATTGCCGGAGCGGGCAAGGCAGCCCATCTGCCGGGAATGTGCGCGGCGATCTTTCCGATGCCGGTCATCGGAATCCCGATGAAAACCTCAGATCTTGGTGGTGTGGATTCTTTGTATTCCATCGTGCAGATGCCGTCCGGCATTCCGGTGGCAACGGTTGCCATCAACGGCGGACAGAATGCGGGAATACTGGCAGCTAAGATCCTTGCGACATCCGACCCGGAGCTTTTACAGAAGCTCAAGGACTATGCGGCAGAGCTGAAGGCCGGAGTGCAGAAGAAGGATGCGAAGCTGAAGGAAGTCGGCTACAAAAATTATGAGGCATAAGAGTCATACAAAATAAAAAGATACGTGGAGGAGAAGTCATGGATTACAGAACAGCAGGCGTTGATATTGAAGCCGGTTACAAGTCAGTGGAGCTGATGAAGAAGCATGTGAAGGAAACGATGAGACCGGAGGTACTTGGCGGACTTGGCGGATTTTCCGGAGCTTTTTCCATGGAAAAGATCAAAGGAATGGAGAAACCGGTACTGCTTTCCGGAACGGATGGCGTCGGAACGAAGATCAAGCTTGCCTTTCTGATGGATAAACATGATACGGTTGGAATCGACTGCGTGGCCATGTGTGTCAACGACGTGGTATGTGCAGGCGGGGAGCCGTTATTTTTCCTGGATTATATTGCCTGTGGCAAGAACTATCCGGAGAAGATCGCAACGATCGTCAAGGGAGTTGCTGAGGGCTGTAAGCAGGCAGGGGCTGCGCTGATCGGCGGAGAGACGGCGGAACATCCCGGACTGATGCCGGAGGAGGAATATGACCTTGCCGGTTTTGCTGTCGGCGTGGTAGATGAGAAGGATCTGATCACAGGACAGAGTATCAAGGCGGGGGATACCCTGATCGGAATTGCATCCACAGGTGTCCACAGTAACGGCTTTTCCCTGGTGCGCAAGGTATTTGAGATGACAAAGGAAAGTCTGGATACATACTATGACGAGCTTGGAACGACACTGGGAGAGGCGCTGATCGTTCCGACCAGAATCTATGTGAAGGCATTGAAGAGCATTAAGGATGCAGGCATCACGGTCAAGGGCTGCAGCCATATCACGGGTGGTGGCTTCTATGAGAACATTCCGAGAATGCTTCCCGAGGGAACGGCTGTGGAGATCGAGAAGGACAGCTATCCGGTGCTCCCTATTTTCAAGCTGTTGCAGAGCAAGGGCAATCTGGAGGAGAAGATGATGTACAACACCTATAATATGGGGCTTGGCATGATCCTGGCAGTTGCTCCGGAGGATGCGGACAAAACCGTGCAGGCGATCGAGGCAGCAGGAGATAAGGCATATATTGTAGGAAAGGTTACGACAGGAGAGAAAGAGGTTGTCATCCGCTGATAAGACAAAAATTGGCAAGGCAGCTGCGGAATGGAGAAGACTATGTGCAGAGTTCTGGTATGTGTTTCCGGAGGGGGCACAAATTTACAGGCAATCATAGATGGAATTGATAAAGGACTGATCCTCAACACGGAGATCGTGCGTGTGATCAGCAACAACAGGTCAGCGTATGCGCTGGAGAGAGCCAGAGCGGCAGGGATCGAGGGAGTGTGCGTTTCCCCTAAGGATTATGCGAACCGGGAGCAGTTTAACGAAGCCTTTCTGAAAGCGGTGGATGAGGCAACGCCGGATCTGATCGTATTGGCTGGCTTTCTGGTGGTGATCCCGCAGATGCTGATAAGAAAGTACGAGAACCGGATCATCAATATCCACCCGTCGCTGATCCCATCCTTCTGCGGGACGGGATACTACGGACTTAAGGTTCATGAGGCGGCTCTGGAGCGTGGAGTTAAGGTTACGGGGGCAACCGTGCATTTCGTGGATGAGGGAACCGATACCGGGCCGATCATTTTGCAGAAGGCGGTGGCAGTCAAAGACGGAGATACCCCGGAAATTCTGCAAAGGCGGGTAATGGAAGAAGCAGAATGGGTGATCCTTCCCTGGGCCATCAACCTGATTGCCAACGGCAAAGTGACGGTGCAGGACAGAAAAGTAAAGACAGAGTCAGAATAAGAGTGATATACGGAAAGGCAGGATATACAGAATGAAGGTTTTGATCGTAGGAAGCGGCGGAAGAGAACACGCGATCGCAACGAGCGTTGCGAAAAGCCCAAGAGTAGATAAAATCTATTGTGCGCCCGGCAATGCGGGAATCGGACAGATTGCAGAATGTGTACCGATCGGCGCGATGGAGTTTGATAAGCTGGTAAGCTTTGCGAAGGAAAACCGCATTGATCTTACGATCGTTGGAATGGATGATCCGCTGGTCGGAGGACTGGTGGATGTGATGGAGGCCGAAGGTCTGCGGGTGTTTGGACCGAGAAAGAATGCGGCGATCCTGGAGGGCAGCAAGGCCTTTTCCAAGGATCTGATGAAAAAGTATCATATACCGACGGCAGCCTATGAGAATTTTGATGATCCGCAGAAGGCACTTGCCTATCTCGAGACGGCACAGTTCCCGATCGTGCTGAAAGCGGACGGACTGGCACTCGGCAAGGGTGTTCTGATCTGTGAGACGCCTGAGGAGGCCAAAGAGGGCGTGCGGACGATCATGGAAGACAAGAAGTTCGGAACTGCCGGTAACAGGATGGTTATCGAGGAGTTTATGACCGGACGAGAAGTGTCGGTACTTTCCTTTGTGGATGGCAGGACGATCAAGATCATGTCCTCCGCACAGGATCACAAGCGTGCGCTGGATGGAGATCAGGGATTGAATACCGGGGGCATGGGAAACTTTTCCCCGAGCCCGTTTTATACACAGGAAGTGGATGATTTCTGTAAGAAGTATATTTATCAGGCGACTGTCGATGCGATGGCAGCAGAGGGAAGACCCTTCAAGGGAGTTATCTTCTTTGGTCTGATGCTGACGGAGAAAGGGCCGAGGGTACTGGAATACAATGCGCGGTTCGGTGACCCGGAGGCACAGGTGGTTCTGCCGCGTATGAAAAATGACATCATCGATGTGATGGAAGCCTGTATCGACGGAACACTGGATCAGATCGATCTGCAGTTTGAGGACAATGCGGCAGTCTGCGTGGTGCTTGCATCCAAGGGCTATCCGGTGTCCTATGAAAAGGGATTTGTGATCGAAGGTCTGGAGAATTTTGAGGGGAAGGATGGATACTATTGTTTCCATGCGGGCACGAAACAGACAGATAAGGGGATTGTGACAAACGGAGGCCGTGTATTGGGGATTACGGCGACCGGAGCAACTCTGAAAGAAGCACGTGCGAACGCCTATGAGGCGACCGGATGGGTCAATTTCGAGAATAAATATATGAGAACAGATATCGGCAAGGCAATCGACGAGGCATAGAAAAAAGAGCCTTTTGCGATGCTGCTGAGTAGGAAAGGACGACAGCGCAATGGCAACAAGGACGGAAAAGACAGAGATTTTAAAGAAAAATTTATTGCAGTTACGCAATTATAACAGACCGACCATCTGCCCGGAATGTGGCGGCATTATGGTTTTTAAGGGTGTAGGGGAATATGCCTGTGAGGATTGTGGTCACCGGGATTATGATGACTATGGCAAGGTGAGAAATTATCTGGAAAAGCATGATGGGGCGACGGCAGCACAGGTTTCGGCGGCAACCGGAGTGACACAGCATGCGATCCGCGATATGCTCAAGGAGTCAAGGTTGGAGATTGCAGCAAATTCCAAAGCTTTTCTGAAGTGTGAGCGCTGCGGGGCAAGTATCCGGAGCGGAAGATTCTGCCCCAAATGTGAGATGAACTATCACAGAGATATTGAAGACAGAATGCGTATGGAGAGAAATACCAACGTATCGGGCTACAGTCTGGAACGTCCTGTTCTGGAGGATGGACTGAAGCGATTTAACAGACAGAAATGAAAATCCATAGGAAACAAGGGAGAACAGATATGATACGGAAGAACTGGAAAGGGTTTATGACCAATAAACCGGTGTTGGGACTTATTACGGCAGCACTTATGATAGGGTGCTTTCTGACACAGGGATCGGTGTCACGTGCAGATTCGACAGGAACTGTGATCGTGGAATCGGCGAAGGTCAGACAGGAGGCAAGTACGACCAGCGAGGTGGTCGGAAGTGCGGCCAAGGATGCCAAGGTAACCATCAAGGAGGAAGTAAAGGATTCCTCCGGAACGTTATGGTATAAGATAACGGTTGAGGGAGACACAACCGGATATGTAAGATCCGATCTGGTACAGAAAGAGGGAGGCGACACTGAGACAGCGCAGGCTGATTCTTCGGATACCCAGACGACTGCAGCCGAAACTACAACAGCAGACAATGCGCCGGGAGGAGCTACGGCGTCGGCAGAAACTCCCATGGATAAGCAGTATGCAACGGTATCCGTGCAGGCAGCCAAGATCAGGACAGCACCGTCCACCAACGATGCGGTGGTCGAATCTCTTGCGCAGGGGACCCAGATGGTTGTCAGCGGTCAGTCAAACGGCAGCGACGGAAAAGTCTGGTACTATGTGACCTTTACCGGAAGCAACGGGGCTGAGAAAACGGGCTTCGTGCGTTCTGACCTGATCTCTCTAGGAGAAATGCTTCCCGTGGAGGAGCCTGTAGAAGAGCCGGAGCAGCCACAGGAAGAGCCACAGGAGACAGAAGAACCGGTCAACAATGACTATGAGGTAAGATATACAACGGATGACACCGGTAATTACTACTGGTATCTGTATGACAACGTGGACGGCACCAGACAGAAACTGGAAGAGGTGCTTGCGGCAGCGCATGCCCAAAGCCAGAATGAAGAGACGAACGCTGATCTGGTTGTCAAACAGCGTGTGGTCATCATTGTGATGGCAGCGGTGATCGTGCTCTTTATCATAACGGTGATCGTCCTGTCAATCAAACTTCGCAATTCCTATTATTATGAGGAATATGAAGATGAGGAAGAGGACGAAGGAGAAGAGGAGGATAAGCTTCCCGAAGAGTACGAGAAGAGTGACCGCAAAGCGGACAGACGTGCGCGGCGCGAGGAGCGTGAGTACGAGGAAGAAGAGGAGCCGCAGCCTTCCAGAGCAAGACGTGGAGAGGATGAAAAGCCCCTCAGAAACAGACGGAGCGAGGAAGAACGACCGGTAAGAGGAAGACGCGAAGAGGAAGAACGACCTGTAAGAGGAAGACGCGAAGAGGAAGAACGACCTGTAAGAGAGGATGTGCAGGAGAGACCGTCAAAGAATCGCAAGTCAGGACGGAAGGCTCCGGTGCAGGAAGTTACCTATGAAGAAGAGCCGCAGAATGTGGCCCCGGTGAAGGCACCTGCGAAGAAGAAAGCGAAGAATTTCCTGCTCGATGATGATGATTTTGAATTTGAATTCCTGAATATGGATGACAAGGATCTGTAGAGAAAGACATGTTGATTGAGATAGACTTTAACAGTGACGAGGCACTGTACATGCAGCTTCGGAACCAGATCATTCTGGGCATTGCAACCTCACAATTTCAAGAGGGAGATTCGCTTCCTTCAGTGCGGCAGCTTGCGGATCATATCGGGATCAATATGCACACGGTGAACAAGGCGTATGCAGTATTGAAGCAGGAAGGGTATGTCCGGATGGACAGACGCAAGGGAGCCATGATCTGTGTGGATGCGGATCAGATGCAGGCGTTGCAGGAAATCCGTAAGGATCTTCTGGTGACTCTTGCCAAGGCAAGCTGCAAGAATATTTCCCGCGAAGAAGTGCATGCTCTTATAGACGAAATATATGACGAATATCGCTGACGCCACAGGCAGAGGCGAGGGAAAGGAATGAATGACGGATGCAGCCACAATTTACGGATAAGGCAAAGGCGGCGCTAGCGCTTGCCGAGAAAGCTGCCAAAAGCCTGCATCAGAGTTATGTGGGGAGTGAACATCTGCTGCTTGGTCTGTTGCAGGAAAATACAGGCGTAGCGGCGACGGTGTTGCAGAATAACGGAGTAGATGTACCTAAACTGAAGGAGATGATAGTAGACCTGATCGTCCCGGAGAGTTCGGTTGCGGTCGCAGAGAGAGATGGATATTCTCCGAGAGCCATGAAGATTCTGGAGGAGGCACACAGACAGGCGGCCAGATTTGGAAGTGAGAAAACAGGAACGGAGCATATTCTCCTTGCAATCCTGAAAGAAGGGGAAAACGTGGCGGTGAGACTGCTCAACACGCTGGGCATTTCCGTTCAGAAGCTTTATGTGGATACCCTGATCGCAATGGGGGAGGATGGATCGCTTTACAAAGAAGACCTTGGGAAGAAGCCAAACCGCAAGAAGAATGCGGCTTCTACGTTGGAGCAGTACAGCCGTGACCTGACGGCGCTCGCAAGAGACGGCAAGCTTGATCCCGTGATCGGAAGACAGGAAGAGATTTCACGTGTGATCCAGATCCTCAGCCGGAGAACCAAGAATAACCCGTGTCTCGTGGGAGAACCGGGTGTAGGAAAGACGGCAGTGGTGGAAGGTCTGGCACTGCGGATCGTCGCAGGGGAGGTTCCCTTTACTGTACAGAACAAGAGGGTGCTGACACTTGATCTGCCCGGCATGGTAGCGGGAAGCAAATACCGTGGCGAATTTGAAGAGAGAATTAAGAAGGTAGTACGGGAAGTGATCGAGGACGGAGATATTATCCTGTTTCTGGATGAGCTTCATACGATTATCGGCGCAGGTGGTGCAGAGGGTGCGATCGACGCATCCAATATCCTGAAACCATCCCTTGCAAGAGGAGAAATCCAGCTGATCGGCGCGACGACGATCGCAGAGTACCGTAAGTATATAGAGAAGGATGCCGCACTGGAACGGAGATTCCAGCCCGTCACCGTGGAGGAACCGACACCGGAACAGGCGGAGAATATCCTGCGCGGTATCGTGTCCAAATATGAGGAGCACCATCAGGTGACGATCACGGATGAGGCGATCAAGGCGGCGGTTGCACTGTCAAACCGCTATATCAATGACAGAAACCTTCCAGATAAGGCGATTGATCTGATCGATGAGGCGGCAGCCGCAGTACGGCTGAAGGCTCCCAAACAGCCGGATAAGGTGCAGGAGCTGACCGACGAGATCCAGAAGCTGGATTCGGAGATAGAGCGTTCGATCCGGATGGAGGACTTTACACAGGCTGCAGAACTGAAACGGAAGCAGGAAGATTGCATTAAGAAGTATGAACGTCTGCTGAAACGTCTGGAGAAGCAGGAGGAAAAGCAGCCTTATATTGTAGACGAGAATGAGGTTGCAGAGGTAGTTGCCCTGTGGACGAAGATACCGGTCAAGAAGCTGGCAGAAAAAGAGAGTGAGAGACTTCTGAAGCTGGAGTCGATCCTGCATAAGCGTGTGATCGGACAGGAGGAAGCGGTGACGGCGATTGCCAAGGCGATGCGCCGTGGAAGAGTCGGGTTGCAGGACCCGAACAGACCGATCGGTTCATTCCTGTTCCTGGGACCTACGGGTGTGGGCAAGACCGAGCTCAGCAAGGCGCTTGCGGAAGCGATGTTTGGCTCGGAAAATGCACTGATCCGTGTGGATATGTCGGAGTATATGGAAGGACATTCCGTCTCTAAGATGATCGGTTCACCGCCGGGATACGTAGGCTTTGAGGAGGGCGGACAGCTTTCCGAGAAGGTGCGCAGAAATCCTTATTCCGTGGTTTTGTTTGATGAGATCGAAAAGGCTCACCCAGATGTGTTCAACGTGCTTTTGCAGGTGCTGGATGACGGACATATCACCGATTCCAAGGGACGTAAGGTAAGCTTTAAGAATACGATACTCATCATGACGTCCAATGCGGGAGCACAGCGGATCATAGAGCCCAAGAATCTGGGCTTTGGCTCCGGAGAGACCGAGAAGCAGAGCTATGAGAAGATGAAGTCCAACGTGATGGAAGAGGTAAAGCGTCTGTTTAAGCCGGAATTTATCAACCGGATCGATGAGATCATGGTATTCCATCCGCTCAATAAGAATGATATGAAGCAGATCATCACCCTGCTTTCGGCGCAGCTGATCAGACGCTGCAAGGAGCAGATGGATATTCATCTTACGATCAGTTCTTCGGTGAAGGAGTATCTGGTGGAGAAGCATATGGATGCGAAAATGGGAGCCAGACCGCTCAAGAGAGCCATCCAATCCGAGATCGAAGACCAGCTTGCGGAAGAGATTCTGGCAGGGAAGGTGAAACGTGGGGATACTGTTTCGGTCGGAGTCAAGAATAAGAAGATTGTTTTCAAAATTGCAGAGCAGTAAGGTACCAAAATAGTTACCAATCGGAAAAAGAAAAATAGAAAAAAACACAGGAGGACAACAAAAATGGCTGTTGTAAAAGAGTTACTGCGCACAGAGGCAGACGGAACACTCAGCTTTGGCAATTATCAGCTGGATGCCAAGGCAAAGGTGGAGGATTACGAGAATGAGGGAAACCTTTACAAGGTGAAGACCTTTAAGGAGTTGACCAAGCTCGAAAAGAACGGGATGTTTGCTTATGAATCTGAGCCGGGAACCAGCGTTACCCATTTTTCAGAGACGGAAAAGGGAGTATCCTTCAACGTAGAAGGTGCAGAGGACGCACAGATTACAGTGGGGCTGGAAGACGATACCGAATACCGCGTTTATGTGGACGATGTCAATGTCGGCAAGATGAACACAAATCTGGGTGGAAAACTCAGCTTCAGCATTGAATTGAAAGGTGCCGGCGAAGTCGGTGTCAGGATCGTGAAGTAAAAAGGAAATGCAGCAAGAACGGGAAATGCTTCTCAGGGCTCTGGGGAGCATTTCCTTTGTATAGGACGATCGCTATGGGAGGAACTATGGCAAAAGGAAAGGCGACAGTGTTCTACTGTCAGAACTGTGGATATGAATCCTCAAAGTGGATGGGGCAGTGTCCGGGATGCCGGCAGTGGAACAGCTTTGTGGAAGAGAAGGTGCCGGCCAGGGCAGCAGGGACAAAGGGAATACATTCCGGGGAGAGACCGCTCCCTACGAAGCTGTCGGAGGTAAACATTCAGGAAAAGCTGCGGATGTCCACGCGCATAGGGGAGCTTGACAGAGTGCTGGGCGGTGGCATTGTACCCGGTTCCCTCACGCTGGTGGGCGGAGATCCCGGAATCGGAAAGTCGACTCTGCTTTTGCAGGTCTGCCGTCATATGGCAGCGGATGGCAGAAAGGTACTGTATATTTCGGGGGAGGAATCCCTGCAGCAGATCAAGCTGCGGGCTAACCGTCTTGGAGACTTTTCAGACAACCTTCTCCTGCTGTGTGAGACAAGCCTGGAGATCATTGAGGAGGCGATCCGGAGCACGATGCCGGATATCACGATCATCGATTCAATCCAGACGGTGTATCACGAAGAGATATCGGCGGCACCCGGAAGTGTTTCGCAGGTGCGGGAGGCGACCAACCTGTTTTTGCAGCTTGCAAAGGGGCTTGCCATCTCTATTTTTATTGTGGGACATGTCACCAAGGAAGGAACGGTGGCAGGACCGAGGGTGCTTGAGCATATGGTGGACACGGTGCTGTATTTTGAGGGGGACAGGCATGCCTCCTACCGTATTCTGCGCGGCGTCAAGAACCGTTTTGGTTCCACGAATGAGATCGGTGTCTTTGAGATGAAGCAGGAGGGTCTTGTGGAGGTGCAGAATGCCTCGGAATACATGCTCAGTGGACGGCCGGAGGGGGCAAGCGGTTCCGTGGTGTCCTGCTCCATGGAAGGGACGAGACCCATTCTTCTGGAGATACAGGCCCTGGTATGCCACAGCGGCTTTGGGATACCGAGGAGACAGGCAATCGGGACGGACTTTAACCGTGTGAATCTGTTGATGGCCGTTTTGGAAAAGCGTCTGGGGATCCAGATGTCCGATTGCGATGCCTATGTCAATCTAGCGGGCGGCATGCGCATTATGGAACCGGCGATCGACCTGGCGATCGCCATGGCGGTGGTTTCCAGCTTCAAAAACCATGCAATGGATGACCGCATGATCGTGTTCGGGGAGATCGGACTGAGCGGCGAAGTGAGAGGGGTGTCCATGATCGAACAGCGCGTGGGAGAGGCGGCGAAGCTGGGCTTTACCACCTGTGTCATCCCGGAGGTCAACTGCAAACAGTTGAACAAGGTAGAGGGAATGAAGGTAGTCGGCGTGCGCACCGTGCAGGATGCGATCGAACTGATATGATATAAACCAAATATGACGAAAATGTAACATTTTTTAAAATATATTAATATTTTTGTTAAAATTTACCCGATAAGTATGTTCAAAAGCATGTTTTTATGGTACGATAGCGGAGTGTAGTACGCGGGGGTGCAAAGAAATTAGAAGGTAAAGGTTACTTATGGAGAAAGAGATACAGAATTCCAAGGGCTTCAAAAAGCCCGGAAGAATTAAGAATGTACCGCTTCTGATTCTTGAAATATGCGTTCTGCTGATAGCAATCGGCATATTGTATGTTGTGACAACAACTACGGGAGAAGTGGACAAGGTCACGCTGGATCAGGAGAAGATCAAAATTAACGATGAGGTAGCACAGAAAAAGGCATCCGCAGACTCGCAGAAGCATTTGGGCTACCGTAATATTGCCCTGTTCGGCGTGGATGCAAGAGACGGTGAACTTGGCAAGGGAACCAGAAGTGATACGATCATTATTGCTTCGATCAATCAGGATACACAGGAGATCAGGCTGGTTTCCGTATTTCGGGATACTTACCTGAATCTGAACAATGACAACTATAATAAATGCAATGCGGCATATGCACAGGGCGGGCCGGAACAGGCGATCAGCATGCTCAATGCAAACATGGATCTGGATATTACAGACTATGTTACAGTTGGCTTTGCAGGACTGATCGATGCCGTCGATGCGCTCGGTGGCGTGGAGATGGATGTCACGGATGCGGAGATCACCCATCTGAACAACTATCAGCTCTGTATGGCAGAGGAACTTGGAGTAGACTATATTCCGGTCAAAAAGAGTGGTAAGCAGCTTCTGAACGGAATGCAGGCGACAGCATACTGTCGTATCCGTTACACAAAGGGAGACGATTTCCGTCGTGCCGAGAGGCAGAGAGATGTCCTTACGGCAATGATGGACAAGGCAAAGCTTGCTTCGGTCGGAGAATTGACTGAGATGGTTAATGCGGTGCTGCCGCAGGTACAGACCTCCCTGAATATCGATGAGATCATCAGCGTGCTCGGCAGTGTGGCAGGCTATGATGTGGTGAACAGCGAAGGATTTCCGTTTGAGGGAAACCGGGAAGGCATCACGATGGGAAGCAAGGGAGCCTGTGTGATTCCAGCCACGTTAGAGGACAATGTGAAAAGACTTCATGAACTGCTCTATCCGGAGACGGAGTATACGCCGTCCTCTCAGGTGAAGGCCTTCAGCGCGGAGATTGAAGTGCAGGCGGCTGACTATCGTTAGGGATGTATAAAGAGAATACCAAGGAAATATAATAATGCAGCAGTTCGGTCATATGCCGGACTGCTCGTTTTTGCTGTCAAGGAATGTGCCCGGAAACAGGCCCGGTATGCTAAGAAATGGAGAGTACGATGAGAAAACTGTTGGTGTATTTAAAAGATTATAAGAAGGAGTCGGCACTGGCGCCCCTTTTTAAAATGCTGGAGGCAGCCTTCGAGCTGTTTGTGCCGCTCGTGGTAGCGGCCATCATAGACAAAGGGATTACCACAGGAGACAGCGGATATGTACTGCGCATGGGCCTGATCCTGATCAGTCTGGGAATCGTGGGACTTGTCTGTTCCATCACTGCACAGTATTTTGCGGCAAAGGCGGCTGTCGGCTTTGCCACGAAATTAAAGCATGCTCTGTTCGGACATATCCAGAGCCTGTCCTTTACAGAGATCGATACGCTCGGAACCTCTACGATGATTACGAGGATGACGTCGGACACAAATCAGGTGCAGAATGGGGTCAACATGGTGCTGCGTCTGTTCCTGCGTTCACCTTTTATCGTCTTTGGGGCAATGATCATGGCATTTACGATCGATGTGAAGGCGGCAATGATCTTCGTTATGACGATTCCGCTTCTGTCCATCGTGGTATTCGGTATTATGATCCTGACCATGCCGATGTACCGGAAGGTGCAGGCAAATCTGGACAGGGTGCTGGGAAGCACCAGGGAAAACCTGACAGGTGCGCGTGTGATCCGTGCTTTCAATAAGGAGCAGGAAGAGACGGAGCACTTTGAAAAAGAGAATGCGGCGCTGGCGGATATGCAGCTCTTTGTCGGCAAGATCTCGGCATTGACCAATCCGGTCACTTATATCATCATCAATGCGGCAACCATTATTCTTCTGTACACAGGTGCGGTTCGTGTGGACGAAGGCAGCATTACACAGGGGGAAGTGGTTGCGCTCGTCAACTATATGTCGCAGATTTTGATTGAGCTTGTAAAGCTGGCGAATCTGATCATTACGATCACGAAGGCACTTGCCTGTGCAAACCGTATCGAGAGTGTGTTTGAGATGCAGTCGAGCATGGAGTGGAAAGAGGCTCCTGAGAGCAATGGAAAAGCAGAAGGAGACCTGTCCGTAGAATTTGAACATGTGAGCCTGACCTATGCGGGGGCGGGGGCAGAGTCCCTTACAGATATTGATTTCCGGGCGAAACGGGGACAGACGATCGGTATTATCGGAGGAACCGGTTCCGGTAAATCTTCGCTTGTGAATATGATCCCCCGTTTCTATGATGCCACAAAGGGAGAAGTGCGGGTAGACGGACGGAACGTGAAGGACTATTCCATGGAGGAGCTTAGGGAGAAAATCGGCGTGGTACTGCAGAAAGCGGTACTTTTTCAGGGAACGATAAGGGAGAATCTCCTTTGGGGAAAAGGAGATGCCACGGAGGAAGAACTCTGGCAGGCTGTTGAGACGGCACAGGCCAGAGAGTTTGTAGAGCAGAAAGAAGGAAAGCTGGATGCGCCGGTGGCACAGGAGGGCAGAAACCTTTCCGGTGGACAGAGACAGCGACTGACGATTGCCAGAGCACTGGTGGGACATCCGGACATCCTGATCCTGGATGACAGCGCATCGGCACTCGACTATGCGACCGATGCGGCACGCGCAAGGCGATCAAGGAGCTGGAGGGAGAGATGACCGTCTTTATCGTGTCACAGAGAGCATCCTCCATCCGGTATGCAGACCAGATCATTGTGCTGGATGACGGCTGTATGGTCGGGATCGGAACGCATGAGGAGCTGCTGCAATCCTGTGAGGTATATCAGGAGATCTATTATTCACAGTTTCCGAAGGAAAAGGAGTAGGGAAAATGGCAGGAAAGAAGATACAGGAAAATCAAAAAAAGACATTGGGAAAGGTGCTGCGGTATATAAAGCGGTACTGGTTGTATCTGGCAGCTTCCATCCTTACCGCGGCAGTGACCGTAGCGTTGACGCTGTATCTGCCGATCCTCACGGGACGGGTCATCGACCATGTCGTAGGGGCTGGACGGGTGGATTTCCGGGGTGTCTATGCCGTTTTGCAGAAGATGGTGATCGTGATCGCGGTCACAGCTGCAGCACAGTGGATCATGAATGTCTGCAACAATAAGATGACCTACCGGATCGTGGAAGACATCCGGAATGAGGCGTTTCGCAAGATCGAGATCCTGCCGCTCAAATATATTGATGGCCATTCCTACGGGGAAGTGGTGAGTCGCGTGATCGCGGATGCCGACCAGTTTGCTGACGGACTGCTGATGGGATTTACACAGTTTTTTACCGGGGTGATCACGATCGTAGGAACGCTCGGTTTTATGCTCAGTGTCAACGTCGGGATCACGGGAGTGGTCGTGCTCGTCACACCGCTGTCCTTCTTTGTGGCGGCTTTTATTGCGAAGAAAACCTTCACGATGTTCAAGCTGCAGTCGGAAACCCGTGGAGAACAGACGGCACTGATCGAAGAGATGATCGGAAATCAGAAGGTGGTACAGGCATTTTCCCATGAGGATGAGGCGATGGAGGAGTTTGATGAGATCAACGGAAGATTGCGGGACTGCTCTCTGAAGGCCATTTTCTTTTCCTCGATCACGAACCCGGCAACGAGATTTGTCAACAACCTTGTGTATGCAGGTGTGGCAGTGACCGGTGCAATATTTTCGATCAGAGGGGGAATCAGCGTCGGACAGCTTTCCTGCTTCCTGACCTATGCCAACCAGTACACCAAACCCTTCAATGAAATATCGGGCGTGGTGACAGAGCTTCAGAATGCGCTTGCATGTGCGGAACGGATTTTTGCACTTATCGAAGAGACTCCGCAGATCCCGGACAAGGAGAACACGGCAGAACTTTCGGATGTGCAGGGAAATGTCCGGCTTGAGCATGTGGACTTCTCCTATGTGCCGGACCGGAAGCTGATCACGGATTTCAACCTGTCTGTGAAGGCAGGACAGAGAGTGGCAATCGTGGGACCGACTGGGTGTGGTAAGACTACGGTGATCAACCTGCTTATGCGGTTCTATGATGTCAATGCCGGAAAGATCTGTGTGGACGGGATGGACATCCGGGATGTGACGCGAAAGAGTCTGCGCACAAACTATGGAATGGTTTTACAGGAGACCTGGCTGAAAGCGGGAACGATCCGTGAAAATATCGTGATGGGCAAGCCGGATGCAACGCAGGAGGAGATTGAGGCGGCAGCAAAGGCATCCCATGCACACAACTTCATCAAAAGACTTCCGAAGGGATATGACACCGTGATCGGTGAGGACGGAGGAAGCCTGTCGCAGGGACAGAAACAGCTCCTATGTATCACAAGGGTTATGCTCTGTCTGCCGCCGATGCTGATTCTGGACGAGGCGACCTCTTCGATCGACACCAGAACCGAGTTGAAGATCCAGCAGGCGTTTGCCATCATGATGAAAGGGCGCACGAGTTTCATCGTGGCACACCGGTTGTCCACGATCCGTGAGGCAGATATTATATTGGTTATGAAAGACGGAAATATTATTGAACAGGGAAATCATGAAAGCCTGCTGGCGCAGGATGGCTTCTATGCGAAGCTCTACGCCAGTCAGTTTGCGGGATGATCAGATTATTGCAGATCTTTATAGTAGGCGGCATCTTCATTATAGTTCATGGATTGGGAAGTGATCTTGGTGATGATGCCGTCCTGCCATGTAAAGGTGAGATAGTAGTACATGACGGTGTGCTGCTGTAGATATTCTTCGGAGCTGAGCAGTGTCATGACATCCGCCTTTGCAATCTCATTTTCTTTGCAGATGGTGTCAAGAGTGGTTGGCATGCCATCGATCATAAAGGTGGGAAGGATCGTGGTGATCGGTTCATCAAAGGGGATCTCTTCCGTGGAAAGCAGTTCATAGTTGCTGCTGTCTCTGGATGTCAGGATCTCGTATTCACCGTAGGCAGCCAGAAATGCATCCTTGTCATCGCCGACCGATACACCGCGGCTGGTCTGATCCATATCCTCGCTGTAGTCATAATCCTGTGAGGTGAGAAGTGCCTGCTCCTTTCCACATGCGGTCAGTGTTATGGCAGAGACGGTAAGTGCAGCAAGCACGCCGCCCATTTTCTTCATCAAGTCTTTTTTCATTTGAATACATCCTTTCCGGAATAGAACAAGATATTTAAAAACCCGTGAGCAGTCACTCACGGGTTATGAAGCAGGGGCAGTAGGAATCGAACCCACATCGACGGTTTTGGAGACCGCTGTTCTACCTTTGAACTATGCCCCTATAGGTGGTGGTCCAATCGAATCACACCGACGAATGCTATTATAGCATAGGAAAAGAAGTTGTGCAAGAGAAAAAGTGAAAATCGGATCGCATCACAGCAAAAATAGGTATTCCGGCCGGTTGACAGCACAAAAATAAGATGCTAAAATGCAGACAGTTTAATCGTTGACAGAAGTCAGCGGCGGATGCGTAGCATTTTTGAAATCATGGATTCAGGTGTTTTGGCACCAAAATTCAATGTGGAAATAAACAGGTAACAGGATAAAGAAATAATTTACCAGGAAGGTAATCTGATTTGGAAGAATCCGGATCATTACTTTGCTGGTTTTTTAGTATGTACAACAAGTTGCTCAGAAAAGGAGATCAGTGTGAAAAATCCATATATGAAAGATTTTTCACACACGAGATTTGTGTCTGCGCGCACTTGACACAAACTCGGCATGCGCAAAAAGCGTGCGCAGAAATGAGGATTACTATGAAAAACACCAAAAAATTAGTTTTATCAGCGTTATTTATGGCATTAGGGATAATTCTTCCATTCTTTACCGGGCAGATTCCGCAGGTTGGAAGTATGCTGCTTCCCATGCACATTCCGGTACTTCTGTGCGGATTTATCTGTGGATGGCAGTACGGGCTTGCAGTAGGAGCGATTACCCCGCTTCTCAGAAGTGCATTGTTTGGAATGCCGCCGATGATGCCGACTGCGACAGCAATGGCGTTTGAACTTGCTGTATATGGTCTGATGACAGGAATTCTGTATAACAAATTGCCGAAAAAGAACGGGAACATTTATGTAAGTCTGCTGGGAGCTATGCTGGTAGGCCGTGTGGTATGGGGAATTGTATGCATACCTTTGTATGGAATTGGTGGCAACAGCTTTTCGTTTCAGATGTTCCTCGCAGGTGCGTTTGTGAATGCAGTGCCGGGAATTGTCTTGCAGATCGTGCTCATTCCTGCTATTATGATTGCACTGAAAAAAGCGAAGGTATTAAACGATTATGAGACAGACGACAGACGCAGAACTGCGACAGGTACTGAGAGAGCATAAAAAAAGATATCCAAAAATGGAGTTGACTGACATAGTCAAACTAATATACCAGAGTGAATTTGGTGGCGGGCACCTGATTACAGACGAGACAGTCAGCTTGCAGCGGATACGGCAGGAATGGGAGAATTGCCGGACTGTGCGGCGGGAGAGCAGAACCCCTACGTGGGAGGCGATCGGAAACGGAATCTACCGGTTGTCCCTGAATTGTCTGGAGGAGGGACTGGCAGATACCACGTTGAACCGTATGTTTACAGAATCTGCAAAGCATATTCAAGGCAGTGTCGAAGCCTTTGAAGAAAAGCTGGCGATCCTGCGGGAGAAAGAGTTTGACGTCTCATGGGAAGAAGCAGAGGCATATCTGGCAGCATATAAGGAAAAAGGTTATCCGCCGGTGAGCCACAGCGAAACCTACCGGCAGGAATATGCGCCGGTCTACCGGGTAGTGACGGAACGGTTCCGGCAGGCCTATCCGGTCTGTCTTGCGATAGACAAGGCACTTGCAAAGAAGAAGGAAGATCAGGATCTGACAGTTGCGGTCGATGGCTGCTGCGGAAGTGGAAAGTCAACACTGGCAGAGCTCCTTTCGGAAATTTATGACTGCAATGTTTTTCACATGGATGACTATTTCCTGCGCCCGGAGCAGCGTACCGAAAAGCGGTATGAAGAAGCAGGGGGAAATGTGGATTATGAACGGTTCCGGGAGGAGATTCTGGAGAGGTTGCATGAAAAGCAGGGGCTTTGCTATCGGGCTTTTGACTGCAGGTCGCTTACGCTCGGAGAGAAGATCAGGGTTCCGCACAAAAGGATCAATATGATCGAAGGAGCCTACTGTAACCATCCCTATTTTGGAGAAGAGGCTTATGATCTGCGTTTCTTTGTGGATGTTCCCAAAGAGGAACAGAGGGAAAGGATTCTGGCACGGAATGGGGAAGAAATGCTGCAACGCTTTCTGAATGTGTGGATTCCCTATGAAAATAAATATTTTGAAGCCTATGAAATACGGCAGAAATGCATAAAAGTGGAGATGCGTCTTTAACAGGACACATCTCCTTTTAATAGGATAGAATCTATTTTTTCTACAGCCATTCTGATATATTCACTCATGGAAGTTTCACTGCAGCCTGCCACAAAGTGGTTACATCTGTTCACCGGGATCAGGATCTTATAGGCTTTGCTGGAACCTACGGCTGTGGCGATCGCGGGTGTGATCTCGCCCAGCAGGGCATTGGCAAAGACAATACCGATCGGTCCGATGATGATGTCCGCATCAGCAGCATTTACCAGAACCGCATTTTCGCCGGTGGCACCGTAGTCAGCTCCTGCCTTCAACATGGCAGAGGTGGCGATGCTGTTCGTGCCGATGGCGTACAGCTCCAGTTCCTTGTGGGTGGCTTTCAACTGTTCGATGATCGTCTTACCGATACGGCCGCCCTGACCGTCTATTATTGTAATTTTCATCTAAAAATCTCCAATCTGCAAATATCAATTACCTTATCATAACGAAAAAAAGGACAAGTGTCAAAAGGCAGCGCTGTTTTTGCATAAAAAAGAAGCACTTATGGAAAAATGTAAGAGATAGTACTGGCAAAAAGAAAAAGAGAGGGAAACGTTATGAAAAAGAAGGTATTGGCAATGGTACTTACGATAGCTGTGACGACGGTTGGACTCACGGGATGCGGCAGTACGGAAAACAATCAGGAGATGGCAGGCAATTCTGCAGCGGAAGAGAATTCTGCAGGAAATACTGCAGCAGATTCCGGTACGGCAACAGATGCAGTACAGAATCTGATTGCCGCGACAAACGGTACGGTGAAATTGACTGTGTGGGTCTCGGAAGAGGATCAGGAGCTCACAACGCTTTTACTTCAGAAATTTAAAGAAACATATCCGGAGGTTACCTTTGATATTACGCTGGGTGCTGAGGCAGAAGCAATGGCAAAGGATGTCGTCCTGACAGATGTAGAAGCGGCTGCGGACGTATATGCCTTTGCGGATGATCAGATCAATGATCTTGTGAAGGCGGGGGCACTTCATGAGGTTGCGGCGACCTACACCTACGATGTGATGGAAGCAAATGTGGCTGGTGCGATTGAGGCGGCTACGGTGGGCGACAAGCTGTATGCTTATCCGATGACTGCGGACAATGGATGCTTTCTGTTTTATGATGCTTCTGTCTTTTCGCAGGAGGATGTAATGTCCATGGAAAAAATGATCGAGGTTGCAGGTGCGGCAGGAAAGAAGATTGCAATGGATATTTCCAATGGATGGTATATCTACTCCTTTTTTCAGGGAGCAGGATATGAACTGGCGTTACAGGATGACGGCGTAACGAATACCTGTACATGGAATGCAGAAGGGGCGACAGATGTTGCACAGGCGATCATTGACCTGACATCCTCAGGAGTTCTGGTAGATATGAGCGATGAGGAGATGGCTACGCAGATTGCGGAGGGGAACCTTGCGGCCTGCGTAAACGGTACCTGGAGAGCAGAGACAGCCAGGGAAGCATGGGGTGACAACTATGCGGCATGTAAGCTTCCAATGGTCAATATCGGGGGAAGGGAAGTACAGCTTGCTTCTTTTTCCGGGTGCAAGCTGATCGGTGTAAACCCGCACGCCAAAAATCTGGGATGGTCCATGCTTCTTGCAGAGTATCTGACAAATGTGGACAGTCAGGTTGCAAGATATGAGGCAAGAGGGCTTGGTCCGGCGAATATCGAGGCAGCTTCGTCGGAAACGGTGGCTGCAGATCCGGCTATTTCCGCACTCGCCGCGCAGGCTGAGTTTGCGACACCTCAGCGTGTGGGAAATAACTACTGGTCTCCCTCTGAGACGCTGGGACAGATTCTGTCATCCGGCAATCCAAACAAGATCGATCTGCAAAAGCTTCTGGATACCACGGTAGAGGGTATCACAGCGCCGGTCGAATAGGCGACGGAACTCGGTATGCGCAGAAATGAGGATTAATATGAAGAAGGCATTAAATACGACGGGAAATTATTTTAAAAACTGGGGAGTTGCCGTTGGCAGGGGCGATCTGTGGGTCAGACTTTCGACAGTGCTGATGGGAGCGGGTTATTTTGCAAGAAGGCAGATCCTGAACGGAATCATCATGTCGGTGGTGGAAATTCTGTTCGTGGTGTTTTGTGTCCGCTATGCAGCGCAGAACCTTTCCAAGTTTGGAACGTTGGGGACTGTACAGTTTGAGCAGATTTTTGATCCACTGACATTGTCCAGTACCGTGAACGATTATGACAACTCCTTTTTGATTCTGTTAAATTCGATCATTTCACTTTTTGTGATCTTTGTTTTTTTTCTTCTCTGGATCGCAAACGTAAAGAATGTGTATCGTCTGCAGCAGAGACAGGAGGAGGGGCAGCATATCAATACGTTTGCAGAGGATGTGCGGGCCCTGTTTCATGAAAAATTTCATATCACGCTGCTGACCCTGCCGACACTCGGAGTTATTTTGATGAATGTAATTCCGATTCTGGTGCTGATCGCGATTGCATTTACTAATTATGATCAGCAGCATATGCCGCCCAACGCCCTGTTTACCTGGGTAGGGCTTGCAAATTTTAAGAATCTGTTTTCCAATTCGGTGACGATCACCTTTGGGTATTCGTTTCGGAAAATTCTGGGATGGACGTTGACCTGGGCGGTGCTGGCAACCTTTACGACCTATATTGGAGGTATTCTGCTGGCCAAATTTATTAATGATAAAAAAACAAAGCTGCCGAAGCTCTGGAGGACACTTTTTATCATTTCAATCGCCGTTCCCCAGTTTGTAACCCTGCTTCTGGTGAGGAGCTTCTTTGCAGATAATGGAATATTCAACACGTTCTGTAACGGTATCGGTCTGACGGATTTCTTAAAGAGTATGGGGCTTGTGAGAAGTAATTACACGTATATCCCGTTTCTGACAAGTTCCGGGTGGACCAAGGTGATGATCGTCCTGATCAATATCTGGATCGGAGTTCCCTACCAGATGTTGATCGCAACCGGAGTTTTATTGAATATACCGGAGGATCAGATTGAAAGTGCACGGATCGACGGGGCCAATCCCCTGCAGATTTTTATCAGGATCACGATGCCGTATATGCTGTTTGTGACAGGACCAAGCCTGATCACTGATTTTGTCAAGAATATCAATAACTTCAATGTTATCTATCTGCTTACGCAGGACGTGTATGTCACATCGGATCAGCTGATGGCCAATTCCAATGCCAAGGAAATCGATCTTCTGGTTACCTGGCTGTTCCGTCTGACAAATGAGTATTACAACTACAAGATGGCTTCTGTGATCGGTATCATCGTATTTCTGATCTGTGCGGCGTTTACGTTAGTGACGTTTACCAGAACCATCAAGGGAGACCGGGAGGAGGAGTTTCAATAATGAAAAAGATCATAAATCTGATCGCCAGGCATGTGTTGCTGCTGCTTCTTGCTGTGATATGGCTGATTCCGATCCTCTGGCTGTTTGTCACCTCCTTTAGCGGTTACAAGGGAATTAATACGGCACATTTTTTCCCGCAGACCTGGACACTTGACAATTACAGGCAGTTGTTTTTCAGATCGGATTCGATCGTCCAGTACAACAGGTGGTTTCAAAACACACTGGTAATTGCCATTTTTACCTGCATTATCTCGACTATCCTGGTTTTGATGGTGGCCTACACTATGAGTAAGCTTCGCTTTGCCGGAAGAAAAGCGTTGATGAGTTTCAGTATTATACTGAATATGTTCCCGAGTGTGCTGTCCATGATCGCAGTCTACTTTGTCATGAAGTCGTTTGGTCTTACGAACAGCTACATCGGAATGATCATTGTCTATTCGGCCAGTGCGGGACTCGGGTTTCTGATCTGTAAGGGGTTTATGGACACGATCTCAACATCTCTGAGTGAGGCGGCCAGACTGGAGGGTGCCTCGGAGGCAAGGATTTTCTTCCGGATCATGCTTCCGTTGTCGAAGCCGATCATCGTCTATACGGTTATCAGCTCGTTTCTGATACCGTGGGGAGATTTTGTACTGGCAAAGCTGATGCTCAATTCCGGTATTTCGGCGGACAGGACAGTAGCGCTTGGGTTGTTTAACATGCTTGGCAGATCTTTGATCAACAAATATTTCTCGATTTTCTGCGCGGGTGGTGTGATCGTGTCGCTGCCGATCTCGATACTGTTCCTGATCATGCAGAGGTTCTATGTGGAGGGAATTACAGGCGGATCTGTGAAAGGATAGGAAAAAAGATAAATCTTAGCAAAAACGAAACGCTCGAAGGGGGATACCTTCGAGCGTCTCATTGTGTAAAAGGGGAATTCTTCCGGAATTGCTATTGCCGACTTGACTTCCGTAATCAAGTCTGTAATTACTATACCGCTTAAATCGACAATGGTCTATAAATATATTGCAAAAGATTAACAATATATTAGCGAAATACATAAAAAATGTCGAAAAATAATAAATGCCGGTATACATATTAGAAATATGTTGCCGTTCGTTGATTTTTGGGGGCTTGTATGGTAGCATATTGGAATTGGAGAAGGCAATTTAGACAGATAAGAGCGGACTTTAAGAGGACGCTCGGAATGGAGGATTCAGTTACTATGAACAGCAATATAAATACGCCGGCAGAGGCGATCGAGGCCAATATCAATGCGGGAGCCGGGAAGGCAAATCTTCCGCTCGGAAAGATGATCCTGCTTGGAATTATGGCGGGAGCCTTTATTGCCATCGGCGGTGCGAGCAGCAATGTGTCGGTACACAGCATGGCAGACGTGGGACTTGCCAGAACGCTGGCAGGATGTATTTTCCCGGTGGGTCTGATGATGATCGTGCTGGTAGGTGGAGAACTTTTTACCGGAAACTGCCTGATGATGATGGGAGTGCTGGATAAGAAGATCAAAGGCTTACAGATGCTCCGCAATCTGGTTGTGGTTTACCTGAGTAATCTGGTCGGAGCATTGATCGTAGATGTGCTGGTATTTTACAGTGGTCAGTTTGATTACACGGGTGGAGCACTTGGAGCCTATACGATCAAGGTTGCACTTACCAAAGCAAATATTTCCTTTGGCAAAGGTTTCACGTCCGGTATCATGTGTAATATCCTGGTTTGCGGAGCAATCCTTGCCGCTGCGGCTGCCAAGGATGTGACCGGCAAGATTTTTGCCTGCTTTTTCCCGATTCTGGCATTTGTGGCAGCGGGATATGAGCACTGTGTAGCAAATATGTACTATATTCCGGCCGGTATTCTGGCAGCAACAAAGGCCGAATATGTAACAAAGGCAGAAGAACTCTACGGAATTACCGCAGCGCAGTATGAGGCACTTTCCGTCAGCGGAATGCTTCGGAATCTTTTGCCGGTTACGCTTGGAAATATCGTAGGCGGTTCTGTCTGCCTTGGATGTCTCTGTTATTTTATTTACCGTAAGAACTGGACACACAAATAAGAAGCTTACTTGTCAAGGTACTGCCGCTGCTTTGCAATTTCCGGTGGAACCTCGGCACCCATATTCTTGAGTTTTTGGAAAAGATTGTTAAAGTGGTGGATCTTCTGACCAAGCTTGATGTCATAACGGTCCATGGTTTCTTTGTAAAGAGGGTTGCTCTTGAGCCGATCCCGGATCTCCTTTGCAAACGGGCAGTAGGAGAACAGGATGGTACGGGCAACCTTATTCAGTCTCGGAGAACCGGCACCCTCGTAAATGATCCAGGAAATATAATCCCGGATAAACATCTCTTTGTAGCTGTTCTTAGCTTTCTGCATGGCGAGTTTGATCTTATCCTTTGCATCCGGAGACAATTCCCGATTCTTTTTATAAAACTGAATATAATCGAAGTATTCGCTGGTGAGGGAGGCATCCGAAATATCGTTCCAGCGCGCACCCTGAATTCGCTTGCACATCTCCCAACGGAAATCGCCTGTCATACGGACGATGGAGGTATCCAGATCTTCCAGATGGAAAATGGAAACCATCATACGGGCCGGTGTGGTACGTTTTCTGCCTTCAATTTCCTGCCACATAACGCTGCGGACACCGACGTTCGGCATCAGGATGATATCCGGCAGAACTTCTACACCGACGTATTCCTTGCCGATACCGAGATCCGGGTTGGTGTAGATCACATCGCGGTAGAAAGCACTGAAATCGACAGCGCGCACGTGATTGAGAGCTTCCTCGATCTTCTCTGCCGTGACAAGACAGGTAGGAAGTTCCTTGAGTACATTGTGCTCTGAAAAGACAGGACTGAAAGTACTGATACGGCCGAAGGTGATCTTGTTGACACTCGGGAAGAGGTTCTGCAGCTCAAAGGCAACCTGCTTCTCACGATCTTTCTGCATGCTGATTTCTTTTTCGGCGGTGATCTTACCGGTAATCTTTAATTCATGGACGTAGGCAAGATAATCGGTATCGAACTCATTACGGCTTGGTGTCTTGCGTCCGTCATAGATGGCGCGGAGCCATTCGTAGATGGAGTAGACACGCCGTGAAGTATCGGTGGCAAGATTGTCTACGATAGAGTACAGGTAGGCGGCATTATCCATGCCGGCAAGGTGTTCGTCAACATATCCGAAGTTGAAGAACATCTGGACTACCTTTGGAATCGAGAAATCGTTGATACTGCGGAAGAAAGCCTTTTCGTAAATCTGATAGAACAGCTTGGAAATGGTGAGACGAAGCCGTCTTGCCGCATCGTCGGTACTGTTCTTGTCAGGCAGCTTGATCAACTGACCGATCGCCTTGCGGAATGCATCGGCGGTTTCCGTATCGCATCCGGAGTAGGTCAGGATGGTGTTCAAAGAATCCTGAATTTCCGGAATATCCTCTGCGGTTGTCTTATCCTCAGCGACGGAATCAGCGTCCTGTTCGCTCAGGATACTCAGCCGTTCGCGGTACTCCGTGACACGTCTGTGGTACATGGTCTGATCGATGGAAGGCTGTCCCTCGAGCTGGATCATCATCGTGCCAAGGGAGGCGATGATCGAGTTGGAATCCTCATCGTGAGCACCGATCTTATAGAGCAGGCTCGCATAAAGGTCAAACAGGTCCAGACGGTTTTCGTTCATCAGGAGGTTGGCGATATCGCTTTTGTAATCAAACATGACACGACACACGGAAATAACCTGATAGATGTCCTCACTGGCTTTCAGGATCAGTCCATGCAGAAAATCCGGTTTCATGTCCTTGATCGGTGTGGAGGATACCATACGGCGCAGCTGGGAATAAAATCCGTTCAGCCAGCTGTTGATATCATCCTCCAAAGACAACTCGGACAGGGAATCCAGATCCGGAAGTGCCCTTGAGGAAATGGTATGTTTGGAACAGAAGGACAGGTATTCGGAATAGCTGTCCATCAGATAGTGATAAAAGTTGTCGCATTCAAATCTTGCCAGTTCGTACTGGTCAAACACATCGTGGAACTGCCTGAAGAGCGAAGAGACGATCAGGTTTGCCATATCCGCATGCGAGTGCATGATGTTGGAAAGCTGCTTCTCCGAATACTGGTATGAAGCGATGGTAGTAGCCTCTTCGGTGGTATAGGAAATGAAGTGTGAATCGTAGAACAATTCGCACACACCGATGACATCACCCTTGCCCAGATAAAACTCGCCGCCGGGATAGGTGGCCTTGACACTGCCCTTTGCAATCACATGCAGTGCGTTGATCGGCTGTTCACTTTGAATCAGTTGTATTCCTGCCGGAAATTCTTTTGCTGCCATTTAGATACTCCCCTCTATTTTACGTTGAAAACCCTTATAACATCTAATTATAAGCTTAAAAGAGAATAAATACAACAAAAGGCATTTGAAAAAGACAGGATTTGGCAAACTGCACAAGAAAACGGAGAGGAATTTGTGCTGTACTTTCAGCGGAAATATGCTAAAATCAAAAATGACAGATTTGTCATGCTTGGAGAAGCAAAAGAGGGAAAGGCAGTGGAGAACGTATGAGCAATGGAAATGAAGAGATTGCATACAGACAGAAAATGATAGAGGAATATAAGCCGGATGTATTTCGGCTGGTCCGCTATATCCCATGGCTTGAGGAGAAAGCGGGACATAACGTATCAGAGACCTTTGAAGGCTCCGGGATCAAGGAACACTCCATTACGTTTCCGGTCTATGACGGCACACTGATGAGTTTCGTCAAGGAGGTGCAGCGCACAAAGCTTCTTGACCGGAATTACGTGTATGTGTATTCCAGAAACGGGATCAAAACGCCGCAGGATGAAAAGCGTGTCATTTCGCAGTGTGATTTTAAGGAAATGAATGTACTCAAGGGAATCCTGTCAAAGTACATTATGGGCGGCATGACGAAGACCGGTCTCTGGAGTGAGGGCGTGAAGAACGGAGTCTTGCTCGCCGTAGTCTGCAAGATGAAGGAGAATATTGAGTATTGGGACAAGCCGATGGTATAAAGACGCCGGTCTGTGCAAAGAAGGATGAGGAATGGGAGAGAAATCACTACAGAAGAAACAGTATATTTTGGACACGGCAAGGAAGGTATTTGCCGATAAGGGATATAAGCGGGTGACGATGAAGGATATTGTCGAGGCATGTGAGATCAGCCGGGGTGGACTGTATCTTTATTTTGAAAGTATCGAGCAGATTTTCCTGGAGGTATTGCAGATAGATGCCAACGAGACCGATGATATTTTTTCGGAGAGCATTACGCAGGAAGACACGGCGGCAGATATCATGACGCTGTTTCTCAAGGAGCAGAAAAAGGAGATCCTTCGTAAGTCGAACAGCCTGACCATGGCAGTCTATGAGTATTTTTTTGACCAGCAGAAAGAGGACAAAAATAACATGCTCAGACGGCAGTTTGATGCCGGGGTGCGTGTTCTGGAAAAGCTGATCGAGACGGGAATAGCAAATGGGGAGTTTTATTGTGAAGATCCAAGAGGGGCTGCCAGCAACATTATGTATGTGCTGGAGGGCCTGAAGGTCAATGCGCTCACATTTGGTGTGAATGAGAAGATGGTGGATGAACAGCTTCTGTATATTATGCAGGGACTGATCATTGAGTGAAATACAATGGATGGCAGAGAGCAGTCCAGGCATTTGATGCCCAGAGAGGGGCGGATGCAGGGCTGCTTTCACTGTGTCTGACGGGGAATTTAAGAAGAAAGGATGATTTTGAGCATGATTTCTGAGGTATGCGCTGTGGAACTGCCGGTTGGAGAAAAACTGGCAATATATAAGAACCGGATTGCCTGCGACAATTCGACCGGAAGAGAGGGAAGAATCTCGATTGTTTCCGGAATCCACGGGGATGAGCTGGAGGGGCAGTATGTCTGCTATGAAATGATCCGCAGACTTCATGAGAATCCACAGGATCTTCTGGGAATTGTAGATATTTATCCGCAGATCAATCCGCTTGGCATCGATATGGCAAGGAGAAATATCCCGAAGCTGGAGATGGATATGAACCGGATTTTTCCGGGTGATGCACAGGGGACAATGATGGACCGGGTAGCGGCTGCGGTGGTGGATGATCTTGCAGGCTCCGATGTGTGTCTGGATGTACATGCCTCCGATACCTATGTGCGGGAGATCCCACAGGTGCGGGTAAGCTCTGAGTTCGGACAGAAGCTGCTTCCGTTTGCAAAGCTTCTGAATACGGATATGGTATGGCTTAACGCGACGGCGACTGTGCACGAATCGACGCTGGCACACGCCATGAATATGCTTGGAGTGCCGACACTCGTCGTAGAGATGGGACTGGGGATGAGAGTGAACAGAGACTATGGTAATCAGGTGGTCGATGGCATCTTTTATCTGATGCACGAGATGGGGCTTTGGAAAGGGCCGGTCATTCAGCCGAGGGAGCCGGTGATCTCGACGGACGGAGAGGTGGAATTTATCCGGGCAAAACAGGCCGGAATTTTCCTGCCTGCGATCTCTCATCAGCATTATGTGCAGCAGAATGAAAAGATCGGAGATATTGTCGATCCACTGACCGGAACAGTCAGACAGGAGATTCTGGCGGGAAAGGCAGGGCTTGTCTTTACGCTGCGGGAGTATCCTATGGTGTATGAAGGGGCATTGCTGGCGCGTATTCTGTTTGTATAAGAAATGTGTAATTGCAAGAAAAATTCGTGGTTTTGCACATTTACATTGTTTAAAGATAAGGGAGAGAAATCGGATGTTTACAGAGGAGATATACAGAGTGACAGCTCCGTACCGGGAGCCGATGGTCGTGAAGGGCTATCGTTTTGGAAAGGGCGACAAGGCGGCCTGTATTCTTGGGCCGATGCGTGGCAATGAAATTCAGCAGCTCTATATCTGTTCGCAGCTTGTGCGGGTTCTGAAGGAACTGGAAGGAAACGGCTGCATCAGTGCCGGAAAAGAGATCCTGGTGATCCCGGTGGTCAACAGTTATGCCATGAATGTAGGCAAACGCTTCTGGGGAGCGGCAGATGTGGATATTAACCGGATGTTTCCGGGAAATTCCGAGGGAGATACGGCCGCAAGGATTGCGGATGGGGTCCTGAGGGCGATCAAGGACTACAGCTATGGAATCCAGCTTGCCAGCTTTTATATGACCGGAGAGTTTGTGCCGCATATCCGGATGATGGAGACGGGCTACCAGAATGCGTCGCTTGCCAATCTGTTTGGCCTGCCCTACGTGGTGGTGCGTAAGCCCCTTCCGATTGACACGAAGACGCTCAACTATAACTGGCAGGATGAGATGACAGCCGCCTTTTCCTTATATACGAACAAAAATACGGAGATTGACGAAAGAAGTGCACAACAGGCAGTGGCGGCGGTTCTAAGGTTCCTCACGAGGATGGGCATCATCCGTTATGAGAGCCACAGCGGATATATCAGTCATGTGCTTACGGAGGCAGATCTGTCCAATGTCTTTTCAAACAGCGGCGGCATTTTCCGGGGCCTGGTCAAAGCAGGGGAGGATGTGCGCTATGGACGAAAGCTTGCTGAGATCCTTGATCCTTATGAGGGAGGGGTGAAGGAGACGATCGTTGCGCCGACGGATGGAATCGTCTTTTTTGCACACACGGAGGATCTGATCACGCAGAACGACATTGCGTACCGGCTGATCCACAGACTCCATGCCTGAGCCTTGCATTATAAATCAGAATTTGGCATAATGAAATGGACGGAGTTGAAACTGTCCACTGTCATAGAAAACACACGGAGGAAAAATTCATCATGGGTAATGTGAAACGCATTTACGTGGAAAAGAAAGAACCTTTTGCAGTCAAGGCAAAGGAACTAAAGGAAGAGATAGCAAGCTACCTGAATATCAACGGGGTAAAGGAAGTACGGGAGTTCATCCGTTACGATGTGGAGAATATTTCGGAAGAAACTTTCCAGAGAGCCTGCAAAACTGTTTTCTCTGAGCCGCCGGTAGACATCTTATATGAAGAGAACATTGAGATTCCCGCAGACGGCAGAGCGTTCAGCGTAGAATTCCTGCCGGGACAGTTCGACCAGAGAGCTGATTCCGCAGTACAGTGTGTGAAATTCTTAAAAGAGGATGAGGAACCGGTTATCAAGACTGCGGTTACTTATCTGGTAACAGGAAATGTATCTGATGATGAATTTGAAAAAATAAAGTCCTATTGTATCAACCCGGTGGACTCCAGGGAAACCGATATGGTAAAACCGGAAACCCTGATTACAGAATATGACGAGCCTGCAGACGTAGCTGTTTTTGACGGATTCAGCACTATGTCAGAGCAGGAACTGAAAGCATTATATGATTCCCTTGGTCTGGCAATGACCTTCAAGGATTTCCAGCATATCCAGAAGTACTATCAGGGAGAGGAACACAGAGACCCTTCTATGACAGAAATCCGTGTCCTGGATACCTACTGGTCTGACCACTGCCGTCACACCACGTTCTCTACCGAGTTAAAGGATGTGACCTTTGCAGAGGGCTATTATCAGAAACCAATCAAAGATACCTATGAGAATTATTTAGGGGTAAGAGAAGAGATTTTCAAAGGCAGGGAGGATAAATTCGTCTGTCTGATGGATTTGGCATTGATGGCAATGCGTAAATTAAAGAAAGATGGCAAACTGGATGATATGGAAGAATCCGATGAGATTAACGCCTGCTCCGTAGTGGTTCCTGTGGAAATGGATTATGGAAACGGACCTGTGACAGAAGAATGGCTTGTCTTTTTCAAAAATGAGACCCATAACCATCCAACCGAAATCGAACCTTTCGGTGGTGCCGCAACCTGTCTGGGTGGTGCCATCCGTGACCCGCTTTCCGGACGTGGCTATGTTTACCAGGCAATGCGTGTAACCGGTGCAGCAGACCCTACCGTGCCGGTAGCAGATACCTTAAAGGGAAAACTGTCCCAGAAGAAACTGGTGCGCGGTGCAGCAAGCGGTTATTCTTCCTACGGTAACCAGATTGGACTGGCAACCGGATTTGTAAAGGAAATCTACCATCCGAATTACGTGGCAAAGAGAATGGAAATCGGAGCCGTTATGGGAGCAGCACCCCGTAAAAACGTTATCCGTGAGACCTCTGACCCGGATGATATCATTATCCTGTTAGGAGGAAGAACCGGACGTGACGGCTGTGGCGGTGCAACAGGTTCCTCCAAAGTACATACAGAAAGTTCCATTGAGACCTGTGGCGCAGAGGTGCAGAAAGGTAATGCACCTACCGAGCGTAAGATTCAGCGTCTGTTCCGCAGGGAAGAAGTAAGCCGTCTGATTAAGAAATGTAACGACTTTGGTGCCGGCGGTGTGTCCGTAGCAATCGGTGAGCTGGCAGACGGACTGGTCGTTGATTTGGATAAAGTACCGAAGAAATATGCCGGACTGGACGGAACCGAACTGGCAATCTCCGAATCCCAGGAGAGAATGGCAGTTGTGGTTTCCCCGGAAGATGTAGATACCTTCTTAGGCTATGCAGCAGAAGAAAACCTGGAGGCAATTCCGGTTGCTGTTGTTACCAGAGAGCCAAGACTGGTATTAAAATGGCGCGGTAAAGAAATCGTCAATATTGCAAGAGCCTTCCTGGACACCAACGGTGCACATCAGGAGACCAGCGTAGCAGTCGATATGCCAGATGAGAAAGATAATTACCTGGAGAAGATTGCAACCCCTGCCGTGGCAGAGGCTTTGGAGAAAGATGACGTAAAGGGCGCATGGCTTGCCCTGTTAAATGACTTAAATGTATGTTCCCAGAAGGGACTGGTAGAAATGTTTGATGCTTCTATCGGTGCAGGCAGTGTATTCATGCCTTACGGTGGTAAGTATCAGCTCACAGAAACCCAGGCAATGGTTGCCAAGCTGCCCGTCTTAAAAGGAAAGACAGATACCGTTACCATGATGAGTTACGGTTTTGACCCGTATCTGTCCAGCTGGAGCCCATACCATGGTGCGGTTTACGCCGTGACAGAGTCTATGGCTAAGATTGTGGCAGATGGCGGTGATTACAAGACTATCCGCTTTACCTTCCAGGAATATTTCAGACGTATGAGCGAAGAGGCATCCCGCTGGAGCCAGCCATTCGCAGCACTGCTTGGTGCTTATGATGCACAGATGGGATATGGACTGCCATCCATCGGTGGTAAAGATTCCATGTCCGGAACCTTTAATGATATTGATGTACCACCTACCCTGGTATCTTTCGCGGTAGATGTGACAAAGAGCGGCAAGATTGTGACACCGGAGCTGAAGAAAGCCGGAGATAAACTGGTTCGCTTTAAAATAGCCAAAGATACCTATGACCTGCCGGTTTATGAGAAAGTCATGAAGATGTTCGACCAGGTTATGGCACGGATGGCAGAGAAAAAGATTGTGGCAGCTTATGCGCTGGATGCAAAAGGTGTGGCAGCAGCTGTTTCCAAGATGGCGTTTGGTAACAAACTGGGTGTGACTATTGATGCTTCCTACAGCAAAGAGCAGCTTTTCGGTAATGGTATCGGTGATATCGTGGCAGAAATGCCGGCAGATGCCGTAGAGGCCTTAAAGGGAATTGATGTATCCTACGAAGTAATCGGTACCGTAACAGAAGATGGCAAGTTTGGCTATGGCGATGTACAGATTACCATGGACGAGGCACTTGCTTCCTGGACAAGCAAGCTGGATAAAGTATTCCCTTATACTGCATCCAAGGATAAGAAGCCGGTAGCTTCTGATGTATACCAGGCAAAAGATATTTATGTATGCAAGCATAAA
The DNA here is from genome assembly GCA_934385475.1 of uncultured Lachnospiraceae bacterium. Lineage (GTDB taxonomy): Bacteria > Bacillota > Clostridia > Lachnospirales > Lachnospiraceae > UBA3282. The sequence goes on along the minus strand of CAKRPS010000010.1, from coordinate 11,674 downwards.
GTAGCAAAGCCTACCGTATTTATTCCGGTATTCCCGGGAACCAACTGCGAGTATGACAGCAGCAAAGCCTTTGAAAGAGCCGGTGCAGATACGATTGTAAAAGTATTTAAGAACCTGACCGCAGAAGATATCCGTGAAAGTGTGGATGTATTTGTAAAAGCCATTGAACAGGCGCAGATTATTATGTTCCCGGGCGGCTTCTCTGCAGGTGACGAACCGGATGGTTCTGCTAAGTTCTTCGCAACAGCCTTCCAGAATGAGAAGATGAAGGAAGCTGTTATGAAGCTGTTACAGGAAAGAGACGGTCTGGCACTGGGTATCTGTAATGGTTTCCAGGCCCTGATTAAGTTAGGCTTAGTACCTTATGGTGAGATAGTAGGACAGAAAGAAGATTCTCCTACCCTGACCTTCAATACCATAAACCGCCATATCTCCAAGATGGTTTATACCAAAGTCGTATCCAATAAGTCCCCATGGTTACAGGGAGCGGAACTGGGCGCAACTTATGTAAACCCGGCGTCCCACGGAGAAGGACGTTTCGTTGCGCCGCAGGAGTGGATTGACAAACTCTTTGCGAACGGACAGGTGGCAACACAGTACGCTGACTTAGAGGGCAACGTATCCATGGATGAAGAGTGGAATATCAATGGTTCCTATGCGGCTATCGAAGGTATTACTTCCCCGGATGGCAGATGCTTCGGTAAGATGGCTCATTCCGAGAGACGTGATGATGCCGTTGCCATCAATATTTACGGCGAACAGGATATGAAAATATTTGAAAGCGGCGTGAAGTACTTTAAGTAATAGAGAAATTTGATGCAATATCGCTATAATAAGCATAGCAGACAGGCATTAAGAAGACGATTACGGTTCTGAGAGGCATGATCATGGAAGAACAGGAAAAAGATACAAAAGAAGAAATAAAGACAGAAGATAAAAATAATGTACACTTCGCCGGATTTCAGGTTGAGGACGGGAGCAAGATGAAGGCCTGCAAATATTGCAGGGTCATGGTTCCGAAGAAAGCATGGATCTGTCCGAACTGCAAAATGAAAATCCGCAGACATTGGGGCAGACTGATCGCAGCATTGCTTTTCGTGGCAATGATTGGCGGCGGTGCGGCCTATCTTGCACTGACAGAAAATGGAAATGCAATGATGGTGTCGGCCGGCCTGGTCTCCGGGGCGGACAGCACTGTGGCAGAGAACGAAACAGCGGGAAATGAGAAGGCCCAGGCATCGGAGAACGGGCAGAATGCCGTACAGCAGACGGAAGATGTTGCGAAAGCAGAGTCGTCAGCGGATGCCATTGACATCGTAAAGCTTGCTTCGGATCTGAAAACAGAGACGACAAAGGCAGATACAAAGTCAAAGGATCAGACAGCGGAGCCTGACAAAAGTGATGCGGCGGCCGAAGAGGATGCCGAAGAAGATGTCATAGAAGAGGCGCTTTCCATTGCAAAGACGGATTCGGATACTGCGGCAACGCAGAAAGACCAGACGGATGCAGCCGCGGATCAAAATGCAGCAGGAGATGCGGGAGAGCAATCCGGGACTGACGGCACAGAGGAAGGTACAGCGGGGCAGACGATAGACCCGGCAGCCTACAGCGAAGAGGATTTTAAGGGACTCTGCGAAGCGATCGATTACCGGGCACTTATGAGAACATCCGGGGAGAACATCGGACGGTGTCTGACAATGGAAGCGGAGATCCTGGAGCAGATAGATGGTGGCCTGTTTGACGAACAGGTGTATTATCTGGTGGCACAGGAGGATGCCAAGGGCATATTGCGCTATTACATTCTGAGAGATGACCGTGGGGAAGGCGCTGAGCCTTTATTTGAAGGGGACAGTATCCTTGTTTACGGACAGATGTTTGCAACCTGCAAGCCGAAGGGAAGCGACCTTGTTATGAACCATGAGATACCGGCGGTAGCTATGGTTTATGCGGAATTGCAGGAAAATACATAGACAAAGAGGAAACCTTGAAAAGGTGCCTGTGGGATGGAACAATCTTGCAGGCACTTTCTGCAGATTGCAGCTTTTCAGAGTAACCGTTCAGTTCTCAAAATTCAGAACAGACAATATGAATTAATAATTGAACAGCTTTTTCACTTGTGCTATAATTAAGCGATTATGGATAAAAAAGAAAGGGACAGGTCAGAAGATGAAAGCGTTTTTAATTTTGGAAGACGGCACTGTGTTTGAAGGAATTCACATAGGTGCGGACAAAGAAATCATCAGTGAAATTGTTTTTAACACTTCCATGGCGGGATATCTTGAGGTGCTGACAGATCCGTCTTATGCGGGGCAGGCAGTGTGCATGACGTATCCGCTCATTGGCAATTACGGGGTGTGCAAAGAGGACATGGAATCGAAGCGGCCATGGCCGGATGGATTTATTGTCAGGGAGCTGAGCCGGATCCCCAGCAATTTCCGCTGTGATATTACAATTCAACAATTCTTAGAGGAGAATGGTGTTCCCGGAATTGCCGGTATTGACACCAGAGCCCTTACCAGAATCCTTCGTGAGAAGGGTACCATGAATGGTATGATTACCACCAATCAGAATTATGATCTTCAAGATATTCTTCCAAAATTAAAAGCATATACGACAGGTAAGGTTGTGGAAAAAGTGACCTGTGATACCAAATATACCTTAAAGGGATCGGAGAGCCTTGCGGACAATGGACCTATTTCCGGCAGCTCTGTGTTCAAGGCACAGGATTATGAGGCAGGAGTGCGTGAGAAGAAACCGAGTCTTGTCAGAGAATTGAACGGCAAGGGACTGAAGGTAGCCCTGCTCGATCTTGGAGCAAAGGAAAATATTGCAAGATCTCTTGCAGCGAGAGGCTGTGATGTTACGGTTTATCCGGCACTCACTCCGGCAGAAGAGATCATCGCGGATGCACCGGACGGCATTATGCTGAGCAACGGACCGGGAGATCCGAAGGAATGTACCAGTATTATCGAGCAGATCCGCAAGCTGTATCAGTCCGATATTCCGATCTTTGCGATCTGTCTGGGACATCAGCTTATGGCGCTTGCGACAGGTGCGGATACCTTTAAAATGAAATACGGCCACCGTGGGGGAAACCATCCGGTGAAGGATCTGAGCACAGGAAGAGTCTATATTTCTTCACAGAATCATGGTTATGTAGTGGATATGGACAAGCTGGATCCGAAGGTGGCGACACCGGCTTTTATCAATGTAAATGACGGAACCAACGAAGGACTTGCCTATACCGGCAAAAATATTTTTACGGTACAGTTCCATCCGGAGGCATGTCCGGGCCCGCAGGATTCCAGTTATCTGTTTGACCGTTTTATTTCCATGATGAAGGAGGAGAAAGATGCCTAAGAATCCAAATGTTAAAAGAGTATTGGTAATTGGCTCCGGCCCGATCGTAATTGGTCAGGCGGCCGAGTTTGACTATGCAGGAACACAGGCCTGCCGTTCCCTGAAGGAAGAGGGGATGGAGGTTATTCTGGTCAATTCCAACCCGGCAACGATCATGACGGACGGAGATATTGCAGATAAGGTATATATTGAGCCGTTGACAGCAAAGGTTCTGGAACAGATCATCATCAAGGAAAAACCGGATTCCCTGCTCCCGAATATGGGAGGACAGGCAGGTCTGAATCTGGGTATGGAGCTGGATGAGTCCGGCTTCCTTGCAGAGCATGGAGTGACCTTGCTTGGAACGACGGCAAAGACCATCCGCAAGGCGGAGGATCGTCTGGAATTTAAGGAAACGATGGAAAAGATCGGAGAGCCCTGTGCCCCCTCCCTCGTGGTAGAAAATATCGAAGACGGTGTGGCATTTGCTTCAAAGATCGGTTATCCGGTGGTACTGCGTCCGGCTTATACACTGGGTGGCTCCGGCGGCGGTATTGCACACAATCAGATAGAGCTGGAAGAAATTCTGGCGAATGGACTCCGGCTTTCCCGTGTTGGACAGGTGCTCGTTGAGCGTTGCATTGCAGGCTGGAAGGAAATCGAGTATGAGGTAATGCGCGACGGCGCAGGAAACTGCATCACCGTATGTAATATGGAAAATATTGACCCGGTCGGCGTCCACACCGGAGACAGTATCGTTGTAGCACCTTCCCAGACGCTGAGTGATAAGGAATATCAGATGCTCCGAAGCTCTGCGCTCAATATCATCAATGAGCTTGGGATCACAGGAGGATGTAACGTACAGTTTGCCCTGCATCCGACCAGTTTTGAGTACTGTGTTATCGAGGTAAATCCCCGTGTGAGCCGTTCTTCTGCACTGGCATCCAAGGCAACCGGTTATCCGATCGCCAAGGTGGCAGCCAAGATCGCACTTGGATATACGCTGGACGAGATCAAAAACGCGATCACCGGAAAGACCTATGCCAGCTTTGAGCCGACGCTCGACTACTGCGTGGTCAAGATTCCGAGACTTCCGTTTGACAAGTTCATTACGGCAAAACGTACCCTGACAACCCAGATGAAGGCAACCGGAGAGGTTATGAGCATTGCCAATAACTTTGAGGGTGCACTGATGAAGGCAATCCGTTCCCTCGAACAGCATGTGGATTGTCTGAGAAGCTATGACTTTACAGAGCTGACCAGAGAAGAGCTTCTGGAGCGTATGAAAATAGTAGACGATCAGCGGATCTACATTATTGCTGAGGCGGTGCGTAAGGGCATTGACTATGATACGATCCATGAGATCACCATGGTGGATCACTGGTTTATTGATAAGATTGCAATTCTGACAGAGATGGAGGCAGCTCTGGAGAAGGGGCCTCTCACGGTAGAATTACTGAAAGAAGCAAAGCGGATCGAATTCCCGGATAACGTGATTGCAAGACTGACCGGAAAGACCGAGGAAGAGATCCGGAAGATGCGCTACGATAACGGTATTGTGGCAGCCTTTAAGATGGTAGATACCTGTGCGGCAGAGTTTGCGGCATCGACTCCGTATTATTACTCCGTTTTCGGTTCCGAGACCGAGGTTGTGGAATCGCATCCGAAGAAAAAGGTTCTGGTTCTTGGTTCCGGCCCGATCCGTATCGGACAGGGTATCGAGTTCGATTATTGTTCCGTACATGCGACCTGGGCATTTGCGCGCGAGGGCTATGAGACGATCATCGTCAACAATAACCCCGAGACAGTCAGCACAGACTTTGATATTGCAGACAAGCTGTACTTTGAGCCTCTGACACCGGAAGATGTGGAGAACATTGTCAATGTGGAGAAGCCGGATGGCGCGGTTGTACAGTTCGGTGGACAGACGGCGATCAAGCTGACCGAAAGCCTGATGAAGATGGGCGTTCCGATTCTCGGAACCAAGGCTGAGGATGTAGATGCCGCCGAGGACAGAGAACTGTTTGACAAGATTCTTGAGGAAACCAAGATCCCGAGAGCTGCGGGTGGTACGGTTTATACAGCCGAGGAGGCGAAAGCGGTTGCCAACAGACTGGGATACCCGGTTCTGGTACGTCCTTCTTACGTGCTCGGTGGTCAGGGAATGCAGATTGCCATTTCCGACGAAGAAATTGAAGAATTTATGGCGGTCATCAACCGCTACGAGCAGGATCATCCGATTCTGGTAGATAAGTATTTGCAGGGAAAAGAGCTGGAGGTTGATGCGGTCTGTGACGGAACTGACATCCTGATCCCGGGTATCATGGAGCATATCGAACGTACCGGTGTCCATTCCGGAGATAGTATCTCGGTTTATCCGGCACCGACAGTCAGCGAGAAGGTGAAGGAGACGATCGCAGAGTACTCCAGAAGGCTCGCAAAGGCCCTCCATGTAATCGGTCTGATCAATATCCAGTTTATTGCAGTGGGAGACGAGGTTTACGTGATCGAGGTCAATCCGAGATCTTCACGTACGGTTCCTTATATCAGCAAGGTGACAGGTATTCCGATTGTCGATCTGGCAACAGAGGTGATCATCGGAAGGAAGATCCGGGATCTGGGCTATGAACCGGGATTGCAGCCTGCAGCCGACTATTTTGCGATCAAGATGCCGGTATTCTCCTTTGAAAAGATCCGTGGTGCAGAGATCAGCCTTGGACCGGAGATGAAATCAACCGGTGAGTGTCTGGGTATTTCCAGAAGCTTCAACGAGGCGCTGTACAAGGCATTCCTGGGAGCAGGGGTGAACCTGCCCAAGTATAAGCAGATGATCATTACCGTTAAGGATGCAGACAAGGGAGAGGCGATCGAGATAGCCCGCCGCTTTGAGAAACTGGGCTATACGATCTATGCGACCAGAAGTACGGCGGCTGCACTCAATGATGCCGGTGTAAAGGCACGCAAGGTCAACAAGATTTCGCAGGAGTCACCTACCGTTATGGATCTGATCCTGGGACATAAGATCGACCTTGTCATTGACACGCCGACACAGGGACGTGATAAGAGCAGGGATGGCTTTATGATCCGCCGGACAGCGATCGAGACCGGTGTGAACTGTATCACCGCTATGGATACGGCAGCAGCGCTTGTCACCAGTCTGGAAAATGCACAGTCACAGGAAGGAATGGAACTGATCGATATTGCGACGATCGCAAAACGCGGAAATTAAGCTTTGCATGAAAAGATGACAGGATAAAACCTGACAAAAGAAGAACAGAGGGCTGCCTGCTGAGCGGGCGGCCCTTTTATGGCAGAAAGAAAATGGGGGTTAGTGTGAAAAAAGCGTGCGCAGAAATGAGGATTAAGATGGGCGAGCAGAAAAGAAATTATCAGAAAGAACTGGATAAGCTGCTACAGAACCCGGAGATATGGGGGAAAAGACTGTTGCTGCACAGTTGCTGTGCACCCTGCAGCAGTTATTGTATGGAGTATCTCAGGGAGTATTTTGAGCTGACGGTCTTTTACTACAACCCGAATATTACGGAGGATGGGGAGTACCGTAAGCGTGTCGCCGAAGAACAGCGTCTGATCGAGGCCTATAACAAAATCCCCGAAAAGAGAAAGATTGAGATGCTGGAGGGCAGCTATGAGCCGGAACGCTTCTATGAGATGGCAAAAGGCCTGGAAAGATGCCCGGAGGGCGGCGAGAGATGTTTTCGGTGTTACGAGCTGAGACTGCGCGAGACGGCAAGGATCGCGGTACAGGGCAGCTATGATTTTTTTACAACGACCTTGACGATCAGCCCCCTGAAAAATGCGGTGAAGCTCAATGAGATCGGAGAGCGGCTTGCGGATGAGTACGGCATTGCCTTTTTAAACTCGGATTTCAAGAAAAAGGGAGGCTATCAGCGCTCAATCGAATTATCCAGAGAGTATGACCTTTACCGGCAGAATTATTGTGGCTGTGTTTATTCCAAAACCGGAAATACTGGACTTTTGGGGCATAACATAGTATAGTAAGCATGTTGAACCTTGAAAAATAAATACAGATATATTTTTATGTTCAGATACGCAGTCTTTACGTCTGTATTCCGGACACATAGATTTTCCATAGCGCCATGTACCTGCAGAAGAAAACGTGAAAATACAATGCAGGTTAACGAGGAGGAGAGTGATCGAAAATTCGGCGGATGCTCTCCCGTACGCTTCCAGTGCGAGATATATCGGCAAATATGCGGGTGACCGCAAAACAAATACGATGTAATGGAAGGAAAATGTGAGCTTAGGACGACAGAGAGAATCGTCATCAGATATAGTGATTATGAAATAAAGAAAAGAGGAAAATTTATGTGTGGAATTATTGGTTATACAGGTAGTGAAGACGTAAAAGAGGTTTTGCTGGATGCTTTGGAGATTCTGGAGTATCGTGGTTATGACAGCGCCGGAATCGCAGTGGCAGATTCGGATTCCGGTCAGGTAGTAGTCTCCAAACGTGCGGGGAGAGTGAAGGATCTGAGAGCGATCTGTGCGGCAGAGAAGCTGGTTACGGACTGTGGAATCGGTCATACCAGATGGGCGACCCACGGAGGAGTCAATGATGTCAATGCACATCCGCATCAGGTGGGAAAGGTTACGCTGGTGCATAACGGAATTATCGAAAATTACCGGGAACTGACCGCAGATTACGAACTGGAGGATATCCTGAAAACGGAGACGGACAGTGAAGTGGTGGCTGCCCTGATGGATCACTTTTATACAGGAGATGCGGAAAAGGCCATCAAAAAGACGGTATCCAAGCTGAAGGGAACCTTTGCACTGGTTATTCTGTTTGAAGACCGGCCGGGTGAGATATACTCGATCAGAAATGTAAGTCCTATCGTGGCGACAATCTGTAAGGAAGGGGCAATGCTCGCTTCGGACCTGACAGCACTTTGCCGCTTTACCAACCGTTATTTTGTCGTTGGAGAGTATCAGATCCTGAAACTGACACGAGACGCGATTACCCTGAAGGATCTGGAAGGCAATCTGCTTGAACCGGAGTATCAGGAGGTCGATTGGGAGCTGAACAATGCCGGAAAGAACGGATATCCTTTTTATATGGAAAAGGAGATCATGGAACAGCCGGATGCGATCGAGCGGACGATCGGGGAACGGATTTGCAATGGATTGCCGGATTTCACGGCAGACGGTGTGCCGGATGAACTTTTCACGCAATGTGAACGGGTAAATATTATTGCATGTGGAACAGCTATGCACGCGGGACTTGTCGCACAGGCGCTGATCAAATCCATCCTGCATATGCATATCGATGTAGACATGGCATCGGAATTTATGTATTCCGACCCGGTTATTGATGAGAAAACGCTGGTGATCGCAGTGTCACAGTCCGGCGAGACGATCGATACGCTGGAGGCGGTAAAGTATGCGCAGGGACGCGGGGCAAAGTGCTTATCGATCATCAATGTGAAGGGGTCCTCGATCGCACGCGCAAGCGATTATGTGCTTTACACGAATGCGGGGCCGGAGATCGCGGTTGCAAGTACCAAGGCCTACACGACGCAGCTTGCGGTATTTTATCTGATCGTGGCTAAGATGGCACAGCTGTGCGGTGCCTTTTCCGAGGAAGAGACCCGAAGCTTTGTCAGAGAACTGCAGCAGTCGCCCGAGGCAGTGAGAAAAGTGCTGGAGAGAAGAACGCAGATCCACAGACTGGCGAACAAGGTTCTTGAGGCGAAGGACTTGTTTATGATCGGAAGAGGATTGGATTATTCTACGTTGTTAGAGGGTTCTCTGAAGCTCAAGGAGGTGTCCTACATCCATTCAGAGGCGTATGCCTCCGGTGAGTTGAAGCATGGTCCGATCGCGCTGATTACGCAGGATACGCCGGTGGTTGCAGCAGTGACACAGGAAAAACTGATGTCCAAGGAGCTTTCCAACATCAAGGAGGTTCGCTCGAGAGGAGCAGATATTGTATTGTTTACCAAGGAAAGTCTTGCGAAGGATCTGGAGAGCATGTACGATACCTTTTGCCTGCCGGAGCTGCGGGATGAATTTATGGTAATGCCGACATCGGTTGCTTTGCAGCTTCTCGCTTACTATGTTTCCTCCGACAAGGGATTTGATGTAGATAAGCCAAGAAACCTTGCGAAAGTGGTAACGGTAGAATAAGCATTTGATTAAAATGGGAAATTGTCCGGAACGGACGGCAAAGACTGCGTATCTGAACACAAAAGTAGAGACGTGCGGCGGTTGACTTTTGACGGGAAACAGGTACAATGATACCATATGTGTCAATGGAAAAGATTGTGAGAGGGAAAGGCAGAGAGAAATGCAGAAGATATTAGACAGGATTTCAGAGAAGATGATGGCTGCGTTTGAAGCGGCCGGCTATGATAAAAGTCTGGGAAGGGTAACACTTTCCAATCGTCCTGATCTGTGCGAATTTCAGTGTAATGGAGCGATGGCGGGGGCAAAGCAGTATCATAAGGCACCGCTTATGATCGCACAGGATGTAGCGGCACAGTTTGCGGACAGTGAACTTTTCAGTTCAGTGGATGCGGTTGCACCGGGATTTCTGAATTTGAAGATTAAAGAGAAATTCTTGAAAGAGTATTTAAATGAGATGGAGCAGGCAGAGAAATTCGGTCTGAATATGCCGGAGACTCCTAAGAAGATCATTATTGATTACGGCGGGCCTAATGTGGCAAAGCCTCTTCATGTGGGACATTTACGTTCCGCGATCATTGGGGAGAGTATCAAGCGCATCTGCCGTTATGCAGGGCACGACGTTATCGGAGATATCCATCTGGGAGACTGGGGACTTCAGATGGGTCTTATCATCACAGAGCTGCAGAAGCGTAAACCGGAATTAGTCTATTTTGATGATACCTATACCGGAGAATATCCGAAGGAAGCACCCTTTACAATTTCGGAGCTGGAGGAGATTTATCCGACTGCCAGTGCCAAATCGAAGGAGGATGAGGCTTACAAGGCTGAGGCGATGGAGGCAACTTACAAGCTGCAAAACGGCGTGAGAGGTTATCGGGCTTTGTGGGATCACATCATTGCGGTTTCCGTTTCGGATCTTAAGAAGAACTATGAAAACCTGAACGTGGAATTTGACCTCTGGAAAGGAGAGTCGGATGTCCATGATATTATCCCGGGTATGGTCGAGAAGATGAAAAAGGATGGCTATGCCTATGAGAGCGAAGGTGCCTGGGTGGTTGATGTCAAGGAAGAGACAGATACCAAGGAAATTCCGCCCTGTATGATCCTGAAATCAGACGGAGCATCCCTTTATAATACTACCGATCTGGCAACGATTCAGTACCGTATGGCAACCTATCATCCGGACGAGCTGATCTATCTGACAGACAAACGACAGGATCTGTATTTTGAGCAGGTATTCCGGTGCGCAAGAAAGACCGGACTGGTCACACCGGAGACCAAACTGGTGCACATTGGCTTTGGGACCATGAATGGCAAGGATGGAAAGCCCTTTAAGACCAGAGAAGGCGGGGTTATGCGACTGGAAAATCTGATCCGTGAGATCAACGAGGAGATGATCCGGAAGATCAACGAAAATGCCGCCACAAAAGGATATGAGATCAATCAGGAGGAAGCGAAGGAGACTGCGAAGATTGTCGGTCTTGCCGCAATCAAATATGGAGACCTCTCCAATCAGGCTTCCAAGGATTATATCTTTGATATGGATCGCTTTACCTCATTTGAGGGCGATACCGGCCCGTATATCCTTTATACGATCGTGCGGATCAAGTCGATCCTTGGCAAGTATAAGGAGCAGGGCGGTAATCTTGAGAAGGTTGCTATCGGAGAGGCAGTCAACACATCTGAGAAGGCTTTGATGCTGGAGCTTTCCAAGTTCCATGCGATGATGGAGGCTTCCTTTGAGGAGATCGCTCCACATAGGATCTGTGCCTATATTTATGATCTTGCCAATGCGTTTAACCGTTTCTACCATGAGACGAAGATTCTGACAGAAGAAAACGAAGAGCAGAAGGCAGGTTGGATCGCGCTTTTGAAGCTGACCAAGGAGATTCTGGAAACCTGTATCGATCTGCTTGGCTTTGAAGCACCGGAGAGAATGTAAGAGAGCAATAAAAAGATTGGTCGAAAGGCCAATCTTTTTTGAGTTATTCCAGAATCTCATGTGTGCAGGGGCATATAGGTTTTTGACAATGTATATAGGATGAAAAAACGGAAAACGCTGTACAATCAACGCTTTCCGTCTCTTTCATGATAGTAGCGAGAGGGGGATTCGAACCCTCGACACTACGGGTATGAACCGTATGCTCTAGCCAACTGAGCTATCTCG